>DKER01000048.1 GCA_002452555.1 Fidelibacterota bacterium UBA6817 | reverse complement strand
ATCGGATGAGTGGATTATAGAACGAACCGGAATTTCTGAACGGCATCATGTTATTCCCGGTGAAATGGGCACCTCAGATCTTGCTGTTAAAGCTGCGGAAAAGGCACTGGAAAAAGCCGGTCTTTCAGCCGGTGATTTGGATATGATCATAGTTGCCACTCTGTCACCGGATCATGAGATCCCGGGAATTGGTGTATTGGTGCAGCACAAATTGACAGGTTGCCGTACCATTCCGGCCTTTGATATACGCCAGCAATGCAGCGGGTTTGTTTACGGACTTGAAATGGCGTCTACATTTATTAAATCAGGAAAGTATAAAAATATTCTACTTGTAGGTGCAGAAATTCAAAGCATAGGGCTGAATATGAGTACTGAAGGGCGAGATCTTGCCGTATTATTTGGAGACGGCGCAGGTGCTTTTGTTCTCACTGATTCACAGGAAGACTGCGATGTTGTTGATTCTGTCCTCCACAGTGAAGGGGAATTTTACCAGGCCCTTTGGAAAGAATATCCTTCAATACTGAAACAAGGACGTATGGATATTGATGATATAATAAATAACCGCCAATATCCAACCATGAATGGTCGCTTTGTATTTAAATTTGCTTCTACCCGCATGCCTGAAGTGATTCTTGAATTGCTGGAAAGAAACAATATTTCGAAAGAGGAAATCAGGCAAATTATACCTCATCAGGCAAATTTGCGGATTACACAAATGGTTGCCAAACGGCTTGAATTGGGCTTTGATAAGATTTTTTCGAATATTGAGAAATATGGAAACACTACAGCGGCCTCCATTCCAATTGCTTTTTGTGAAGCTCTTGAGCAAAATCGTTTTAAACGGGGAGACACTATCATCTTTGTTTCATTCGGTTCGGGTTTTACCTGGGGTGCAAATCTGATTAAATTCTAATCGGCTTTCCTGACAGGAGGATGGAATGGGCTTCAAAGATAAAATGCATGTAAAAATTAACTGGGATTTAATCATTAAATTCGGTTTGTTATTAATTGTCGTTGTCGTTGCCACGTTCTTGATTCCCCGCGAAAAATCCCAGTATTATAAATACCAGATCGGTGAAATTACCCGTTCAGCCGTAATTGCGCCATACGATTATGATATTCTTAAACCTGAAGATGTCATTGAAGCAGAAAAGAGAGAAGCCCTTCAGAGGGTTCCGTTTGTTTTTAATCATAATGCGGATGCCGAAACACGCAGCCTGCAGGATATCGAACAGTTTTTCAGGATGACGTCAGCCCTCCAGTTGCGATATCAGTCTCTTGTGAAATCCAGAGAGGAAAGAAACTATTACCGGTATAATATTACCCGTTTTCAGGAACAAAATAAAAAAGTCCGCTCTGATAGCACGGCATTTCATCAGCTGGTTTTGCAGTTTAAACAGGATTACAATATTGATGTCCTTAATGATGTGTTTAAAGGATTGTACGATCCTGCAGCGGGACATTTGCCTGATCCTGAAATGTTGAAAAGTCAATATCAACAGATAATAAAGCAAATTTTCAACAAGGGAATCGTGGATATTCCGCAAAACGATATTGTTTCCGTTCAGGTGGCAATTTCCCTGTCCGGAGAAGAAATCTACCGGAGAACAGACGAAGTATTTGACAGAGATAAGGCTCTTGATTTTCTTTCCCGGAATCTGAAATCAAACGGGGAGGATTTCAGTTTTGATATTAAACAAATCCTTTTTCAGCTATCCAGAATTTTTATTCGCCCGAACCTGATCTATGATAAAGAAAGAACCGAAAGACGGCAGGAAGATGCCATCAGCCGAATTCCGATAGTTGACGGGAAAGTTCTGAAGAATGAAAAAATAGTCGATGCCAATACACGCGTAACGCCTCTGATCTATCGAAAAATCTATTCGCTCAACGTGGCAGAGTCGAGAAAGAACTTAAATGCCTTCGGGAAACGGTATTTCATGATGATTACCGGCGATCTGGTGATTATGGGACTTCTATATGCGCTTTTTGTTCTATTTATGATTCACTTCAGAAAAGAAATTTTTTCTGACAGAAAAAAACTGTTTCTGATTATTATTAATCAATTGATCGTGATCAGTATCGGATATTTGATTTCCACATTGAATAATGCTGCTTTTATGGCGGTTCCCATTACTCTTCTTGCTATGATTACATCAATTTTCTTCGATGAAAGAGCTGCAATCTTTTCTACGGTTCCGGTTATACTCATGCTCTCTTATATTTTTGGCAATACCTTCTATTTTACGGTTGTACACCTTCTTCCTGCTTTAATATCTACTATTTCTATCAAAAAACTGAGAAGCAGAGACCAGATTTTTCAACCTCTTATTTGGATTTTTCTCTCTTATACAATCGGCCTGATATCGCTTGAACTGGTAAGTTTTACATCTGTAGCCGAACTGACCCGGAATATTTTGTATGCCTGTATTAATACGGTTGGTTCTGTTCTTGCCGCATATGGCCTGGTTAGTGTTTTTGAACGGATTTTAAATATTACCACCGACATGACTCTTCTTGAATTGACGGACTTGAATAAACCCCTGCTTAAAGAGCTGGCGATGAAGGCACCGGGAACGTTCAATCATTCAGTGATGGTGGGAACCCTTGTTGATACAACGGCGGAAGCCATTGGGGCTAATAATCTGCTTGCCAGGGTAGGCGCATATTACCATGATATTGGGAAAACGGCCAAATCAAGTTATTTTGCCGAAAACCAGCAGGAAGAAAACCGTTTGGAAAAATTGAAACCTCACATGGCGGCAAAAGTTGTGATCAATCATGTTCGGACCGGCATAGAACTGGCCGAGCGTTATAATCTGCCCAAAGTTGTTACGGATTTTATTCCGATGCACCACGGGACACAGATTGTTAAATATTTTTACCATAAGGCGCTTGAACAGGCAGAAGATCCGACAGATGTTAAAGAAAATGATTTTAGATACACCGGACCCAAACCCAATACAAAGGAAACAGCTCTTGTCATGATTGCCGAATCATGTGAAGCGGCAATTAAGGCTTTGGACAAGCCGACAGATACCGATATTGAAAACCGCATCAATATGATTATAAAATCCAGGATGGATGAGGGACAACTTTCCGAATGTCCTTTGACATTTAATGATATATCTGTTATCAAAGAGTCATTACTTCGCTTGTTCAAAAGCATGTATCACCACCGCCCTGAATATCCCGGACAAAAAACCCAAACGACGAATAAATCATGATTGTTGTTAAACGGCGTCAGAAAGCCATTCACATTTACAATGAATCCGGGCAGCGACTTCCGGTTCAGCGAGATACGATTGAAGGTGTTTTGCATAAACTTATCCAGGCATTCCATATCCCGGCGTTTGATATAAACTGCATTTTTGTTCAGGATGATGCCCTGAGGGAAATGAAAATTCAATACTTTGATGAAGATGTGTATACCGATATTATTTCTTTTACGCTGGATTGTTCAGAAGAATTTCTGGAAGGGGAACTCTATATTTCTCCGGAGCGCATCCGGGAAAATGCACACGAGTACACTGTTCCGGTTAAACAAGAATTTATTCGGATTCTCATCCATGGCTTTCTTCACTTAATGGGTTATGAAGATTCTTCCGAAGAAGAAAGAAAAACCATGAGGGAACTTGAAGACCGTTTTCTGAAGGAATGGGATTATGCCTGAGGATTTATGGCTCAGAGCACTACTCTTTTTTATTCTTCTTTTGTTGTCTGCGCTTTTTTCCAGCAGTGAAACGGCAGTATTTTCAGCACGGCGCATTAAGCTTGAAGAGAAATTACGTTCCGGCCATCCGGAAGCGCTTCGTCTTTTTGCCCTGTTGCACTTTCCCCGAAAACTTTTGATAGCCATTCTTACCGGGAATACGTTTGTCAATATTGCCATGGCCGTTCTCTCTGCTTCTTTTGCCCGCGATCTTGCCGACGTTCTAAAATTGTCTCCCCTCTTGTCCGTTTTTATTCAGGTTGTTGTGGTTACCCTGGTAATTCTGATTTTAGGAGAAATTCTTCCCAAGATCATCGCTGTGCGGAATGCCGTGAAGCACAGTCTGAGAATGTCGTTTTTCCTAACGGTTGTGTATGCGGTTCTAAGGCCTTTTACGGCTATTTTTTATTGGATAACAGAACTTTTTGCCCGCCTTTTCCGAATCAAAGGGGAAGATTTTATTGAAGACAGCAATGAGCTGTCTGCTCTTGTGAATCTGAGTGGTGAAACAGGAGCTATCCGTGAAAAAGAAAGGGATATGATTCAATCCCTGCTCAAACTCTCAGATACCCGGGTTCGTGAAATTATGGTGCCCAGACCTGATATCCATTCCATAAACATCAATTCGTCCATCAGTGATATTCTGGAAGATGTGCGGCATTCACGATTTTCACGATTTCCGGTTCATGATGGAGATCTGGACCATATCAGCGGCTTCATTTTTTTAAAAGATATTCTTCAATTCACAGACAATGAACCGGGGAAACGTCTGGTAAAATCAGTGATACGTCCGCCCCTTTTTGTTCATGAAAATAAAAGTGTTGCCAAAATGTTACGGGAATTTCAGACAAAAAAAACAAAAATTGCCGTTGTTGTGGATGAATTCGGAGGAACAAGCGGTTTGGTAACCCTTGAGGATGTTCTTGAAGAGATTGTGGGTGAAATCCAGGATGAGATGGATGAAGCTCAAACACAGATGCGGAAGATCAGTGAACAGGAATATATCGTAGATGCGTCTTTGAATCTGGATGAACTGCAGAATGAACTGGCCTTGTCGTTCCCGGAAGAACGCGATTACGATACATTGGGCGGATTCATTATGGATAAACTGGGCCGTGTTCCCAAAAAACAGGACACGTTTGTTTACAAGAATATTCGTTTTACGGTAGTTCTGATGCAAAGACGCCGTATCAAAGAGATCAAGCTGGAATTTCCCCCAACCGATTAGACAGGTTTTATGAAAGAATTTTCTGAATTGGCAGATATTATCCGGAAACTCCGTTCTCCGGAAGGGTGTCCGTGGGATCGGGAACAGACTCCTGAAAGTCTTATTCCCTTTATGGTTGAAGAAGTTTATGAAGTGATTGATGCGATAGACCACAAAAATGACCGCGAACTTTCCCGTGAACTGGGAGACGTCATGCTTCATCTGGTGTTTCAGGCTGTGATGGCCGAAGAAGAAGACCGGTTTAGTCTTGAGGATGTTTTAAGAAATATTAACCATAAGATGACAAGCCGTCATCCCCATGTGTTTCAGGGGGTTGTTTTTGATAAAGAAGAAGACATTCACAATTTCTGGGAACAGAAAAAAAAGACAGAGGGACGCAAGCGACTTTTGGATGGAATTCCCCACGAACTCCCGTCCCTGCATAAGGCATACCGGGTTCAGTCGAAAGCATCCATGATAGGATTTGATTGGGATAAAATTCATGATGTATGGGCAAAGATCAGAGAAGAGATCTGTGAACTGGAATCTGCTTCTTTGGGAGAAAACCGGCAGGCAGTGGAAATGGAATTCGGTGACCTCCTTTTCTCACTGGTTAATGTGGGGCGCTTTCTTGGCGTTAATGCGGATGAAGCATTGAGAAAATCAACCGATAAATTTATTCGGCGCTTTCATCGGGTGGAAATTCTGGCAGATGATGAAAAGAAAGATTTACGTTCTATGACTCTTGAAGAACTGGAAAACCTGTGGCAACGGGTAAAAGGAGAAGAAGTAGCCAGTAGCCAGTAGCCGGTAGCCGGTAGGCAGTCAATTCAGCACTCAGAACTGCAAGATTTTACGGTTCTATGTATCCCGGAAAGATTATATGGTGGAATAATGAAGGTGTATAGAGTCTTTTCTCACGAAACGTGATGAGTGTTGACACTTTCTTAAAAAGTTTCCCTTTCCACAATCCTGATCTCCTCTTCGGTTAGGCCGTAGAGATTATTCTGAATAATTTTCATCCGATTGCCAATTAAATGGGTTATTGATGATATATTCCCGGATTTTGTTCAATTCCGTTTCATTGCGGATGATATGTTCGTAATAATTGCGTTGCCATAATTTGCCGGGATATGGCGGCCAACCGGATTGTTTAACCCCATCCGTATATCGTTTTGTGGTCATGGTTTTGAATCGATGAACAACATCCTGTAATGACAACGTAGGGGCAACCCCCTGTGGTTGCCCATTATTCTGTGGTTGCCCATTATTTTGTGGTTGTCCCATTATTCTGTGATTGCCCATTATCAGGGCAGGCACAGGGGCCATCAGGGCAGGCACAGGGGCCATCAGGGCAGGCACAGGGGCCATCAGGGCAGGCACAGGGGCCTGCCCCTACGAGGACAATGATTCCATGTATATGATTGGGCATGACGACAAATTCATCGGTTTCAACACCGGGATAATTTTCCTGTATTTCATTCCAGACGATGTTGATCATCCGTCCCGCATCATTCAACACCATTTCTCCGCCCACGATTTTCCCGAACAGACATTCACGATTCTGCGTGCAGGTGGTCACAAAATATGCCCCGGGGCGTGAATAATCATATCCCCGCAATCGTATCGACCGGCGGTGGTGAATATCGGGATTGTATTTCATTTTGTTTCCCCTTCCACAATCCTGATCTCCTCTTCGGTTAGGCCGTAGAGGTTATTCTGAATAATTTTCATCCGATTGCCAATTAAATGGGTTATTGATGATATATTCCCGGATTTTGTTCAATTCCGTTTCATTGCGGATGATATGTTCGTAAAAATTGCGTTGCCATAATTTGCCGGGATATGGCGGCCAACCGGATTGTTTAACCCCATCCGTATATCGTTTTGTGGTTATGGTTTTGAATCGATGAACAACATCCTGTAATGACAACGTAGGGGCAACCCCCTGTGGTTGCCCATTATTCTGTGGTTGTCCATTATTTTGTGGTTGCCCATTATTCTGTGGTTGTCCATTATTTTGTGGTTGCCCATTATTTTGTGGTTNNGCACAGGGGCCATCAGGGCAGGCACGGGGGCCTGCCCCTACGAGGACAATGATTCCATGTATATGATTGGGCATGACGACAAATTCATAGGTTTCAACACCAGGATAATTTTTTTGCATTTCATTCCAGACGATGTTGATCATCCGTCCCGCATCATTCAACACCATTTCTCCGCCCACAATTTTCCCGAACATACATTCACGATTCTGCGTGCAGGTGGTGAC
>DKER01000227.1 GCA_002452555.1 Fidelibacterota bacterium UBA6817 | reverse complement strand
CCTATGGATGTACCGGATATCCGGGGCGTGGATCCAAAAACAAATCAAAATATTACCCGCTCACCTATGGACAATCCATTTTCAGCCCTGGCTTTTAAGATCATGACCGATCCTTATGTAGGAAAATTGACGTATATCCGTATTTACTCCGGAGAAATCTGTTCCGGGGATTTTGCCCTGAATTCCATGACAGGAAAACGTGAACGATTCGGCCGGATATTGCGGATGCATGCCAACAAACGGGAAGATCTTGAATGCGCTTCTGCCGGTGATATTATTGCCGTGGTCGGTTTGAAAGATACACGGACAGGTCATACGCTGTGCGATAAAGATAAACAGGTTATTCTTGAAGAAATGTCTTTTCCCGATCCTGTTATCAGCGTATCCATTGAACCATCTACCAAAGCAGATCAGGATGCCTTGTTTAAAGGATTGATGAAACTTGCAGATGAAGATCCCACATTCCAGGTTCGGACGAATGAAGAAACAGGTCAAACCATTGTCTGGGGTATGGGTGAACTGCATTTGGAAATTATTGTAGATCGGCTTAAACGTGAATTTAAAGTCAATGCCCATGTAGGTAAACCCCAGGTTGCCTACAAAGAAACGATTACCAAAACAGTTGATGTTGACAAGAAATTTGTCCGTCAAACCGGCGGGAAAGGTCAGTACGGACACGTGGTTATAACCATGGGACCGAATGACAAAGGCAAAGGATATGAATTTGTGAATAAAATTGTCGGCGGTGTCATTCCAAAAGAATACATCCCTTCAATTGATAAAGGAATAAAAGAAGCCCTGCAAAACGGTGTTTTGGCAGGTTATCCACTTGAAGATGTAAAAGTTGAACTGACTTTTGGATCGTACCATGATGTGGATTCATCCGAAATGGCTTTCAAGGTTGCAGGATCCATGGCTGCACAGGAAGCTGCAAAAAAAGCGGGTCCGATTATTCTCGAACCCATGATGGCAGTGGAAGTCATTGTGCCGGATGAATATTTAGGGGATGTAATGGGTGACTTGACATCCCGCCGCGGTCAGATCAAAGGTATGATGCCGCGGAATGATGCTCAGGTCCTGTCAGGGTTTGTTCCCCTGGCAGAAATGTTCGGTTACGCAACTGACTTGAGATCTATCACCCAGGGACGGGCGGTTTTTACAATGCAGTTTGATCATTATGATCCGGTTCCCGCATCCGTCCAGGAAAAGATTCTGGAAAAAATTCATGGAAAAATTTAGGAGTTTTTCTCATGGCAAAGAAAAAATTTGAGAGAACGAAGCCGCATGTAAACATCGGAACGATCGGTCATGTAGATCATGGCAAGACGACGTTGACGGCGGCGATCACGTATGTATTGGCAAAGGCAGGCGGCGCGGAGATCCGGTCCTTTGACAGTATTGACAATGCGCCTGAAGAGCGCGAGCGGGGAATCACGATTGCGACAGCCCATGTTGAATATGAGACCTCCAATCGTCACTATGCACATGTGGACTGCCCTGGACACGCGGATTATATCAAAAACATGATTACCGGAGCAGCCCAGATGGATGGAGCGATACTGGTGGTGAGTGCAGCAGACGGTCCCATGCCTCAGACGCGGGAACACGTATTGCTGGCACGTCAGGTAAATGTTCCGTCTATGGTTGTATTCATGAACAAGGTAGATATGGTTGATGATCCTGAGCTTCTGGACTTGGTCGAGATGGAACTGCGGGAATTGTTGGATGAGTATGAATTTCCTGGAGACGACACGCCCATTATCCGCGGATCTGCATTGGAAGCCTTGAACAATCCGGATGATGAAGAGAAGACGAAATGCATCTATGAGCTGATGGACGCGGTAGACAGTTTCATACCGGAACCGGTCCGTGCAATAGACAAGCCGTTTTTGATGCCGATAGAAGACGTATTTTCCATAACGGGCCGAGGGACGGTAGGAACCGGCCGTATAGAACGGGGTCTGGTACGCGTGGGAGAAGAAGTGGAGATCGTAGGCATCGAGAAACAGACGAAGAAGACGGTTGTAACGGGCGTAGAGATGTTCCGTAAGCTTCTGGATCAAGGTCAGGCAGGCGACAATGCCGGCTTGCTTCTTCGGGGAGTGGATAAGACATATCTTCGCCGGGGTATGGTCTTGGCCAAACCGGGTTCAATCACCCCCCATACAAAGTTCAAGGCGAAGGTATATATCCTGAAGAAGGAAGAAGGCGGTCGTCATACACCGTTTGTCCGCGGTTATCGTCCCCAGTTTTATTTTCGGACAACCGATGTGACCGGATCCGTAGAACTGCCGGAAGGTGTAGAGATGGTAATGCCGGGCGACAATATCGCATTTGATGTCGAGTTGATCGTTCCCATCGCCATGGAAAAAGAACTGCGATTCGCCATCCGCGAAGGCGGGCGGACCGTGGGTGCCGGTGTCGTTACCGATATCATTGAATAAAGAAAGACTATTATTGAGGACCGATTATGCGTGATACAATAATCTTAGCCTGCAACGAATGCAAACGCAGAAACTACACGACAACGAAAAACAAAAGAAAACATCCGAATCGTGTAGAATTTAAAAAATACTGCCCCTGGTGTCAGACGCATACGGTGCATAAAGAAACCCGATAAAGTATTTTTCGGAAGGTCCGTAGTTCAACTGGCAGAGCAGCGGTCTCCAAAACCGCAAGTTGGGGGTTCGAATCCCTCCGGACCTGCGAAGAAGAGAGGTTAAAATGATAAGAAAAATCAAAGAGTTCCTATCAAGTGTTCAATTCGAAATGAAGAAAGTTACATGGCCCAGCTTTGACGAATTAAAAGGATCAACAAAGATCGTAATCTTTTTTTCCGCGCTGTTGGTTGTTTTCTTGTTCGTTGTTGATTTTATCCTCTCAAAATCCGTCCATGTAATTTTGTATTAAAATAAGTGACGTATATCATGAAATGGTACACAGTAAAAGCATTCTCCGGAAAAGAGCGGCAGGTAGCAGAAAGGATCCTCTACGAGGCAGAAGCCAGAAAACTCAGTGAATTTATTGAGGATGTTCTGGTTCCCACTGAAAATGTTGTGGAGATGCGTGAGGGGAAAAAACGCTCCCGAGTGAAAGTTTTTTATCCCGGTTACATCATGATTAAAATGGAATTAACAAAGGAAACAAAGTTCTTTGTTGAAAATGTTTCCGGTGTTATAAGCTTTGTTGGACCCAAGGGTGAACCTCAGCCTTTGACTGAAAATGAAGTGCGCCGTATTCAGGGGGAAGTCGAAAAGAAAGACGGCCGTGAGGTTATCGCAACACCCTTTGAAATCGGTGACCCCGTTAAAATTGTTGACGGTCCTTTTGTTGATTTTTCCGGCGTTGTCCAGGAAATCAATGAAGAAAAAAAGAAATTGAAAATAATGGTCAGCATTTTCGGCCGATCAACGCCGGTAGAGCTTGACTATTTGCAAGTTGAACGAGAAAAATAGGTTGTAAAGCATGGCAAAGAAAATTACTGCTGTGATCAAATTGCAACTCCCTGCAGGACAGGCAAATCCATCTCCTCCCGTGGGTCCGGCTTTAGGACAGCACGGGGTGAATATCATGGAGTTTTGTAAGGCATACAATGCCAGAACTTCTGATAAAATGGGTTTAATTATACCGGTTGTTATTACTGTTTATGGTGACCGGTCCTTTACATTTGTTACCAAAACCCCTCCTGCGGCAGTATTGCTAAAAAAAGCGGCAAAGATCCAAAAAGGATCTCCGGAATCCAATAAGACAAAGGTGGGGAAGATTTCCCGAAAAGATCTTCAGGAGATCGCTGAATTAAAGATGCAGGACCTGAATGCACATACGGTTGAGGCAGCCATGGAAATGATAGCCGGTACAGCCCGCAGTATGGGCTTGCAGGTCGAAGGATAGAGGAGGCAAAGTGATATCATGAAACGAAGTCGTCGATATCTTGACCTGTTGCAAAAAGTGGATAGAGAACAGGAATATCCTCTTCTTGAAGGGATTCAGCTTTTAAAACAGGTAGCGAATGCTCGTTTTGACGAATCTGTCGAATTGAGCGTAAATCTTGGAGTGGAACCGAAATATGCGGATCAGATGGTTCGCGGAACGGTTATACTGCCCCATGGAACCGGTAAGGTTGTACGGGTTCTTGTCCTGGCTCAGGGTGAAAAAGTTAAAGAAGCTCTGGATGCAGGCGCCGATTATGCCGGTCTGGAAGAATATATTGAAAAAATTCAGGGCGGATGGCTTGACTTTGATGTGGTAATCGCCACACCGGATGTTATGCGCCATATCGGTAAACTGGGACGTGTTCTTGGTCCTCACGGCCTCATGCCAAATCCGAAAACAGGTACGGTCACACAGGATATTACCCAGGCCGTTGAGGACAGTAAATCCGGTAAGATCAGTTTTCGGGTAGACAAATACGGTATTATCCATGTAGGCGTCGGAAAGATTTCATTTGAGGAAGATAAAATCGTTGAAAATGTTAAAACAATGATTGCAACCCTCGTCAAACTCCGTCCCCAAAGTGCAAAAGGGCTGTATTTACGGAAGATCACTCTGACATCAACGCAGGGGCCCGGAATTAAAATCGAAAAGCAAACAGCCTTAGCCTAGGAGATGAGAGAATGCCAACATCTGTAAAAATTGATCTCGTCGGAAAAGTCGCGGAAAATATCAGCAGTTCAAAAGCTGTTTATTTCGCAGACTATCTCGGCCTGAATGTAGAACAGATCAACACTCTGCGTGCAAGGATGTTTGAACAGAATATCAGTATGCAGGTAGTGAAGAATACCCTGGTAAAGATTGCCCTGGAAAAAGCCGGATATACAGTAGATAAAAAGCAGTTCCTTACCGGATCAACTGCCCTTGTCTACGGAAAAGATGATCCGGTTGTTCCTGCTAAGGTTTTGAATACGTTCAAAAAGGAAACAAAAGATCTCGGTAAACCCGATGTCAAGGCTATTCTTTTTGAAGGGAATTTCTTCGGATCCGAAAAAATAAATGAAATAGCAGATCTGCCAACCCGTGAAGTCCTGATTGCAAAATTCCTGAGCGGTATTTCTTACCCCATGCAACAGGTCCTTGGAGTTCTGCAGGCACCTATGAGAAATCTTCTGGGTGTTTTGAATGCTTTAAAAGAAAATAAACAATAGTGCGAGATAAGGAGGACGAAAGTCATGGCCGAAGTTACACGTGCCGATGTGTTAGGATACCTTGAAAATGCGAATATGCTGGAAATTTCCGAGCTGATCAAAGAGATCGAAAGTAAATTCGGAGTTACAGCTGCTGCTCCTGTTGCTGTTGCCGCTGCACCTGCCGCCGCTGCTGCTGAGGAAGTTGAGGAAAAAACAGAATTTGATGTTGTGATGACAAGTTTTGGCGACAAAAAAATCAATGTGATTAAAGAAGTCCGCCAAATAACATCACTCGGTCTCAAAGAAGCTAAAGACCTCGTAGAAGGTGTTCCAAGTACAATCAAAGAAGCTTTACCGAAAGAAGAAGCAGAAAAAGTAAAGAAGCAGCTTGAAGAGGCTGGTGCAACTGTAGAACTGAAATAATTGCACAGATGGCAACTGTTGAGCCATTAAAAGTTGTATTTATGGGCCATCTTCACATGCTGATGGCTCTTATTTCTTTCTTATGAAATAATATAAGGGAGGATTTCTTTTGAGAAATCTGTCAGGTCTCGTTAAACGGAAATCTTTCTCACGAATTTCTCGGGTGCTTGAGATCCCCGATCTTTTGAGTATTCAATTGGATTCATTCAATAAATTTCTCCAATTGGATAAAAAACCGGAAGAACGTGAGAATATAGGCCTTGAACAGGCCTTCAGAGTGATTTTTCCTATTGAGGATTCACATAATACCTTCGCATTGGATTATGTGAGCTACAGTATAGGAAAACCCCGCTATTCTGAAAAAGAATGTCTGGAAAGAGGAATTACATTCGCTGCTCCTCTCAAAGCAAAACTAATCCTAAAAGTTGCCGAAGAAGATGCAGAACCGGGAGTTTATTCCGAGAGTATTGAACAGGAAGTTTTTCTGGGCAATATTCCTTTTATGACATCAAGAGGTACCTTCATAATTAATGGTGCCGAACGGGTTATTGTGAGTCAGCTGCAACGGTCTCCGGGCGTTTTCTTTAATGATGCCCGCCATCCAAACGGTTCAATCCTCTATAATGCCCGTATTATTCCATTCAGAGGTTCATGGGTTGATATTACCACTGATATCTTTGATGCTATTTATGTAACAATTGATCGGCGGAAAAAATTCCCTGTTTCAATTCTTCTCCGTGCGGTCGGCTTTAATTCAGATTATGATATTCTTAAACAATTCAATGTTCTTAAGGAATTACCGGTTTCGAATAAACTGGCGGGCATGACACTGATTCACAGTATTCACAATGAGGAAACAGGTGAGATCTACCTTTCTGCCGGTACAGGTGAAGATGAACGGCTTGTCCTTGAAGCGTCCCATGTCAATACTCTGAAAGAAGCCGGTATTAAAAAAATTGTTGTTGTGGATCCTGATAAGGAAATCGATTTTAAACTGCTGGCAAATTCCATCCGGCGTGAAAAAGATAAGATGGACCCGGATCGGATTGCCGAAGGCGGACCGGATCAGGAAGATGCTCTTATGTATTTATACCGCAATCTGAGAAACGGCGATGCGCCAAACCTTGAAACGGCTCAGAAATTTGTGGAAAAACTTTTCTTCAGTCCGAAAAAATATGATCTGGGAGAAGTTGGCCGTTACAGGATGAATAAAAAATTCAACATGAATGTTCCTCTGGAAAATACGGTTATCACTCCCGATGATTTTATTTATATCGTCCTACACCTGATCAAAATGAGACGGGGTGATAAATTATCCGATGATATTGATCATCTGGGTAACCGCAGGGTCAGAACGGTTGGAGAACAATTGGCTAATCAGTTCTCTATTGCCTTTACCCGTATGTCGCGAACGATTCGGGATCGGATGAATATTCACAGAGCCGAGAATCTTACGCCTCAGGAACTGGTAAACAGCCGAATTATTACGTCTGTTATCAATACATTCTTTGGCACATCCCAGATGTCACAGTTTATGGATCAGACAAATCCGCTGGCAGAATTGACACATAAACGCCGTTTATCTGCTCTTGGCCCCGGCGGACTGACCCGGGAAAGAGCCGGTTTCGAAGTCCGTGATGTCCATTACACACATTATGGGCGCCTTTGTCCGATTGAAACACCGGAAGGACCCAATATCGGTCTGATTTCATCCCTTGCATCCTATGCTGTCGTTAACCGGTTGGGTTTTATTGAAACACCTTATAGAAAAACCCGTGTTAAAGACGGTAAAGTATTTGTCACCGATGAAGTCGATTACTTATCAGCAGATGATGAAGATCGCAGTATGGTGGCACAGGCAAATGCACCTCTTAATGATGACAATTCATTTGCAATGGATGTGGTAAAATGTCGAATCGGTGACGATTATCCTGCCGTCTCTCCCCAAAAGGTCGATTATATGGATGTTGCCCCCATTCAGATTGTTAGCGCAGCAGCCAGTCTTATTCCCTTTCTTGAACATGATGATGCAAACCGTGCCCTTATGGGCAGCAATATGCAGCGTCAGTCTGTTCCGCTGCTTACGCCATCTACACCTATCGTGGGAACCGGTTTGGAAGGTGTTGTTGCTGTGGACAGCCGGGCAATAATTACAGCCGATACAGACGGCGTTATTGAATTTGTCGATGCAGATAAGATTGTTCTCCGTCCCATGGATGGATTTGATTCGTCTGTTTCTCTCGATGAAAACGAAGGCCGGCATGTTTATCATTTGAAAAAATACCAGCGCACCAATCAGGATACAGCTATCAATCAGCGGCCCTTGGTTTGCAAGAATCAGGTTGTGAAAAAAGGTGAACCTCTTGCAGACGGCACTTCGACCCACAATGGCGAACTTGCACTGGGCCGGAATGTTATGGTTGCCTTTATGCCCTGGCGCGGATACAATTTTGAAGATGCTATTGTTCTGAGTGAACGGATGGTCAAAGAAGATGTCTTTACATCTGTTCATGTAAAGGAATTTGAACTGGAAGTCAGGGAAACCAAACGGGGAAGCGAAGAGCTGACACGAGAAATTCCCAATGTATCGGAAGATGCTACAAAAAATATTGAAGAAAACGGTATTATCCGCGTCGGTGCCCAGGTTAAACCCGGTGATATTCTTATCGGAAAGGTTACGCCAAAAGGCGAAACGGATCCCACTCCGGAAGAAAAACTTCTTCGTGCCATTTTTGGAGAAAAAGCCGGAGATGTGAAAGATGCTTCCAAGCGAGCCGAACCGGGCACATCCGGTGTGGTGATTGATACCCGCTTATTTGTCCGGAAAGGGAAAGAATCCCGCCGGGATGAGAAAATCAAGACGGATAAACTTGATGAAGAATTGAAACGCCGTCTTGCCTCACTGACCGGTAAAATGAACCGTAAACTTTTGGCGCTTTTGGAAGGCCACCCCTGTAAAGGTATTTATGACAAGGGCGGTAATCCCATTGTTGCCGAAGGACGCGAATGGAAACCGGATATTCTTGAAATGCTGGACTTCAGACGTATCGATCTGGAAAAACCATGGATTGATGATCTGAAACAATTTGAAAAAATCCTTACGCTTGTTGAGAATTTTCAGACGGTTCAACAGGAAATTCAAAATGAGATTGATAATGAAAAATTCAAGGTAAAAGCAGGCGACGACCTTCAACCGGGCGTCTTACAACTGGCTAAAGTATATATTGCCAGCAAACGTAAAATCCAGGTTGGTGATAAGATGGCAGGACGCCACGGAAATAAAGGCGTGGTTTCCATTATTGTTCCGGAAGAAGATATGCCGTTTTTGCCTGACGGAACCCCTGTTGATATCGTTCTGAATCCGCTGGGAGTGCCGTCTCGTATGAACCTTGGACAGTTATATGAAACAATGCTTGGCTGGGCAGGGAAAAAACTGGGTCTTTATTATGAAACACCTGTTTTTGACGGCGCCCGATACAGCGATGTTCAGGAAGAACTGAAAAAAGCCGGATTACCTGAAAACGGAAAATCGGAACTCTTTGACGGCCGGACAGGTGAAATGATTTATGACTCGGTTGCGGTTGGCCAGATCTATATGATGAAACTGGCTCATATGATCGAGGATAAAATGCATGCCAGATCAACCGGTCCTTATTCACTGATTACACAGCAGCCTCTGGGCGGGAAAGCCCAGTTTGGCGGGCAGAGATTCGGTGAAATGGAAGTCTGGGCTCTCGAAGCATATGGAGCAGCCTATACTCTTCAGGAAGTTCTTACCGTTAAATCCGATGATGTAGACGGCCGATCCAAAGTTTATAATGCTATCGTTAAAGGAGAAAATCTCTCCGATTACGGTATGCCGGAATCATTTAACGTTCTATTAAAAGAACTTCAGGGATTGGGTCTTGAAGTGGATCTGATATAGATCCATTGATAAAAAAGGAGGAATTCACCTTGAGTGTGAAATTCAATGCTTCACAAGATACAAAAAAAGATTTCAGCAAGATAGTTCTGAGACTGTCTTCACCCGAATCAATTCTCAGTAAATCCCGGGGAGAAGTGCTGAAACCTGAGACTATCAACTATCGTTCCTATAAACCGGAGAAAGACGGTTTATTCTGTGAAAAGATTTTTGGACCGGTCAAAGACTGGGAATGCCATTGCGGTAAGTACAAACGAATCCGTTATAAGGGCATTGTCTGTGACCGATGCGGCGTGGAGGTTACCCGCAAAAAAGTCCGCCGTGAAAGAATGGGACATATAACACTCGCTGTTCCGGTTGCCCATATCTGGTATTTGAAATCTATTCCGTCAAAACTGGCCAATGTTTTAGGCATGTCTGCCAAAAGCATTGAACAGGTTATTTACTATGAATCCTACATTGTCATTCAACCCGGAAATGCTGTCATTGAAACGGAAAACGGGAAAACAAGACCTGTAGAAGCCCTGGAACTGATTGACGAAGATACATACCTGGATCTGCTGTATAAATATGGGGAAGAAGCCGAAGAAACAATCCCGCAGGATTCTCTCTTCATCGCTAAAACCGGTGCGGAAGCCCTTTATGACATTTTGGTGGATCTGGATATCCCCAAAGTGATTGAAACACTGAAGAAAGACCTGAAAAAAAGCACTTCTGCTTCCGATCAGGCCGATATTGTCAAACGACTGAAAATTCTTAAAGCGTTTCAGGTTGAAGGCGATCTGCCGCCGGTAAACAGACCGGAATATATGATCTTAAAAGTTCTGCCGGTTATACCGCCTGAACTCCGTCCCCTTGTTCCTCTTGAAGGCGGCCGTTTTGCCGCTTCGGATCTGAATGACCTTTACAGAAGAGTTATCATTCGTAATAACAGATTGAAACAGTTGATTGATATCAAAGCTCCGGATGTCATTCTTCGCAATGAAAAAAGAATGCTTCAGGAAGCCGTTGACAGTCTGTTTGACAACAGCAGACGCCGTACAGCCGTGCGGTCAGGCACAAGGCGCCCCCTTAAATCCCTGAGCGATATGCTGAACGGGAAAGAGGGCCGTTTTCGTCAGAATCTCCTGGGTAAACGCGTGGATTATTCCGGTCGTTCCGTTATTGTTGTAGGTCCTGAATTGAAAATTCATGAATGCGGATTGCCGAAACTGATGGCGACCGAACTCTTTAAACCCCATCTCGTTCATGAATTGCTTGTGAGAGGGAGAGCAACAACACCCAAAACCGCCAAAAGCATGGTTGAAAAACGTACGCCTGAAGTAATGGAGCTTCTGGAATATGTTGTGAAAGATCATCCTGTGCTTCTGAACCGTGCTCCGACTCTTCACAGACTTGGTATACAGGCTTTTCAGCCGGTACTGGTGGATGGCAAGGCCATTCGAGTTCATCCTCTTGTCTGTGCAGCGTTTAACGCTGACTTTGATGGTGACCAGATGGCTGTCCATGTCCCTCTTTCTTTTGAGGCACAGATCGAATGCCGCATGCTCATGCTGGCAAGCAATAATATCCTACACCCGGCTCACGGAAATCCCATATCGATTCCTTCTCAGGATATGGTTCTGGGAACCTATTATATTACCCGCGGCAAAACCAAACAGCTTGGTGAAGGAATGGTCTTCAGTTCCTATGACGAAGCGCTGCTTGCCTTTGAAAATAACCGGGTGACCCTTCATGCCAAAGTTAAACTGCTGAAAGACGGTAAACTTATTGATACGACAGTGGGTCGAATCAAATTCAATTCCATTGTTCCCGAAGGAATGCCTTATTACAATGAATTGATAACCAAAAAAAGGCTGGAATCCATTATTGCCGAAGCAAACCGTCAGGTTGGGCTTCAGGATACGGCAAAGTTCCTGGACGATCTCAAGGATCTTGGATTTGAACTGGCTACCATGTCCGGCGTTTCCATCGGATTAAGCGATGTTATGATCCCTGACGATAAATTTAACATTATAAACAAAACCCAATCCCTGGTTGATTCAATCAATCTGAAACGGTCTAAAGGTGTTTTAACTGAAAACGAACGGTATAATAAAGTTATTGATGCCTGGTCAAGAACCACGGACCAGGTTCAGGCATCCATGAATAGAATTCTCCAGGATGATCGTGAAGGATTCAATCCGATCTACATGATGTCAGATTCCGGAGCCAGGGGTTCTAAAGATCAGATGAAACAGCTTGCCGGTATGAGAGGGTTGATGAACAAACCTCAGAAATCCATGACCGGCGGCGTGGGTGAAATTATTGAAACACCCATTACGTCTAATTTCAAGGAAGGTCTTTCCGTTCTGGAATACTTTATTTCAACCCACGGTGCCCGTAAAGGACTCTCGGATACTGCTCTTAAAACTGCTGATGCGGGATATTTAACCCGCCGTCTGGTTGATGTGGCGCAGGATGTTGTGATCAGTGAAGATGACTGTGAAACAATCAATGGAATTGAAGTACATGCCATTAAAGATGGTGATCAGATTATTGAACCATTGTCAGAACGGATCATCGGCCGGATTTCACTGGATGATATTATTGATCCCATTACGGATAAATTGCTGGTTTCCTCCGGCGATATGATTGATGAAGTCAAAGCTAAACTGGTTGACGACAGCAATGTTGAAACAATTATGATTCGCTCGGTATTAACCTGTGAATCAAAAGAAGGTGTCTGTGCCAAGTGTTACGGCCGGAATCTGGCTACAAATAACCTTGTTAATCAGGGTGAAGCCGTAGGTATTATTGCTGCACAATCCATCGGTGAACCCGGAACACAGTTGACGCTTCGGACCTTCCACATCGGAGGAACGGCCAGTCATGTGATTGAAGAATCCCATCAGCCCTCACGCTATGAAGGCCAGGTTCTCTTTTCTGATAATCTTCATATTTCAGACAAAGAATTTACCGATGAAAGCACAAACCAAACCTATCGCGTCGTTCTGGTCCGTAACGGAAAAATGAGTATTATTGACAGCAATAACCGGGAATTGATCACGTATACCGTCCCTCAGGGAGCAAAAGTGTATATCACTGACGGTGCCACCGTTGAGAAAAGCACTGTTCTTTATGACTGGGATGTATATAATGAACACATTGTGTCCCGTTATGAAGGATATGTAAAACTTGTGGATCTGATCCCCGGCGTTACATATGACGAAGTCTCGGATGCATCCGGTTATAAAGAATGGCAAATCATAGCATCCAAGGATCGCGATAAAACCGCCCGTGTCATTATTACGGATGAAGAGGGAAATCCAATCGGTAAGGCGATCAATTTGCCTGAAACCTCTTCTCTGCTGGTTAAAGAAGGTCAGAAAGTGTTTCAGGGTGAGACACTTGCCAAACGTTCAAAAGAAACAGCCCGCAGTAATGATATTACCGGTGGTCTGCCGAGAGTATCCGAACTCTTTGAAGCCCGAAACCCTACAAACGAAGCCATTGTCAGCGAAGTTAACGGGTATGTTCAATTTGACAGATTGTCCAAGGGAATTCAAACGGTTCGGGTCCGGAACGATTTGGGTGAAATGTATACATACAAAATACCTCCGGGAAAACACATTCTTGTCCATGACGGTGATTATATCCATGCCGGAAATGCAATCTGTGACGGAGCCATTCCACCGAAAAAGATACTGAAAATCAATGGCGTTTACGAAGTTCAGAAGTATCTGGTGAATGAGATTCAGCACGTTTACCGTTTGCAGGGCGTGCGAATCAATGACAAACATATTGAAGTGATCGTTCGTCAGATGTTGCAGAAAGTTGAGATAAGTGAACCGGGCGACACTGAATATTTGGTGGGGGACAGGATCTCACGCCAGAATGTTCAGGAAAGCAACGATAAGATTATGAATATGGTCCGTATAACCGATTCCGGAGATACGGCTTTGAAAGTGGACAATCTTTATCCGTACGATATTGTTGAAGATGACAATATAAGACATAAAGCTGCAGGGAAGAAAGCGGCAGAATATGAACCGGCAGTGCCGGCAACGTATGAACCGCTGCTGTTGGGAATAACCAGAGCATCCCTTAATACAGAAAGCTGGATATCTGCTGCTTCATTCCAGGAAACAACCCGCGTTCTTACAGATGCTGCCGTCATCGGTAAAGTTGATTATCTGAAAGGACTGAAAGAGAACATCATTATGGGCCGTCTTATTCCTGCCGGAACCGGACAATCCAAGTACAATGCTTTGAAAGTCCAGGAACCGGAATATACGGAAGTAGATGATCTGGAATACTTTGCAGATGCTCAAATCTTTGAGGATGAAGATTTACTTATGGAATAAATCCCATTGCTTTAAAAAAGTAGGGATATTACATTATTAGGCTTGACAAAAATTGGAGAAAGTATGCCGACAATTAATCAATTGGTGAAAAAGGGCAGAAAAAAGGTTATCAAAAAGAACAAAGTTCCTGCACTTCAGGGAAATCCCCAGAAACGGGGTGTTTGTACTCGTGTTTATACCACAACGCCCAAAAAACCGAATTCAGCTTTGCGTAAAGTTGCCCGTGTCCGCTTGACGACGGGTATCGAAGTTACAGCCTATATTCCCGGCGAAGGACACAACCTTCAGGAGCACTCTCTCGTGCTGATCGAAGGAGGTCGTGTTAAGGACTTGCCCGGTGTTCGTTATCATATTGTGAGAGGAACCCTGGATACAGCCGGTGTTTCTGACAGAAAAAACAGCCGTTCCCGTTACGGTGCCAAGAAACCGAAATAAGGATAGATTTCAATGTCAAGACGTAGCAAACCGCAAAAAACAGAGATCCTCCCGGATCCGAAATACCACTCTACTACAGTGGCAAAGTTTATCAATAACCTTATGGTTAAGGGGAAAAAGGGCGTTGCCGAGCAAATCTTGTATGGCGCAATTGGAATAATGGATGAAAAAACCAAGGGCAAAGGTCTTGAAACTTTCCAGAAAGCTCTTGATAACGTGGCACCGGTTCTTGAAGTAAAATCCAAACGTATCGGCGGAGCTACATATCAGGTTCCTGTTGAAGTCCGGCATAATCGCCGATATGCACTGGCCATGAGATGGATTATTAAATTTTCCACAGCCAGATCCGGCGACAGCATGTCTGTTAAACTTGCTGCGGAACTGTTAGCTGCTTCCCAAGGTGAAGGAAGCTCTGTTAAAAAACGCGACGATACACATAAAATGGCTGAAGCAAACAGAGCTTTTGCTCATTTTCGTTAATATTGAAGGTCCCCATGGCAAAAATTGATTTGAAAAAAATTAGAAATATCGGAATTATGGCTCATATCGATGCGGGTAAAACCACAACGACAGAGCGTATTATCTATTATACCGGTAGATCTCACAAATTGGGTGAAGTCCATGAGGGAACTGCAACGATGGATTGGATGGACCAGGAAAAAGAGCGGGGTATTACCATTACCTCAGCAGCAACTCGCTGTTC
>DKER01000067.1 GCA_002452555.1 Fidelibacterota bacterium UBA6817 | reverse complement strand
CGCATACGAGTACCGGCTTGTTTGCCGGAAAAAAACCAATAAATGAAGAGATATATTGTTTGTTTGAATATGTTCCATCAACAACTTTCTGTGCGGTTCCGGTTTTTCCGGCAACCCTGTAGCCGTCAATATATGCATGGATTCCGGTTCCCTTCGTGACAGTTTCTTCAAGGATCTCCCGCATGATCGTAGCAGTAGATTCACTCATAACCCTGCGAATTACGCTTACTTTGCCGGAATAAACCCGTTCATTTTCCGGAGAATAGGCCGATCTGACCAGCATGGGTTGCAAAAGACGGCCATTATTGGCGATCGCACTGAATGCCATTGCCAGTTGAAGAAGAGTCGTTGTTACGTTATGACCCATTGCCACTTGTGTGGATGATATTTTTTTCCATTCCGAGGCAGGTCTGATAGTCCCCTGGACCTCTGCTGCAGGAAATAACCCGGTTTTTTCTCCAAAACCCATCTGTTTTGACATGTTGTAGATTGCTTCATCGCCTTCCTGCTGTGCGATTTTTCCGATTCCAATATTGGATGAATGCACAATAATATCTTCAAGACTTAGCCATTCATTCTTTTTTGTATCATGAATAGTACGTCCCATGAATTCCCATTTACCTTCTTCACAATAGACCATACTGTTCCTGGAAAAATTTCCGGATTCCAATGCAGCGACTGCCGTGACAATTTTGTAAACGGAACCGGGTTCAAATGAATCAGAAATGACTCTGTTTCTTTTATTTTCAGGAGACTCATTTCCTGCATTGTTGGGATTAAAGTTAGGCCATGAAGCCATCCCCAGGATCTCGCCGGTATTGGGATTTATTAAAATTCCCATACCGCTTTCAGCACCGTAGGTTTTGACTGCTTTTTCTATTTCTTCTTCCAGGATAGTCTGGTAATCAATGTCAATTGTTAAAAAGATATCCCCGCCGTCTTTTTTTGGGGATCCGTTTAATCCTGCTGCAGAAACTCTTCGTCCCTTTCTGTCGTATTGGACCTGTTCCCAGCCTTCCACTCCCCGGAGTGATTCATTATACAGATGTTCTATACCTGTTACGCCTTCTCCGTCCCAGCCCACATATCCTAATATATGTCCTGCAATGTTGCCGTAGGGATATTGCCGAAGTAATTTTTTTTCTATACGTACTCCCGTCAGGTTTTCTTTTATTAGCTCTGAACCGATGGATAGTGGGACATTCTTTTCCAGAACATAGTACTTTCGTTTGGATTCGAAAATCCTGGTATAATGAGAAGGCTTTTTTTTAAAATGCCGACTCAGGGTCCCAAATGTTTGTTCAGGGTCAGGGATATCTGCATAGCGGGCGCCAATATCATAAACAATCGAACTGTTGGCAAGAATTCGATTGTTTCTGTCAAAGATTTTACCCCGGTTTGGTGTGATAATATTTTTTTTCAATGCCTGGGTTTCTGCCAGGTCCCGGTATTGATAAACATCAAGAATCTGGATTTCCATCAATTTGAAAATTATAACAAAAAAGAGTCCGAAAATAAAAACAGAGATCAGATAAATCCTTGCAATGAATTGTCTGGTTAAATCCTTTTCGTGTTTCATTCGATGATCACCACGTCAATTCCGGGTTTTGAATTCACCATTCCCAATTGCTGTTTTGCAATTCTTGTTATTCTGTCCGCCCGGGACAGTCGTGCAATTTCACTGTCGATGTCTATGATGCTTTGCTGAATTCGTGTTATATTGTTCCGGATTGCGTCCACTTTATATTGGGTTTCCTTGATTTCATTCATCAGATAAAGATGGAGTAAAGGCCATATCGTAAGAATTAACACGGATGTGGTTAACAGGAATCCCCAGCTTCCCACCAGCTGTGCAACGGGAGAGTTTTGAGAAAAGACTGATCGTCTGCGTTTATTTTGTTTTACAGTTTTCGTAAACACCTCAATCTTGCACTTCTGCTTCTCGGATTTGCGTCCTGTTCAGCTTGAGCAGGTTCCAGAAATTTTTTTACAACCGGCTCAGCCTGTATCCGGTTGCTGCATGTGCATACTGCTTGTTCTGGAGGACAGATACAACCGGTATATAAATCTCTGAAAAAAGTTTTAACAATTCTGTCTTCAAGCGAGTGGTAAGAGATAACGACCAGTCTGCCGTTCGGTGCCAGACAGTCAAATGCATCAATTAAGCCTCTCTTTAATGCTTCCAGCTCATGATTGACTGCTATTCGAAAAGCCTGGAATACCCTGGCAAGCGATTTTATCTGAAAGGGGCCATGAATTGTTTCTCTGACGGTATCTGCCAGATCAGATGTATACTGATAGGGCTTTTGATTTCGGATCTTTACAATTCTGTTTGCAATTGCCCCGGCATGACGTTCTTCTCCAAAATCCCGGATAATTCGTCTCAGCTCTTCCCGGTTTTCATGATTAATGATATCGGATGCTGTCTGAGGAAGGGAAGGATCCATCCGCATGTCAAGCGGACCATCATTTATAAAACTAAATCCTTTTTCGCCGTTGTCAATTTCCAGGCTTGACAATCCCAGATCAAAAAGAACACCGTTAATCGGCAGAAGATTCATCCGGGTAAGTTCGATTTTTATTTGTTTGAAATTATTCCTGATAAATTGGAAATTATTAAAATTTTCCAGACGCTTTTGTGCGATAGCGATGGCATCCGGGTCAACATCAAACCCGATAACCCTTCCTGACGAAGATATATGTTTCAAGATAACTTCGGAATGACCGCCCAGTCCAAGCGTTGCATCGACATAAATTCCCCGGGGATCTGTAACAAGCAAATCTACAGATTCATGAAGCAGGACAGGAATGTGCCTGTAAAGTGTCATTGATATGTGACCTCCGGCTTAAAGCAGGATATCGTTCGCTAATGTCGTGAAGTCTTCTACAGACAGAGAGTGACTTTGTTCAAAGGACTCAAGAACACCGGGATCCCAGAGTTCAATTTTGTTGAGAGTCCCTACGATCATTATATCCCGGGTAATTCCGGAATACTCCATCAGAGCAGGTGTGAGAATGATGCGCCCCTGAGAATCCAGGGGGCATTCGGTGGCAAAACGTGTGATCTGACGAAGGAACAGCCGGTGAGTCTGTTTGATCGATGACAATTTCTCGTTTAACTTCCGGGTCATATCCTGCCAAAAGGGTTCCGGATACACCAGAATGCAGGGATCGTCAATCCCTCTGGTTATGACCATTGTGGAGATGCCGGCATCGTTTAGTTTTTTTCTGAAACGGGAAGGAATATTGATCCTATTCTTTGAATCAACGGTATAAGGATACTGTCCTATAAAATCAATATGCATCCGCCGGTTATCCTTCTTTTGAACTCTCAACCCATATTAAGGGAAAATCACCCACTTTCTCACACAATGATACACAATGGCATGGATTAAATCAAGAAAAAAGTTGTGTAGATGTTTTACAATTTAATTTTATTCCAATATAAAATTATACGATACGGTTAATATGATGGTTTAATCTTTCTTTTATTGAATGCTTTTGTGTTTAAGCAGTCATATTTTGTAATTTCATCCCATGAAATTTCGTGTAATTCTTGCAACAGCAGCAATGACCTTTCTTGCATCGTTTACGACTATTGCTGGTAAACAGGCTGCCCTGGAAGTGGATCCTTTTGCGATTGTATACCTACGATATATTCTGGCTTTTTTTATTCTGAGTCTGATTTTGCGGTACAGGCATGCAAAACTTGTAATTGACCGAAAAGATATTAAACCATTGGTTTTTCTAATGCTGACCGGAATTATTTTAAATCAGAATTTCTTTGTTATTGGCCTCCGATACACAATTCCCAGCCATATATCACTGATTTACGCCACAACATCAGTCTGGGTCATTTTTTTAAACTGGATAAATGGAAAAAAACATCCGGTAAAGAAACAAATTTATGCATCAATTATTACGGTTTTTGGTGTATCGATAGTGATTGGCAGCAGTCTGTTTGTCTTTAACAAAGAAATTTTTATCGGGGATCTTATTATTCTCGGGGCAACATTAAGCTGGGCATCTTATACAGCTTTCGGGAAAGAGATGGTTCATAAATACGGTCCCATTAAAACGACTTTTATTGTTTTGTGCGGTGCCGTTATTGTCTATACTCCGGTTGGAATACCGCGGGTGTTTTCCGTAGAATGGCAACAAGTCTCCACGCTTGCTGTTTTAGGTATTGTATATATGGGACTTTTTACGAGCGGAATATCCTATGTTCTATATTATTATATACTAAAACATCTTGAAGCGCAACATCTTGGACTGATGGTTTCAGCCCAGCCTCCTACGACGGTCATTTTAAGTATCATAGCCGGATTTGAAATCCTCAGGGTAAATACAATTTTGGGGATTATTATTATCGGCAGCGGAATTCTCCTGGCAAGCCGTGAAAATTCCGAATCCAATCAGTTAAAAAATGATACGGGGAAATCGGTTTGATACTTTTTGTTAAAGAATTAAATTTATAAGATTAAGCAGCCGTGGTGGAATTGGCAGACACGCCAGATTTAGGATCTGGTGCCGAAAGGCATGGGAGTTCAAGTCTCCCCGGCTGTACTTACCAGTAGCGATCAG
>DKER01000244.1 GCA_002452555.1 Fidelibacterota bacterium UBA6817 | reverse complement strand
CTCCCGGTTATGATCTTAATCCGTGCCGTTATAATGGCTCTGATCATTCATCTCTTTTTACTGTTAAGGAACCAATATACATCTTTAAAAACATTAATTTGGGTTACAAGTCTGAATTTTGGCATATTTGTTGTCAGGGATATTGTTCAGATAGTTATGGTCTCCCGTGCTGATATGACTGCTTCGAATGGGGTTGACAGGATTTATATGCCCTTATCCCTCATGTCTGTTCCGGGTTTACATGTCAACCCGGGTTTTAAACGGCTGTTTAATCAAATCAATTTATTTGAAATTATATGGTTTTGTTTTTCAATTTTTTTCATAAGCGCGTTAACGCAAAAAAGTCCGGGGAAAATTTGCTTTCCGATTCTGTCTGCAAGGGTTTTTGTCATTATCTGTTTATGGGGGCTGGGGGTTTTTTATGAGATCTATATGCTATGATAAGAGAAAAAAACGGTTTCCCTCCTATCTCTTATTTGTCCCTGTCGGCTTATGTTTACTCATTATTTGGTTTATTTTTCAAATTAACAGCCCAAAAAAATCTTTGGAAGAATTTGCTTATACAGGAATTGATGGTTTAAAACGTTACGAACCGGAACCAAACAAAATGCAAATGATAATTCTCTTTTCCACGCGATGTACATTTTGTATGAGTTATCTTTCGCAACTGAACAAACACTCGGATCGTCTCCCGGATTTTCAATACGGACTGTTTACGACAGACCGAAATCTCTTTCAATCAGTTTATTATAAAAATTGGGACTCGCTGCAAAACGACAGTCGGATCAGTATAGGAATGCTGGATGTGAATATAAGCTCTTATTTGTTTAGTGATCCGCCCTTGCCTTCAACATTTTTATATAATGAAGACCATGAACTAATCAAATCACTGCGCGGTGAAGTACAGATCCGGGAAATCATGGACTGGATCCCGGACGCAAATCACAAGAAACAAAAAAAGGGGGTTTGACATGAATGAACTCACACATGAAGAGATGATGGAGTATGCAGGAGGTTATCCACCCGGAGCTTACCTTGCCTGTATCGCAGGACTTGCAGGGCTTCTGTTTGGAATTATTGACGGGTCCGGTATGATCATGAATCTTAGTTCGGCATTGATTTACCGCTTTTGTGCCGATTAATCGGGGACATTCAGACGTAGATTATGATTGTATCAATGTCTGGTCTGAATCTGGAAAATCAAAATATGCGGTAAACCATGAATGAAACCGGAATAAAACTGATTTCCGGAAATATGAAAGAAGGTGAAAATATGGAAGAACTCTCACAAGCTGATTTATTGACGTATTCAGGCGGTTTCTGGAGTTTTGGATGTATACTCGGACTGAATATGTTGTTAAGCGGCGTAATGATTGATATAAACTGGCATGTGAAGGCCGGAACAGCTTTTATTCGGTGGTTTTGCGATTAAAACGGGGGTGCGGCGGGGGAGCCTTCCGGTTCTCCCGCCTGCTGATATATTCCGGAAATCCTTGCTTTAATGGCGAAACTCCAACACGCGTTTTCAAAATCTCAGTAAACGTAAAATTTGATATAAAGGATAATCCATGATTAAAAAATGCATAACCTTTTTTATCGTGTGCCTGACGGTTGTTTCAATTAAAGGTGAAACTGCCGGAACACGCCGCATATGGAACTTTACCGTGTCCGGCCGTAAACAATCCATTACAATAATGATCAGCGATACATTGATACGGGATATTCCTGCTTTTCATTACCGTGAAATTCACTCGATAAACCCGCTTTTAAATGTTGATCTTTGTTTGAACAGGAATACCCGGGCACCCTTGTCATACTTTATTACAGCAGTTGGAGAAAATGTAGAAATTTGTGATACTGCCCGATATTATATGATTTCCAAAACGTTTGACGGAAAAGATCAGTTTTTTAAAATTAATTATGACACCTTGGCATTTCCCTTCTATGGACGATTTGCAATCCCTATACTGAAGGAGATCAACGGAAATCATGTTGAAAAGCTGTATTTGGCAAAAGGGATTACTGTTCTTTATAACTTTGAATCGCTGGACGAAGAGATCCTGTCACTGAACGGTGAAGAGATTTTGTGTGAAATATGGAAATTATCAGCTTTATCAAAAGACTTTCCTTTTCAACCCGTGGATCTTCTGTGGATTAGAAAAGATCCTCCTTATGATTTATTGCAAATCAAAATGAATGTTTCCGGAGGAAGGTTTTTAGGTTTTAAAGTCGGAAACAGAAATGCTCTTTATAAACGTGTTCTGTAGAAAAAGAATAGTATCGGGATATGCGGTGATCCTGCTTATGATTTTTTATGTTACTTTCTGGATAACACGCTGTTTGTCTTTACGAGATATGGACTGCATTGAATTACAGAAGGTAATTAAAAAATCCGATTTTATGATTTATGATGTGAAAATGGGGGAAGGTTACCATCTCATCTGTCTTCCTCTGGACTCCATTCCCGTTATTTTGCAGTGTCTTGTAATAATGTCAGAAGACAGACGATTTTATGATCACAGGGGTATAGATATCTTCCGGGCATTTACTGCAGTACAAACCAACTATAAGGCTGGGAAAACAGTTCTCGGTGCCAGTACAATTACCCAACAGCTCGTAAAAATCCTATGGGGCTCTCATAAGAGAACAGTCTTGGGGAAAATCCATGAATCGTTCGGAGCATTAATATTGGATGCCTTGTTAACTAAAGATAGAATTCTTGAACTGTATTTCAATAGTGCAGTATGGATACCCGGCCACATTGGTATTTATAACGCAGTATTCCATGAATATAAAAAAAAGGTGTCTGCCCTGAATCAGCATGAGATGATTGCACTTTCCGTATCTCTGCCCGCTCCCGTATTACCGGAAATGCTTGACACAAACAGACGATATCATAACCGTTACATAAGGCTGAAGGAAGAAGCGGTGAAAACCGGCCTGCTGGAATCTGATTAAAAAGGCAATAAACATGAAAATCATAATGGGTATTCTTTGTGCGTTCTTAAGTTGTTGGGTATTTATATTGTTAGACATGAATAAAAATCTGTCACATCATAATCTTCATGCGGAACGGTCTATAAAAGAACTGATGCTGGAAAAACAATTGACAGCAAAATATATCATATCCAAACCGGATTCTTTTTTTACGATTGAGGAATTTCCGGTAATCTTTTTGCTCGTAAATAATGATGAAAATATTCAGAATCTGATCCGATATATAAAAGAGTCGTTTCCGCATGTATCATTGACTGTATACGGAAATCAAAAGAGAATCTCGGGAGTACGGGATTATTTTGACAGGATAACGGAATTTCCTGAGGACTATCATATCAGCCAAAACATTCTGTTTTATTCAAAAAAAGGAATTTGGGAGTATGTTATGATATTCGAAACGCAAAACGCATGGCACTTTGATGCAGATTTAAACATTCTAAGGAAATTGAATGAAGAGCAAATTTAAGTGGTTGATTGGTTTGATCCTTGTCAGCATAACGGCCATCTCAATATTCTACTATCCGTCTGTTAAACAATACAGAACCCGCCGGTTTATTGAAAAATATTTGACGGACATTTTAACATATTGTGAATATTTTGATATTCCAGAAACAGCTTATATGTCAGTTATTTATGCTGAACGCCTGCATAACATCAACGAATTTGACCGGGCTGATTTTACAAGGGCTTATTTGGGTTTTGATGCCTCAGTCGGATTCGGACAAATAAAAATATCTACGGCAGAGTGGCTGGAAACCCATTATGAAGAGTTGTTTCCTTTCAGCATATCTGCTAATCGTACAGCTTTGATAGACCGGCTTTATTCACCGGATACCAATATTGCATACAGTGTTTTGTATTGCCGGGTTATATATAATCATTTTTATGAAAAGTATGGGGTTTTTCCTGACGTGGCTTCTTTATCATCCTACTATAGCAGAGGAATTGATTATGGCAGGACAATTCATGACAAATACTATCTAAATTCTCTTGGGATGACAGCTTATGAGGTCTTTAAAGAGCACTTTGATACGGGTTTATAAAGGTTTTACTTACATCTTCTTACTCCTCGGCTGTTCTCCTGAACTGCATGAGATGTCTGTTATTCCCCGAAATGAATGGTGTGCTTATCCCCCTGTTTTCACTCACAAGTTAGATGAATTCTATACCATGAACAGTCCTTACGAAGGGATAATCATTCATTATTCGGGGTTCAGTAATACATTAAGCCCAAAAGATATTCAGGTTTATCATCTTACAAAGCTTGGATATGCAGATATTAATTACCACTTTCTAATTGACAGACATGGCTTTATTTATGAAGGCCGGGATATGATTTATAAAGCTGAAGCGTATCCTGAATACGAAAAGTATATCCATATCTGCTGTATCAGCGATCGGAAATTTTATAAAAAAGGCTGGCTGACTAAAAAACAAAGATCCTCCCTCAAAGAAGCAATCGTTTATCTAAGTATAAGATATGATATAGAAAATAAGTACATAAAATATTTTGACAGTACAGGGTATGAGTATGTAAATTTCCCGATGTGAAAATTTATTTCCTGGAACTTTGTTTCTAAAGTGTATTTCAATTTTCGGTGAATCAGATAAGGAGATGATAAAATGGTTAAGGATTCTTTTCTGCCTCTAGTTCGGGTGTGGAATGTTTTTTTTAATCCTGAAAAAACATTTGAAACACTGAAAAACGGGATTACATGGAAAGATGTATGGTTTCCTGTCGTGATCCTATTAATAGCCACCTTGGTTACGATACAACTGACATATCCTGTTCAGATAAAGGAAAGCCGACAAATGATTATGCGTATGGATAATCTGACGGATCAGCAGAAGGAAGCCATGCTTGATAGGATTTCCGGAGACAAAGATACAGCCCCGGCACAGAGTTTGATCATTGGCGGAGTAACACCTTTGGTCACAGCTTTTTTTATTGCAGCAGTTTATTTGTTTGTGGGTAACTTTTTTGGCGGGGGAAATGCGAAATATTGGATGCTTTTTGCTGTTACGCTTCATATCAATATGGTGGATGTTTTATCGAGTATTGTAAAAGTTCCCCTGATGCTGGCCCAGAAAACAATGATGGTTCACACCAGTCTTGCCATTCTTTTTGATAAAGCTGATCTGTCCAATGTATGGTTCAGGATAGCGATGCAGGCAGATCTTTTCAGGGTATGGAAGCTGATTCTTTGGATGATTGCCTTTAGAGTTATTTACAAATACTCCGCCCAAAAGTCTCTTGTTCTGACAGGGATAATCTGGGTCTTTGCGTCTGTGCTGATGGTCATACTTCAGGGATTATCACCTATGGCATAAAAAAAACGGACAACTCTTTTATTGCTTGCGTGTCCGAACCCATGTATAGAGAAAAAGGTAAAGCAGAATGAAAAAAATATTCTTGTTGGCAGTGTTCATCCTCATCCTGACACCGCTTTTATGGGCAGAGTCTGTTTTAACGCTTGATGACTGCCAGGAACGTGCATTTAAGGCAAATTCAAACCTTTTACAGTCAAGATTGGATGTGGATAAAACAGGGTTGACAGTTAAACAACGCTATTCTGATTTATATCCATCCGTATCCGGAAGACTTTCGACCAATGCGTCATGGTCCGAAAAATCAGGAGTTAAGGTTGATAATAACGGTTATACGTTATCCGGAACGGTCAATCAGAACATATATTATCCCGGACTGTTTTCTGCGTTGAAAGCGGCAAAATTCTCAGAAGAAATTGCCGGTTTAAATTTGAGAGAAGCAATGCAGGTTTTAAAAGCATCCGTTATTAATCTGTATTTCAGTATACTGGCTTCGAATGAACTGATTGCCGTGTATGGTGAAAATATTCGTTTTGCCGAGGAGAATCTGAAAAGAGTCCGGATCATGTATGAACTTGGTTCACGGACCGAATCGGATCTGTTAAAAATTGAAGTTCAAAAAGGGCAGTTTGAAACGCAACTCCTGACAGAGGAACAAAGAAACAGTTCGTTAAGGCGCCAGCTGAATATTTTAATGGGACAGAATCCTATGGAAGCGTTTGTGTTGCAGCCCATCAAACCGGCTGTTTCTGAATTGCCTGATATAGAAACCGCCCGTAAACACATGATCGATAACAATCCGTCATTGCTGACCTTAAAAAAACAAATAGAAATTCAAAAAATAAATATCAAGATCAGACAGGAAAGTTATTTTCCAACCGTTTCCGGTAATTATACTTATTCATACAGCGATGATGATGCAGGAAAACTGACATCCAATTCAGTGGGGCTGAGTGCCAGTATACAGCTGTTTAACGGATTCAACCGCAGCACTGAAAAACAAAAGGCAGACATTGACCTGAAAAGACTGGAACTCCAGCAGGAAAGCTTGATCAGGGATAACCTGAGCACATTGGAAGGACTTTATCAAACGCTTGAAACATACAGGAAAATGGAAAAAATCCATGAAATCAGTCTCCGGTCAGCTCAACGGGATTATGATCTGGTTTCCCGTCAGTTAGAGATAGGATCCGGGACCATTTTAGATCAGCTGGATGCCCAGCTTTCTGTTTTATCATCGGAAAGTCGTTTGGTAGAAACGCGGTATAATACAAAAATTACAGAAGCCCAAATCAATCAATTATTAGGGATGTAACATGAAAAAATGGATTATTGCGGTTGTTATTGTTGCCATAGCGGTTCTGGTTTTTTTGAATGTAAAAAAAAGTAAAGGACAAGCTGTAGACGTACAGACAGAAATGGTAAAAAGACATACCGTCGAAGAAAAAGTCTCAGCAAGCGGGAGGGTTCAGCCGGTAACCCGGGTTAGTATCAGCGCTAATGTTGCCGGTGAGATTGTAGCAATCCATGTGAGAGAGGGACAGAACGTAAAAAAAGGACAATTGCTGGCTCAATTGGATAAAGTCCGTTACGAAGCGTCATTAAACAGTGCAAAAGCGACGTTTTCATCTACAAAAGTTGCTTTGGATCGTGCAGAAAAAGAGTTGGCCAGAGCAAAAGCCTTATTTAAAGGTAATAATCTGAGCCAATCGGATCTGGACAGAGTGATTTCTGAATATGAGAGTATTAAGGGAAATCTTGCACAGGCTGAAGCAAATCTGAAACAGGCTGAAGACAATCTTCAAAAAACTACCATTATTGCCCCTATCAACGGAACCGTTATACAACTGAGAAAAGAAGCCGGAGAAATTGCTCTGGGATCCCAGTTTCAAGCAGATATTATTATGGTTGTCGCTGATTTGACAAAGATGGAAGTGGAAGTGGACGTGAATGAAAATGATGTTGTCAGAGTTGGCATAAATGATGCTGTAGATATTGAAATAGATGCTATTCCCGATACGACTTTCAAAGGTAAGGTTACAGAAATTGCCCATATGGCACAATCGACCGGACTGGGGACACAAGAATCTGTCACACAGTTTAAAGTCGTTGTAGAAATGCTTGAAATTCCGGAAAAGATTAGACCCGGCATGAGTGCGACGGTTGAAATTCTGACCAATAAAGCTGAAAATACATTAGCCGTCCCCATACAAAGCGTTACGGTTCGATCATGGGAAAATGTATATAAAAACGGAAAAAATACATCATCCGATCAGGATGGAGTTGTTCCCGACACGAAAAAAGATAAAAAACGATCTGAAATGGTTGAAGTTGTATTCAGAGTAGAATCAGATACGGTATCTGCCATTCCTGTCAAAATAGGCCTTAGCAGTCAGGATCTTTTTCAGATTTTGAGCGGATTGAATGACAGCGATATAATTGTTGTCGGAAACCATAAAGTATTGAGCCGAGAACTGCAAACCGGTATGCGTGTAAAAATCGAATCACCGGATGAAGGCAAGAAAGCAAAGAAGAAATCGAAATCGTAATTGGGGAGCTGAAAATGGCCCTTCTTGAACTAAAAAAAGTAACAAAAGTTTATCAAATAGGAACAGTGGCTGTTCATGCACTCAGAGGAATTGATCTGACGGTTGAGAAGAATGAATATTTGTCTGTTATGGGCCCTTCCGGTTCGGGGAAATCAACATTAATGAATGTCATCGGCTGCCTTGATACGCCAACGTCCGGCACGTATATTCTTGATGGTAAAACGGTTCATAATGATGAAAAAAAGGCTGCTGAGAACAGCACCAACGGTATGCTTTCAGATGATGATCTGGCCTATGTTCGAAATCAAAAAATCGGGTTTGTTTTTCAAACATTCAATTTACTCCCAAGAATTACGGCGCTGCACAATGTTGAATTACCGCTGATTTATGCAGGTTTTCATAAGAAAGAGCGGATTGAAATGGCTAAAGAAGCCCTGAGAAAAGTAAACTTGATTGACAGGATGCATCATCAGCCCAATGAGTTATCCGGCGGACAAAGGCAACGTGTTGCCATCGCCAGAGCACTGGTCAATAATCCGTCAATCATACTGGCAGATGAACCGACCGGAAACCTAGACAGCAAAACATCACAGGAAATCATGCAACTCCTTGATGAATTGCAGGCAGCCGGCAATACAATCGTTTTGGTAACCCATGAAACGGATATTGCAAACCATGCTCACCGGGTTGTTCATTTTTTGGATGGATTGATTGCCAGTGATGAACAAACTCTCAAAGGAAAGGGATAAATGGGGCAGCTTTTCGAAAGTGTGGTCATGGCTGTCAAGGCAATTTTTCAGAATAAGACCCGTGCCTTTCTGACAATGCTTGGAATTATTATCGGAATTCTCTCTGTTTCTCTCATGGGTACGGCAATTTCCGGCATTGACCAGGTTTTTGAAAAAAGTATAGAAAGCATGGGACAGGATGTTCTTTATGTTGAGAAATTCCCCTGGTTTATGATGAACGATGACTGGTGGGAGTACCGAAACAGGCCGAATATTGAAGAAGAATATGCTCAGCAAATTTTAGATCGTTCATCAACCATTGCTTTTGCCTCTCCATCTTCAAGCAGACGAGCCGATGTTAAATATGGCACACAGGCTGTAGAAGCTGTTGAAATAAACGGGACGACATGGCAGGAAGCATTTATTACATCCGTTAAGCTGGAATCCGGGCGATTTTTCTCTGAGCTTGAAGACAGATACGGAACCCGTGTTGCTGTTATTGGATATGATATAAAAAAGAATCTGTTTCCTGATGAGGACCCTCTCGGGAATTATATTATGATCAACGGGAATAAATTCAGGGTTATCGGCGTTATAGCCGAGCAGGGAAAATTTCTGGGACTGATGAGCATGGACAATATTGTTACAGTCCCCCTGAAAGCAATGAAATCTGTTTTCGGACGGCTCAGAAGGATTTCAATCAGCGTCAGACCCAAAGAAGGGTATACAGTTGATCAGGCAAAGGAAGAGCTCACTTTTATTATGAGAGGTCTTCGAAAATTAAAACCCCGTGAAGCTGATAACTTTGCCATAAATCAGCAGGAGGCTTTTCGCCAACAGTTTTCCAATATCCGCTTTGCAATAAGCGCTGTCGGATTGGGGATCACGGCTCTCTCGCTTATTGTGGGCGGAATCGGCATCATGAATATCATGTTTGTGAGTGTAAGGGAGCGAACAAAAGAAATTGGAATTCGAAAGGCCGTCGGTGCAAAAAAAAGCATCATCCTTTTTCAATTTCTCAGTGAAGCGATTATCATATCACTTATAGGCGGCATTATCGGCATCCTGATAACAGTCGCTTTAGTCGGCGTTGTCCAGAAGTTTTTTGTGGCTCAGTTGTCGTTTTCCCTGGTTCTGATTTCCCTGTCTGTTGCCGTGCTGACCGGAATTATTTCCGGTATTGTTCCGGCTAATCAGGCTGCACGATTAAATCCTATAGATGCAATTCGATATGAGTAAAGTATGAATATACGGGAAGTCCTTACATCATCGCTGGATTCTATCCGCCAAAACAAGCTCCGGTCATTTCTGACACTCCTTGGCGTTGTTATTGGCGTTTTTTCCATTATAGGCGTTATGACTGCCATCAACGTCCTCCAGTCTTCCGTTGAAACAAATTTGAATATTTTGGGAACCAACACGTTTTTTATCCAAAAATATCCGGCAGTTCAAATCGGAGGCGGGCATAATTGGAAATACAGAAACCGTAAAAACCTTACATACAGTGATTATCTCCAATTGAAAGACAGTTTTTCAGGACCTGCTACGATTACGGCTGAAGACTGGCATGGCGGAGATCCGATAAAGTTCAAAGATAACCAGACAAAAAACAACGTAGGTATCCAGGGCGTAACGCCTGAATGGGAGTTCTCCTCCGGTTATTTCATACAAAGCGGACGCATGATCAGCCGGACCGACATGGAACAGATGCGGAATGTTGCTGTAATCGGTCAGGACGTCATTGATGTTCTCATGCCGCTTTATGATCCCATCGGTCAAACCATAACAATCCGCGGGGTTAAATTTTCGGTTATCGGAACATTGGAGAGAAAAGGCTCCATTTTCGGACAGTCTGAAGATAACGTGGTTATTATACCTCTAACAACCCACATGAAAATGTTTGCAAACCGCTGGTCATCTCTGGGATATGCAATTGCCGTTATGGATATGAGCAAGTTTGATGATGTGAGAGATGAAATTGTTTTTCACCTGAGATTAATCAGGAATGTCCCGCTAACTGCCGAAAATGATTTTGAGATTGTTTCAAATTCATCACTGATTGATACATTTAACCAGATAACCGGTGCTATTAAAATTGCAGCTCTTCTGATCAGTTCTATTGCATTACTTGCTGCAGGAATTGGTATCATGAATATTATGCTGGTCAGTGTTACTGAGAGAACCCGTGAGATCGGGATAAGGAAAAGCATCGGTGCGAAAAAACGGGACATCATGAACCAGTTTCTGTTTGAAGCGATTTTTCTGACTGAAATCGGTGCCGTTATTGGAATTGTCCTTGGAATTGTTGTTGGAAATCTTCTTCCAGTAACCATGAAAGTTGATGGCGTATTTCCATTGGACTGGGCTTTGATCGGCATTATTGTGTGTTCTGCCATTGGTATTGTTTTCGGCACATACCCTGCTGTCAAAGCAGCCCGTCTGGATCCGATTGAAGCGCTGCGCTATGAATAAAAAAAAGGACAGTAAACTATCCTTTTTCTTGTCCTGAATTTTAACAGTATTCTATTTTATATGAGAAAATTTAATATCGGTTGTATAGTAACTGACATTCTTTCCCAAGGTGGGGACGGTACATTGAAAATCGCCGACCTGCCCGGGCAACAAAACGGATGAAGAATAAATTCCCCCGTCCAGTTCCGTTTCCACGCCCAGAACAAAGCAGCTGTCTGTATTAATCATATTGGCTGTATCATCAAAAAGCCTGAAAACAATACGGATAAATAAAGCCTTATCTGTTCCGGTATTTTTTACTTTCCCTATATAGACTTTTTTATCTGAAAAATTCATCTCCCGCAATGCTCCGTCAAATTCTAAGCTTGCTTTTCTTTCCGTCGTTTCTCTGATATTCGTTATTTGATTCTGTTTCAGTGTTATGATCCCGATCAACGTCTGAACCTGAATTTCATCCAGGTTTTCCTGGAGGAGTTTACCCTGAACGACGGTGCCGTTCTTCAGAGTAATTTCGTGAGTCAGCTCAGGGAGGGTTACCATATCCCGGATTTCCTGACGGATTTTCGGCATGTTGACATCGGATTTGTACATCAGCATTTCCTGTTTTAGCCGGGTAAGTTCATTTTTCAAATTTTTAATGTCTTCTTCCGTATTGTAAAACCGTCCGCCATTTTCAGACTCTTTTAATTTATCCGCAGCAGAAGATGTTTGTGCGAATACGGGTGTGATAATAAGTAATAGTGCCAGCAGTAAACAATATGTTTTCATTCTTCACCTCCCCGGAAATCATGAAACAGGAGATAAGCTTTCTTTTCCATCATTTGGTATAATTCCGCATTCCCCGATTTTTTGACTGCATCAGATACATACGGCCAGAATACAAGATTTGCCGGATTATCAAATGAAGCGATTAAATCTTTATAGATTTCCGGTTTGTTAAATTTTATGAGCGCATCAAGGGCTTTTTTCCGCATATCATACGGAAATGTTTCGTGGGTGCTTATGTATTGCAGTGACGGAATAATTTTTGGATCGGAAAACGAATCCAACGCATCCAATGCAGTAGAAAGCATCTTTTGTTCCCGGTTTTTGCTTCTGTTAAGAAAATCCAGTAGAGCCAAAAGGATGTCCTCATCTTTGGTAACATCCAATACATTGAACGAGAATTCCCGAAGCATCTGATCGGTTTGCGGATTTCCTATGAGACTTACCAGTGCTTCGGTAAAGGCCGGTTCATTTTTTTGTGCAAGAATCTTTAGAGCTTTTTCACGTGTTCTGAGATTCCTTTTCGGATCGTTTATGATTCTTATCAGAAGAGGAACGATTGTTTCGTCATTAAATTTTCCCAGCCCTTTTGCAAAATATTCATCAAGCTGAAGAAAATGATCATAGGATAATTGGTACATATCAATAAATTGCGGAATAGACTGGGTATCCATGTTGGCAAAAATACTGCCCAATATTTTTTCCTGTAGATTCTTGTTTAATTCATGAAGCTTTGCATACGCTGTCAACATAACGGTTGCCCATTTTGGATCGTTGAGCTGTGCGGTCTCATCGGCAATTATGAGTAATGACCAATATTCCATTTCATCTAATTTTAACATCTGCCTCTGAATCAGTTTTAGTGATTCAGGGTCCCTTGAACGAATCATATACCGTAACGCTTCGGCCCGTAATTCCTGCGGCTGATCTTCGTCCAGATAGGTTGCCATCAGGCGATCAATAGCATTGGGTTTGCCGTTAAGATAGCGGTTATATTGATTGACAATGCTCCGGCTGTCCTTTAAAGGTCCGCTTCCCGAACAGCCCCAGAGCATGATGAGAATAATCAGGGCTAGGATGATGTTCTTTTTCATTTTATATATTCCCGTAAAACATTTTCGTTGGTAAAAAAGGTGCTTGCTATAAGTTCCATTTGCCGTAAATATACATTTTTTGTCTGCCCCGGTGCCCAGACGGTTACATCAATAAAATAAGTCCGATCTGTTACGCCGTCATAAAAGTAAAAACTTGAGAAAGGCCCTCCCATCGTTTTTTCCGGGTGTCCCCACAAACCGCGTATATTATAAACAGATCTGTTGCCCCAATTAACAACACGATGCGTCAGGAATCGTTTTTCAACATAGGTTCCGTCAAGATAGTTCAGGCTTAACCAGTGTCTCATGGTGACAGCCCATCTTTCTTCAAGGACTGAGGTCAAACCTCCATCCTGCCAGTAGACAGTTATCCACCGGAACGGGTTCGTTCTCCCGAGTTGAAGAACCCTCTCGCGGGGATTATTTTCCAGAATCATATAGGTATGGGGAACTCTGATTGAAAAGCCATACTGATCGAAAATTTCTTTTGTCAAAGCTTTTTCTTCGGCTTTAAAATATATTTGATCAAACTGACGATTAATAAATGCCTGGTTGAGCGCCTGAAAAATTTCATCGCCGCGCGTTTGAAGATATTCGATAAGTTTTTCTTCATCCGGAGCCGCAAGAACCATAAAAATCTGCCGTTTTGCAAGTTTGTCGGGAACCGGGAAGAAATACGTTTCGCCGCGGTTTATCATTTGTATAGCTGTATCCGGAAGCGTGCGCTTTACATATTGAGATGTTTTATCCGTTCGGTCCAAAGTCGTGATCAGCATAAGGTTCTTTGCAAAATGGTTATCCTTAAATGCCGATAACGGAATGGGTTCAAAATAATAAATTCTTTCTATCTGCGGTGTGCGGATTTCTTTTTCTACAAGCGGTCTGATGTGATCTTCAATATGTGCCCACAGAGAATCATCCACAATCGTGTAAATAGGACCGTCATTTCCTATAGCCATTTTTTTATACCTGTCACAGCCCATAATAAATAAAAGGAGCAAAAAACAAAGAAGGATTTTTTTCATACCTGCTCTCCAGTTGAAATCTGTAAATATCCTATATATAAAATAGCCAGAGTAAAGCTGAAAATCACACCTTATTTTATCATTATTCAACCGTAATAAGCCACATCCCGGCTGTTTTACCCTCTAAATCAGCTGTATAATCAGTTATAACGGCTTTATCAGGGGTTGGCAAGGGTGCAATTAAACGGACGGATTGCATCGTATTTTTAATTATGGGTTCAACAGGAATCTGTTGTTTATCCGGAGTGCTGTTGTACAAAACCAGAAGGATTGTATTCTGGTTTTGACGTGTTGCTGCATATATTTTGTTCTCAATGATGAGGTGTTTCATGGGTGCCGTAAAAAGTCCGGGTAAATCTTTGCGGATTTTATTCCATGATTTAAACTGGTTAAAAAGGAGATTCTCGCGATCCGTGCGAGTTGCTTCAAGAAAAGCGCTTCGGGGCGTGTAAGAAAATCCTCCGGGGAACTCGTTCCGGTTTTCAGGATCGTGACCGCCGGTCATGCCTATTTCATCACCGTAAAACAACTGCGGAATACCCCGAAGACCATAAATAAAGGTGAAGGCATTCAGATACAGGGAGATGTTTTCTTTTGTATCCGTAAAAAAACGGCCCATGTCGTGGTTATCCATAAAAACCGTGAGCATCAAAGGATCTTTGAGTATATAGTCAAAACCAATATCCCTGTGAAACTCTGAAACCGGAAGGTCTTTCAGAATTAATTGGTATATGAGACTTGCAAAAGCAAAGTCCGTAACGGATGATAATCCGTTGTTTAGAGATGGATTGCTGCTGAAGAAGTAGGACATGCCGGTTTTTTCGAAGACCATCGTTTCACCCACAATAAAAATTTCCGGGTATTCTTTTCGAATTCCGCGTATCCAGGCCGCCGCGCCTTCAGAGTCTGAATAAGGCCATGTATCCTGTCGAATACCATCGAGCCCAAACATTTCCACCCACCAGATTGTGTGAGTAATCCAATAGTTGACAACGTCCGGATGACGGAGATTCATATCTGCCAGATAACCGGCGAACCAACCGGACTGAACGGTTTGTTTCAGGGAGTCGTATCCCCAGAAGTCAGTAATATCCGAAATTCTGTAATTGCATTTCTCAAAGTCGTCAACGGTATAATTGATCCATTCGGGAGAGGGGGGATTGACTGCCAAGGGATGAGTTGGGGATATATGGTTTAGTATATGATCTTTTATGACCTTGATTCCCCGGTTTTGGCATGCACGAACCAGTGTTTTATAAATTGCTGTATCTCCTAAATGAGGATCGACAGCATAAAGATCGGTTGGAGTATAGCCATGGTAGCAGTTGATATAGTTATTCTCAAATACCGGTGTCATCCAGAGTACGCTGATTCCCAGTTCTTCAAGATAGTCCAAATGATTTAAAACCCCCTGAAGATCACCGCCCCGCCGTCCCCATTTATGGTCGGGACGAACCGGATCTTTATGGCCTTCAATATAATTCCGGTCCGTATCTCCGTCTGCAAACCGGTCAGGCATTAAAAGGTATATCACGTCACTGCCGTCAATGATGGCGGGCCTTTTTTCACGTCTGTTATAAACCGGGAATTCAAATACTGCTTTTTGTTTTCTTTTTTTGGGGCTGCGAAACGTGATTTCTTCCGTTCCGGCTCCTTGTATAACCAGCGTCAGTTTGCAGTAGGAAGGATTTTGATAAACAGATTGAGATAGGATTTTGGCATATTTGCCGGTTGATTCGGCATAGTATGATGTAAAATCATCTCCGTACAACAGAATATCAAGCGTATCTGTTTCCATCGCTGCCCACCAGTTTGGCGGTTCAACTTTTATGACAGATAATGAAAATGCTGATTTCACCGATATGAGTAAAATCAGCATAAAAGACGATAAAAACCTGTGCATGTTAACCCTAAATTGCAGACTGGATCTTCTGCCGAATAATATTTTTAGGGATTGCACCGACGATCGTTTCAGAAACGGTGCCGTTTTTAAAAATTAACAGGGTTGGAATGGAACGGATCCCATATTTTTGTGCCGTCATGGGAGAATCATCAACGTTGAGTTTGGCAATGATGATTTTTCCGCCCATTTCGTTTGCGATATCATCCAGGTACGGTGCAATCATTTTACAGGGCATACACCATTCAGCCCAAAAGTCAACGACGACGGGAACGTTACTCTTTATTACATCTTTTTCAAAGCTGGCATCGGTCACTTTGATTACGTTGTCTGCCATGGCAAATTGCTCCTGATTTTTTGTTAAAATTATCCTGCATAAAAATAACATTTCCCAACTATGAACGCACGAACTTTGTAAAATTATCCGGATAGATTTCTGTTCCACCTGATAATTTCCATAAAAGTCGGCCGCTTGCCATACATCAGGATGGCAATTCTGAAGATTCGTGATGCAAACCAAATTATAATGCTTATCCAGAATACAAGATATAAGGCCATGGGAAAAATTGTCCAGAATGACAGGGACATGATACCCACCCGGGCAATCATTAGTAAAGGTGTAATTAGTGGAATATAGGATAATATTACGGTTATATTACTCTCCGGATGTTCCAGCATAAAGGCAATAAAATATATGGGTAATAAGGCAATGAGAGATAAAATTCCCCCCAGCTGCTGAGCATCCCGTTCATTATCAAAAAGGGAACCGATTGCAACATAGATTGCACTGAACATGAGATATCCCAGAATAAAGAAAACAAGATACCAAAAGAGGTTTGAACCCGAGATGATTCCGGCATTGAATTGTTCGGGAAGAAATTTCATTCCTGCCCCGTAAAGGATGGCCATATATATGAATATCTGTGTTAAACCAAGACAACCCATCCCCAGGATTTTACCGGTCATAATTTCTGAAGGTTTAACGGTTGATAAAAGTATCTCAATGATTTTATGCGTCCTTTCCTCAATGATACTGGAAATAATGCTCTGTGACGTCGTGATGATTCCCATTATGAGAACGAACATAAAAACGAAGGGGGTCATATAACGGATTAAAATATCCTGGTTTGTTATAACGCCTTTCTCTGTAATTTGAAATTCTTCTGACCGGACCGGTTTTCGAATTGATGACAGAATACGGGGATCTAAATTCAATTCCTGTATTCGATACCGCTCTGCTGCATCCTGGATACCGCTTTTTATACGGGTTACGTGTTCTGGCCCAAGCGTTTCATAATATATGGAAGCAACAATGGAATCCTGTGAATACAATGCGATTCGTACGACTGCATCTGCGATCCGGTTTTTAAGAATATCGTTGATGATGTTCTCTTCTTCTGAACTGTAAAACCCGGGATGATCCATCCATATATACCAGGGTTGATTATTTTTCATGAGATATTTCTCATCGAAGCCGCTTCTTACAATTTCGGCGAAAGCTGAATTTTCACACAATAAAATCAGATGCTCCTGAGCCGGGCCGCTTTTTGATGCAAGGTATTGAGGACCTATAGCCAGGGCAAGGATAATAAAAGGTAAAATTATTGAAAGGATAAATGCTTTGGAACGAATCCGATAAAAGTATTCCCATCCGGCAATTGTTTTAATATTTTTCAACATCTTATGCCTCGACAAGTTTGATAAAAATATCTTCAAGGGAAGGCGTATACCTGGATATGCTTTCCGGCTCCGCTTTTTCTGAAAGCAACCTGAACACATCCTTGAAATTCATGTCTTCATTCAGCTGTCCCCGTATCGTGTTTCCTGACACATGAAATGAATGAAAGAAATCACCCGGTTTAATGGGAATGTGGTTTTTATAGCGTATTTCAATTTGCTGATTTCCGTGCATATTCCGGATGGATTCCAGCGGTCCCTCCTGGATAACACAGCCCTTATTTATAAAGCAAATATGATCACAGAGTTGTTCAACCTGGTCCATTTGATGGGTACTGAGAACAATACATTTTCCCTGATCCCGGAATTCCCGTATGATATCTTTCATAATGATCTGATTCACGGGATCAAGTCCGGTAAAAGGTTCATCAAGAATTAGGAGATCCGGATAGGATATTATTGAAACGATAAATTGAATTTTCTGCTGGTTTCCTTTGGATAATTCCGAGATTTTCCGTTCGACCTGATCTGTCATATTAAACCGATCAAGCCAATATTGACAATTATCAGTTATTTCATTTTGAGACAACCCTTTAAGTTTGGCAAAAAAACGAATCACGTCTCCCACGTTTCTTTTTTGATATAAACCGCGGTCTTCAGGCAAATATCCGGTATTAAAAAACACATTGCCGGTAGTCGATTTTCCGTCAATCAGAATTCTCCCTGAATCGGGTTGGATTATATTCATGATCATACGGATTGTCGTTGTTTTTCCTGCACCGTTTGGTCCCAACAGTCCGTAAACCGATCCCTTTTGGGCAATAAATGAGATATCCTGAATAGCCGTAACCCTGTCAAAGGATTTTGTAACATTTTCAAGGCTTAACATGTTCTCTCCCAGGTAATGTGTGAAATTACTTTGCCTTTGTACTGAAAGCAATTTTTCAATAAAAATAGTCATTGTAAGGTTAATAAATTCATAGTAGTATTATGTACAAATGAAATAATGAAAAATCAGGGAGGTTAACATGTCAAAAAATTTTGATGACATCAAACATTTTCTGAATGACTGGTGGACAAAAAATGGACCAAAGGTTGAAGAAATGGTGAAAACTACGGCAGAGAAAGCTGAAACCATGACCCAGAAAGCTCGCTTGAAATATGATTTATATCAGGCCGGCCGTGATCTTGGGAAGGCTTTTGAAGCTTTGGGTGAAAAAATCCATCATGACATGACGGTCGAGAAAAAATTTGAATTTTCTTCAGATGATGATGTTCGTGTTCTTCTAGACCGAATCGAACAGGCCGAACAGAAAACCAAAGAGATTAAGGATGAATTAAGCAGCATCGGAATGACAGCCGAAGATAATCCGCTTCAGGAAGAAAATGAAGAAGATATAATTTCTGCAGACGTTCCCGAATCAAAAGAAACCGAATAATTCCTGTTTCTGAATACTACGAACCTTCTTTATGAGTAAAAAAAAGAGAGACATATCATACCTCTCCCGTAAATGGGGTGTAAGTCCCAATCTGTCCAGCTATCTGGATGAAATTGCAGATACGGAACCCTTATCTCCGGAAGAAGAAATTCGGTTAAGCCGTTTGATAAAAGAAGGAGATAAAAAAGCTCTGGATACAATGCTTTGTTCCAACCTGCGTTTTGTTGTGTCCATTGCCAAAAAATATCAAAACAGGGGACTTCCTCTGGAGGATCTGATCAACATTGGGAATCTTGGACTGATCAAAGCAGCTCACCGATACGATGAAAGCCGGGGATTTAAATTTATTTCGTACGCGGTCTGGTGGATCAAGCAAACCATTCTTCAGGCGTTAGCGGAACAGTCCCGCACAATTCGCATTCCCCTGACCATGGTCAGTATAATGAATAAGTATGCCCGGGAAATGGAACATTTGGAACAACGGTTTGAGCGTGAACCCAATTTTAACGAACTGGCTTCGGATATGGAAGTCAACCAGGACACCCTGGAAAAAACGCTGCAGTTATCTACGTCACCTCTCTCGGTTGATTCGCCGGTGCGGGAAGAAAGCGATTCATTTTTTTTGGATATCATTGAAGATGAAGAAGCTGTGTCGCCGGACAGGGAGCTGATGGATGATTCTCTGAGGTTTGAACTTCATGATGTTTTAAACAGCCTTACGGAACGGGAACGGAAAATTATTAAAATGTATTACGGTTTGGAAAAATACCCCCGCATGACGCTGGAAGAGATTGGGGAGGAAGTCAATTTAACCCGTGAAAGGGTCCGGCAAATCAAGGAAAAGGGTATCCGGAAACTGCGCCATATCAGCCGCGCCAGGCTGCTTCAGAAGTTTTTAGGTTAAAATTTGTACTTGAATCCCAGGAAATTCACCCTTAAACTATGAACATATGAGTTCCTTATTTAAAAAAATACGCGATTATAAATTTCTTATTTTTTTTGAACGCCCGTCTGAAATGCGTGAAACCGTAATTTCTGCCGGCAGAATGACGCGTATTGCCATGCTGACGCTTCTTCTGTTTATGATGACGATTTTTGGCACGGCGCAATACCTTGCCGGTATTTATTACGAAGAAAAAATAAAAATTATTACTGCAGATAATGAAGATCTTACATCTGTTTTGTCGGATATGCGATCAAGAATTTCCACCTTGCAAAATCAACTTGATATTATTGTCGAGAAGGATAAAGCACTGAGACTCTATGCCAATCTGCCTGAAATTGACCATGATATCAGACGCATGGGCATGGGAGGACGCGTTACGGATCACCTGGATCTGGACAATTTAGACTCTGAAGAGGAAAAAACATTAACCAAAATGGATTTAAATCTTAAAGCTCTTTCGCAAACGATCAAACTGGAACTGATGAGCTATGAGACTTTGTTTGAAACGCTTCAGACTCAGAAAGACCGTTTTGAAAGCATTCCGTCAATATCACCTACAAATTTGGGGTATCTGTCCTCACGATTTGGATATCGCAGGGATCCCTTCAGCGGAAGCAGAACCTTTCACCATGGCATTGATATTGCTGCGCCGACCGGGACAACGGTTTATGCCACGGCGGGAGGACAGGTTGTCTATGCCCGATACAACGGCGGTTACGGATATACCGTCAAAATCGAACATGGTTACGGTTTTTCTACGATATATGCTCATCTTAGCCGTATGAATGTGCGCAAAGGTCAGATGGTACGCAGGGGTGATGTTATTGCTTTTATCGGTAATTCCGGCCGTTCTACCGGTCCGCATCTTCATTATGAAGTCCGGTATAATAACGACCCTGTTAATCCGATAGAATATATCTGGACAGACGAACCGCTTTAATCTCCAAAACAATATAAATACCCGTTTCGCGAGCCAACATATATTTTTTTATTATGAATGACCGGAGTGGCTTCACATCCGAAAGGTCTTGCATCAAGCCGTTTCAGCTTTCCTTCCTGAGAATACTGAAATAAATAAATTCCCCAATAACCGGCAGCAACAATTTTATCTCCTGCGAAAACCGGTGTGGATATGGAAGGTCCGATGCAGACTTTATCCAAAACAACAGGTGTGTTAAAATATGTTATGCTGTCGGGACCCAAAACTTTCTCCCCGCTAAGTTGTTTGTAGTCAATCAAATACAGCATACTGTCCAATGCAGTTATTGCTGCAACACCGGGATATCCGGGAGGGCGTGTTTTATCATTAACGGAAGCAGAGCCGATGACCCCGCCTAACCATTCTGCCACTCTGGCGTTCCCTGTCGGCAAAAACCATTCAACACAGCGATTATCAGGAGGATACCTGGGATTTAGCTTCATAAGCCCCCCGTTGCCCGGAATAAACTCCTTTTCCAGCGTAATAAGCAGACAATTGTCAGATGTGACAACAGGACTCCCGTCAATATCAGAACCCACAAAAAAATCCCAGTCAATACGGCGTGTTTTCAGGTTATAACCGTACACATGCCCCGAACCTGACGTAATATAAATACGATTACCCAATCGACAGGGCGAACTTTCGGTCACAAGGTTCATACCGTGAATTTCGGAATCAGAGGGAGAATACAATGGATGCTTTTCCAGAATGAGTGGTTGAAGAAAACCATCTTTTTCAATGGCATTGTCAGGACGCGGATCAAAAACAATCAATTGTCCGTTCTCCAGACCCAGGTATGCAAGGGAGTCAATAATGAGTGCTGATCCGTCCACATCTCGGCTGTAACTGACGTAAAAGGGAACATTATATTTCCAAACGTCTTCTCCGGTGATAAAGTCAATGGCGCGATAACTTGTTATCACCGGATCATTCAGGTATTTATTCAATCCCAACCGGCTGCCCTGTAAGATCAGCAGTCTGTCTTTGCCCGGGATTTGGTAAAGAGTTCCGGTGCTTTTTATAACATCGTCAAACGCATATTGCCAGATCAGCTCGCCGGATTCTGCATGGATTTTTTTTAAATGATGGTCGTATGCTCCCTGGATCAGAAAAAGAGTATCCCGGGATTCAACCAAAAGCGGCTGACCTGTCCACCCGCATCCTTTCCAGAGCCGGTTACCTCCCTTTCGGGACAGGGTTGTTTCACCTTCGCCCAGATAATGGGACCATTTAAGTTCCAGCCGGGACGGCGCTTCATTCCCGTAGTAATTTCGTCCTTCTCCGCCTAAAAATGTCCCGTTAATGATTGTGTGTTCCGAAGCTGTAAGAAACAGAGGAATACAAAGGATTGGGACTAATATTACCCTGAATTTTGAGAATAATTTATGTATCATGATTAATAAGCTAACCAGTTTTGTGCAAACTCTTCAAGATAAAAAAGGATAAACGGCTGATTTTTTCAAGACTTCCCCTTAAATTTCATCATGAAAATATCAACAGTCTTTCTGGACAGGGATGGTGTGCTTAATGAAGACAGCGGTGATTTTATTCGTTCAGCAGAGGAATTGATATTATATCCATATGTTCCAGAATCTATATGCAGATTGAATAAGGCCGGAATTGACTGTTACATCATCAGTAACCAGTCCGGAATCGGCCGGGGATATTTTTCCCGGGCGGAAAGTATCCGTATGTTTGAAAAGGTTCTTTCAAGGGCGGCATCACACGGCGGTAAAATTCGCGATTATTTTTTCTGTCCCCATACACCGGAAGAAGCGTGTGCCTGTCGAAAACCGCTTACGGCGCTCTTTGATCAAGCAGAAAAAAAATATGGTTTCAACCGGGCTGAAGCTCTTTTTATCGGGGATTCACAGACCGATTATTATTTTGCTGAAAATGCCCGAATTCCTTTTATTTTAGTGAGAACGGGGAAGGGACATAAAACGGAAGAATTACTCAAAAGGGAACATCGCGCATTCACGGTTTGCAACGATCTGGCAGAGGCAGTTGATATCGTAATAAGGAGATTTGTATGAAGGTATGTATCCTTCTGGGGGGTGCTTCCCCTGAACGAAATATTTCTTTGTTCAGCGGAATGGCTATTGGAAAAGCCCTGGAAGAACGGGGGCATCAGGTCATTTATGCCGATCCTTCCACACCCTGGACGGATATGGAGGCCTTCAGGGAAAATCTGAAAAATGAATCTGTTAATGATCATCATTTTTTTGAAATGACGTTACGGGACGAAACCTCATTTATCGATCACATAACACATATGCGGGATCATGGTGTTGATGTTGTGTTCAATGCTTTGCACGGCGGTTACGGTGAAAACGGTGTCATTGCTGCTGTTCTGGATATCTCCCGAATCCCGTATACCGGCTCAAACCCTTTGGCATCAGCCCTGGCTATGGATAAATACCTGTCCAAAATTCTGGCAGAAAGGGTTGGCGTTAAGACGGGAAACGTCATGCGATTTACTTCTGTTGAGGATGTCAATCCCCATATGTTGAATTTTCCCCTGGTAATCAAACCCAATAGTGCCGGCTCTTCCGTCGGTCTCTATGTTTTGGATGAGCCCTGTGATATTCGTCCCATGATCAGAGAATCACTTCTTTATGACAACGTAATCCTTGCTGAAGAATACATCCCCGGTCAGGAAATAACCGTTCCGGTTCTGGGAGGAAAAGCGTTGCCGGTCATTGAAATTGTGCCGGATGGCGGCGTTTATAATTTTGAAACCAAATATACATCCGGCAAAAGCAAGTATTTGGTACCGGCTCCCCTGTCCGCGGAGCTGACAGAAAATCTTCAGGAACAAGCATTGCGGATATGGGAAATTATGGGTCTTGAAAGTTATGCCCGGATCGATTTCAGACTGAAAAACGGGAGCGAAATCTATTTTCTGGAAGTGAATACACTGCCCGGGATGACAGCCACCAGTCTTTTACCTAAATCGGCAAAAGTAACGGGAATGGAATTTCCCGATCTTGCCGAATGGATAATCAGGGATGCTTTGACACGTTTCAAATTAAGGAATAAATCATGAGCATTGTCTTTTATAATACACTGACCCGGAAAAAAGAACCGTTTATCCCTTTGGAAAAGGGTGTTGTAAACATGTACACATGCGGACCAACTGTCTATCATCATGCTCATGTGGGAAATTTCAGGGCTTATATTTTTGAAGATCAGCTGAGACGTTATCTGAAATTCAAGGGATTTGCAGTTAAGCAGATAATGAATCTTACTGATGTTGACGACAAAATTATCCGAAGCTGTAATGAATCGCAAATTCCCCTGAAAAAATATACTGAACCTTATATTCAGTCCTTTTTCACCGATCTGGAAACGCTCCATATTGACCGGGCGGAGGTGTATCCGGCGGCAACCGATCATATAGACGAAATGGTAGAGCTTGTAAAAAAACTCCTGAAAAACGGTATTGCATACCGGACGGAGGATGGGAATATCTTTTTTAAAATCTCTGCTTTTAAGAAATACGGCAGACTTCAGAATCTGAACATGGATAATCTCCGGCCTTCCGGCCGCACAGACCGGGATGAATATGAAAAAGAATCGGTCCACGATTTTGCTTTATGGAAAGCGTGGAAACCGGAAGATGGTGATATTTTCTGGGAAACCGAACTTGGGAAAGGACGCCCCGGGTGGCATATTGAGTGTTCAGCCATGTCTATGAAATACCTGGGTGAAACGTTTGACATTCACACGGGAGGCGTTGACAATATATTTCCCCATCATGAAAACGAAATTGCCCAGAGTGAAGGAGCTACCGGCAAACCTTTTGTCCGCTACTGGCTGCATTGTGAACACCTTTTATGGGAAGGGGAGAAGATGAGCAAGTCCCTGGGCAATATTATCACCATTCAGGGACTGCTTGAAAACGGATATTCTGCCCGGGCTATCCGTTATACGCTGCTTGGCACCCATTACCGGCAAAAACTCAACTTTGGTTTATCACTCCTTGAACAGTCGGAAAAAGCACTGAAAAGACTTGATGACTTTCTTTTTGAACTGGATCAGGCAAACCGTGACGGAGCATTGAATATGTCCGTCAAGGAAGAAACGGAACAAATGTTGAAAGACTTCGAAACATCCATGGATGATGATTTGAATATTTCAGCCGCTTTGGGGTCATTATTTGAGATGATCCGGAGTATCAACAGAATCCGGGCTGATATCCCTCTGACGTTGGAAGATAGAAGAGTTATCCTTCAGGCTTTATACAAAGCAGATCAGATTTTGGATGTAATTTTTCCCCGTACGAGTGAAATACGCAGCCAATTATCAGATGCTGCCATAAATCAAAAAATTGCTGAGCGGCAAAAAGCCCGCGATGAGAAAAACTGGAAACGTGCCGATGAAATTCGGGATGATCTTTTGGAAGCGGGCATAGAACTTATTGACAGGAAAGAAGGGACGATTTTTCGAAAAATAAATTGAGAAAAAAAAGGCGGTAAAAAACCGCCTTTTTAATTATTTAAGATATTTTTTTACTTAAACATGATACCCAGGCTTAGTGTCGCAACCTGATAATCGCCTACAAGGGCAATTTCGGCATTGATATAAGTCAGCGGAATAACCTGCAGCGTTAATCCGGCATTTAATCGAACATTGTTTTCGCCTTCCAGATCAAAAGACATTTCCTTGTCTTCATCTATACCCGGGATTGTATTGGCCGGAATGGTATAACTCAGATTTATGGTAGTCTGATCATATCCGGCGCCGATGTAGGGTGTAATTTTGATCAAAGGAATGGGAAGTTGTTTTCCCACTTCTGCATGATAATTGATGTTGGTGGCTTCCAGGAGACTTCCGACTTTCATGACCTGATAAAAAGCACCGACCGATACATCCACAATGGGAACAGGCAGACTTTTTCTTAAACCGGCACCATACATTGAAAATTTACCGAGTTTATCGCTAATCTCATATTCCGGCACATACCTTGCCTGAAGTTCAATTCCGAAAGGAATCCGAACATTGGCCTGGATATTGGCTGTCGGAACAGCTGACAGCTCCAATCCGTCAGGATAATGAAAATCAGGAGCTATGCTTTCCAAATTGCTGTTCAAAAACGATAAAATATACGGCTGAAGATAGGCGTCCACATCATTGGCATTCATCCCCTGTTCAGAAACAAGCTGATTTTTAAGAGCGGTATAGACTTCACCGGGTGTGCGGGTGACCAGTGCTACGCCATCTTCATCACTGGCAACGGTAGGCGTTTCAGTTACGCCGCCGTTATCGTATATGTCGGCAAAGGTCAAAGTAACATCGCCGGGTCTTAAACTGGCAGGAACACTGCCCGGCAAGCTTATTCCGCTTAATGGGAAATTGATCGTATTTTCCAGCATTGAGTATTTAAATTTCATGCCTGATTCCGGAACAGCAGATGCGGTTACCAGCAAACCCACATCTAAGCCGATCGGTAAAGGAAGGGTAGCCGTTGCCGTAGATGCTTTCCGGTAAAGTCCGCTGTTCATTCCGGCCCCAAATCCGGTTACTAGCGGCTGGACATATCCCCGGGCATTTTCTCCCAGCATTTGCTGAAGATTTTCTTCAAGACTTTGTGCCCTTAACCCGGTTATGGGAACGAG
>DKER01000071.1:2995-9577 GCA_002452555.1 Fidelibacterota bacterium UBA6817 | reverse complement strand
CTGCGAGCGCAGCGAGCCTCAACCTTTCAACCTACTAATACTCTTTCCAGCTCCGAATTGCCAGATCATCCAATGAAAAACGTGTAATTGCATAAATAAATGCGCTGGCCAGGCGGGCATTGGTTATGAGAGGAATGTTATGATCAATGGCACTGCGGCGAATATCATAATCATTCTGCAGTTCTCCGGTTGTGAGATTTTTTGGAATGTTTATAACGAGATCTATCTTTTTTTCCCGAATATAATCCAGGGTATTGGGTTTTTTATTTTCATCCGGCCAATGGAGGACAGTTGTGTGAATGTTGTTTTTCTTCAGGAAATCATGAGTCCCTTTCGTAGCATAGAGTTTGTATCCTTTCTCCTGGAGAAGTCTGCTGCTGATAACCATTTCCACTTTTGAACGCAGAGGTCCGGTAGAAAGTAAAATATTTTTACCGGGGATTCTGTATCCAACGGACAGCATAGCTTTCAATACGGCATCATAATAATCTTCGCCAATACATCCCACTTCACCTGTTGAAGACATATCCACGCCCAAAACCGGATCGGCCTTCGCCAGACGGGCAAATGAAAACTGGGATGCTTTTACGCCAATATAATCCATTTCAAAAATAGATTTGTTTACAGGCTGCACATCCCCGCCCAGCATAACACGGGTAGCCAGATCAATGAAGTTGACCTTGAGAACCTTGGAAACAAACGGAAAACTCCGGGATGCCCGTAAATTGCATTCTATAACCTTTATTTCATTATCCTTGGCCAGCAATTGCATATTGAACGGACCGGTAATATTCAGTTCCCGGGCTATTAAACGGGCGATTTTTTTAATTCTGCGGACGGTTTCAAGGTAAATTTTCTGGGGTGGAAAGACAATGGTCGCATCTCCGGAGTGAACTCCGGCAAATTCAATATGCTCCGATATGGCATATAAAATCATCTCCCCGGATTTTGCCACTGCGTCTATTTCAATTTCTTTTGCTTCTTCAATAAATTTTGAAACCACAACAGGATATTCTTTTGAAACATTGGCAGCCAAAGAGAGAAAATGTTCCAGTTCGTCCCGGTTGGATACGACATTCATCGCCGCCCCTGACAGGACATACGATGGGCGGATCAAGACCGGGAAATCCACCTTGTCAACAAAACGATGAATATCTTCAATGCTGGACAATTCCTGCCATTCCGGCTGATCAATCCCCAAACGATCCAGCATGGCAGAAAATTTGTGCCTGTCTTCTGCGTTATCAATAGAAACAGGACTTGTTCCCAGGACGGGTATTTTTTGACGGAACAAACGCATGGCCAGTGTGTTGGGTATTTGTCCACCGACAGACACAATCACCCCTTTGGGCACTTCCAGTTCTACAATATCCAAAACTCTTTCCAATGTCAGTTCATCAAAATAAAGCCTGTCACAAATATCATAATCGGTGCTGACAGTCTCAGGATTATAATTGATCATAACCGAACGATAATTCAATTCATTTATAGTTTTCAGGGCATTAACGCTGCTCCAGTCAAACTCAACCGAACTGCCGATCCTGTAGGCCCCTGACCCCAGCACAATGACAGATTTTCCGTCGTTTTCATGCCGGATGTCATGAGCACTCCCGCTGTATGTCATATACAGGTAATTCGTCTGAGCCGGGAATTCACCGGCAAGCGTATCGATTTGCTTTACGACAGGCATGATATTCTTGCTTTTTCGATACTCGCGGATACGAAGCATATCTTCTTCAATAGCCGAATTTGGACTTTTTAGAATCGCCCGTGCTATTTGAAAATCGGAAAATCCGAACTGTTTAGCCTTCAATAGCAGTTCACTCGAAAGGGTTTCAACAGATGTACAGGTATTCAGCCGATTCTGAATATCCACAATATTTTCAAGTTTATGAAGAAACCAGGGATCAATTTTTGTCAGTCTGTGAATTTTTTGTGTGGAGTATCCTTTCACCAGCGCATAGGCTATCACAAAAATTCGCATATCGGTTGGTTCCGTAAGGGCTAAGTCAATATCCTTCACGTCAAAACCTTTGTTCCCTACAAAACCATGCATACCCTGGCCGATCATTCGAAGACCTTTTTGTATGGCTTCTTCAAACGTCCTGCCAATAGCCATGACTTCGCCTACACTTTTCATACTGGACCCGATTTTCTTGGAAACACCCTGAAATTTTTCCATATCCCAGCGTGGAATTTTACACACAATATAATCCAGCGCCGGTTCAAAAAAAGCAGATGTCGTTTTCGTGACGGAATTTTTTATTTCATGGAGTCCGTATCCCAGAGCCAGTTTAGCGGCAACAAAAGCCAGAGGATATCCTGTTGCTTTGGAAGCCAGGGCACTTGAACGGGATAATCTTGCATTGACTTCTATCACCCGGTAATTTTCCGATTCAGGATCCAGGGCATATTGCACATTGCATTCACCCACAACTCCGATATGACGGATAATCCGTATGGAAAGTTCACGCAATTTATGATATTCACTGTTTGTCAGCGTTTGGGAAGGGGCAACAACAATACTTTCTCCCGTATGGATTCCCAGCGGGTCAAAATTTTCCATATTACAGACAGTGATACAGTTATCATACGTATCCCTGACCACTTCATATTCAATTTCCTTCCAGCCTTTCAGAGATTCTTCCACAAGGACCTGGGGGCTGTAGGAAAAAGCAGATTCGGCCATCCGGCGAAGCTCAATTTCATTGGTTGCAAAGCCGGAGCCCATTCCGCCCAGAGCATAAGCTGCTCTGAGAATGACCGGATATCCCAGTTTATCTGCGGCTCTGCATGCTTCTTCCACGGATTCCGAGGCAATACTCCGAGCTGTTGCAACACCGATTTCATTCAATTTTTCTACAAAAATATCTCTGTCTTCTGTATCTATAATCGATTGAACAGGGGTTCCTAAAACCTGAATTCCGTATGTTTCAAACACGTTGCTTTTATACAGTGAAATCCCGCAATTCAAAGCGGTCTGTCCTCCAAAAGCCAGTAAAATTCCATCCGGTCTTTCCTTTTTGATAACTTCTGTTACAAAATGGGGTGTAACCGGTAAAAAATAAATTTCATCCGCCAACTCATCAGAGGTCTGTACCGTAGCAATATTGGGATTAATGAGTACGGTTTGAATGCCTTCTTCTTTTAATGCTTTTAACGCCTGTGAACCGGAATAATCAAATTCTCCGGCTTCGCCGATTTTAAGGGCACCGGAACCAAGGACAAGGACTTTTTGAATCGTTTTCATCATTACTTATATTTTTTCACATTGTTTATAAACTTTTCAAATAAGAATTGTGTATCTGTAGGACCGCCTGATGCTTCCGGATGGAACTGTGTTGAAAAAAACGGTTTTTCCTTATGTATTATGCCCTCAACTGTCCTGTCATTGACATTTTCAAAATAAATTTCCCATCCTTTCGGGATTTTTTGAGGATTAACCGCATAGCCGTGATTTTGTGACGTAATATAACATTGTGGCGTACCGGCTCTTCGAACCGGTTGATTATGACTCCGGTGTCCGTATTTAAGCTTGTAGGTGTCTCCTCCTGCCGCCAGAGCCATAAGCTGAGAACCGAGACAAATTCCAAAAATCGGAATATCACCCATGAGAGCTTCCCTGAGATGAACGATGGTTTTTTCACAGCTTTTCGGGTCTCCGGGACCATTCGTAAGAAAGATGCCGTCAAAAGAATCCCTGTTGAAGTTATAATCCCACGGTAAACGAATAACTGTTGTCTCATACGATAGTAATTGCCGAATAATATTATTTTTTACACCGCAATCCACAAGTCCGATTATGTATCGGCCGTTTCCGTAACGGACAGGTTTTTTAATGCTCACTTTATCCACAAGATTTTCCCGGGAGGGATCATAAAACTCCGGTTCATCATCAAATATAATTTTCCCCAGCATCGTACCGCTTTCGCGCAGAACTTGTGTCAGAACCCGTGTATCCACATCATAAATCCCGGGAATTTTATGTTCGATCAACCACGTCTGAAGGCTTTTAGCCGCATTCCAGTGGTGGTATGTAAACGAATAATCAGAAATAATCAAAGCAGTAATGTGGATTTGATCTGATTCAAAATAGGCTTTCAGGCCATTTTTCTCAGTTGCAGACGGAACACCGTAATTACCGACAAGAGGATAGGTGGAAACAAGAATCTGTCCTTTATAAGATGGATCGGTAAGACTCTCGGGATATCCGGTCATGGCTGTATTGAAAACAACTTCACCTGACACAGACTGTTCATATCCGAAAGATTTGCCCGTGAAAACCATTCCGTTTTTTAAAAGGATCCGGACTTCCCGCTCTTTTTGCATCAAATCTCCAATTTTTCCTATTCTTATAAATTAAAGGTTTTTACGGGTTTTTACTTAATATTTTATACCATTTTTGGCAAATGTTCGATAAGAAATCATTATAAAGGGCTTTGAATAATACCATACCTTTTTCATATCTCAAAAAAATGCTTACTTTTTTCCCGACTTGTTTGGTACTTTCCATAAATTTTCATAAGCAAGACATAAGGAGATTCTTGTGAAACGGACATTTATCCTAATGGGGATTGTTGGTTTAATCATAACATTCTTACAGGCTGAAACGCCGGATGCCCTCACCCGGCGACTTGAACGGGAAACCCCCGAGCTGGCACACGCTCAATGGAGTGTTTATGCCATGTATGCCGATAACGGTGATGTAATAATTGATCATAATTCACAAATGAGTCTTGCTGCAGCGTCAGGATTGAAAATTGTGACAACAGCAGCGGCATTACTGGAATTGGGAGAGGATTTTCAATTTGAAACCATTTTGGAATACACCGGAACAATCAATCGTCGGGGAATTTTGGATGGCGATTTATTCCTGACAGGCGGAGGAGACCCGGTCTTGGGTTCAGATTGGCTGCCTGAAGCAATACAGATGGATTCCCTTAAAAAACTTTTGGTATCAGCCGTTAAAAAAGCAGGGATACAAATTGTCAGAGGAAACCTGGTTGTTGATGTGAGCATTTTCGATGATCAGGTATTGCCTACTGACTGGCCATGGATTGATATCGGGAATTATTACGGTGCAGGTGTATGGGGTCTCAACATATACAATAACCTTTATCATCTTACCTTTGCTCCGGGGAAAAAAGCGGGCGATCCTGCACGGGTAATAAAAATACTGCCGGAAGTTCCGGGACTGACATTTATTAACCACATGAAAACCGGTCCTGAAGGATCCGGTGATCAGGGATATATTTATTGTCCTCCCCGGGGAAAAACGGCCTATCTCAGAGGAACGGTTCCGGCAGGTTTTGAAGAATTTACGATCCGCGGATCTATTCCGAATCCGCCGGAATGGGCAGCACATTGGCTTAAAGAAGCCTTAACGGAGCAGGGCATTGATATTCGCGGCATCATTCGGGTTGATGATTCTTCTGTCGACAGATCTGAGCGGGTTGAATTGCTAAAAATACAATCTCCGCCCTTAAAAAATATTGTAAGTGTAACCAACAAGCGCAGCGTAAACATGTTTACGGAAGTGTTATTAAAAATGACAGCCCTTCATCGAACACAAAACAGTTCTACGGTGACAGGTACCCGGGAGATTAAAAAGTTGTTTGAATCGCTGGGACTTGATTTGGATGGATTTGATATCAAAGACGGAAGCGGATTGTCACGATCAAACATGGTCAGGACAGTCCATTTTGCACAAGTTCTCGCTTATATGTACAACTCTCCGCTGGCTGACACATATATCCGTTCATTTTCCCTGTGCGGATTAGAAGAGGAGCCGGGTTGGCTTCGTAATTTTGGAAAGGGAACCGCTGTTGAAAACAATGCACGTATCAAAACAGGCTATATAGAAAATGTTCGGGCTCATACAGGTTATGTTCTGGACCGTTCCGGACGCATGATTACGTTTGCCATGATATGTAATAATTTTACATCTTCAACACGGCCTGTGAATGAAATTCATGAGAAAATTGTTGTTGCTTTGGCAGAGAGCGGCAGCCAAGACCAGTAGCCGGTAGCCGGTAGCCANNCCGGTAGCCAGTAGCCAGTAGCCAGTAGCCAGTAGCCAGTAGCCAGTAGCCGGTAGTCAGTGGGGTGAGTCGATTTTGTTTCAGTTGATATGATTTTGTTTCGGTTGACGGCGTTTGTTTCATTTAGTGGTTTCATGGTCGATTATGGTTTTTAGCTGTTTCGAGGGTGACTAAATCCTCTGTTTATGCTTTTAATTCACCCTTAAACATAATCCATGAGTGACTGAGTGTAAAACCGTCGTTTCTTAGAATTCGTATTAAAACTTTAAAAAAATTTTTAAGGCATAGGAGCAGCTGATAATCTGAATGGGGATATACACGTCCAAATAAACTTTCCTGCATTTAGTGTTTTATTATTTCATAACAGAGGGATAAAGAAGTAATGGTAAAATTGCCTGGCCAGAGATTAAGAAAAAGGTTAAAGCTATACCACAGGACTAATTCTTTATCATAAACAAAACCATCAATCAACCAACGACAAACCCGCCAAACCACAAAACCAACATGGACCCTCTCAACCACCCTACTGACTACCGGCTAC
>DKER01000071.1:0-2987 GCA_002452555.1 Fidelibacterota bacterium UBA6817 | reverse complement strand
CTACCGGCTACTGGCTACTGGACTGGCTACCGGCTACCGGCTACTGGCTACTGGACTGGCTACTGTTCCTCATTCCATATGCGGGTATTTGTAGTTTTTTGGAGGCATGAAATTTTCTTTGATGGTGCGCATAGAAACCCATCGCATCAAATTCGAAGCTGAGCCGGCCTTATCATTTGTCCCTGAAGCGCGTGAACCGCCAAAGGGTTGTTGTCCTACAACCGCTCCTGTCGGTTTGTCATTGATATAAAAGTTTCCCGCAGCATGACGGAGAATTTTTTCAGCTTTCTTTATTGCATATCTGTCACGGCTGAAAATTGCGCCTGTAAGCGCGTACGGACTGGTTTCATTACAAATTTTAAGCGTCTCTTCATACGTTTCATTATCATAGACGTAGATCGTGAGAACCGGTCCGAAGATTTCTTCTTCCATCGTGATGAATTTTGGATTTGTTGTAAGAATTGTGGTCGGTTCGATAAACCAGCCTTTGGAATTATCATAACCGCCTCCTGTGATAATTTCTGCTTCTTTAGATTCTTTTGCTATTTCGATGTAGCGGGTAATGCTGTGGAACGCGCCTTCATCAATGACTGCTCCCATAAAGTTTTTCAGATTTGACGGATCACCCATGGGAATTGAATTGACGGTTTTCACGTACTTTTCACGGATTGTATTCCAAAGAGATGCAGGGATATAAGCCCTTGATGCGGCAGAACATTTCTGTCCCTGATATTCAAAGGCACCCCGGACTAACGCAGTAATCAATTCATCCGGATCAGCAGATTCATGGGCGAAAATAAAGTCTTTTCCCCCTGTTTCGCCTACAATTCTGGGGTAGGTTTTGTACTTTGCAATATTATCACCAACCGTTTTCCACATATTTTGAAAAACGGCAGTTGAACCGGTAAAATGGATTCCGGCAAGGTTTTCATTTTCCATTACAAGCCGGCCGACAACGGATCCTTTTCCGGGAATAAAATTAATTACGCCATCCGGTAACCCTGCTTCCTTAAAGAGTTTCATCAGGAAATAGGCAGAATAAACCGCCGACGATGCCGGTTTCCATAGCACTGTATTGCCCATAAGGGCAGGGGCTGTGGGGAGATTTCCGGCAATTGATGTGAAATTGAAAGGTGTAACGGCAAATATGAAACCCTCAAGCGGGCGGTATTCCAGACGGTTCCATGTCCCTTTTGTGTTGTAGGGAGGCTGGTCTTTATAAATCTGACACATATAATCTGTATTGAAATTATAAAAATCAATCAGTTCGCAGGCGCTGTCAATCTCTGCCTGAAAAACCGATTTGCTTTGCCCCAACATCGTTGCAGCATTTAACAGATCACGATAGGGTCCTGCCAATAAAAGAGCCATCCGTTTGAAAATGGCAGCCCGTTCCTCCCAGGGCATTTCAGACCAGCATTTCCATGCCTTTCCGGCGGCTTCGACAGCCATTTCAATTTCTTTTTCACCGGCCTGGTGAAATGTTCCCAGCACATGCTTATGATAGTGTGGCATTCGGCATTCACCCAAATTGCCTGTAAAGACTTCTGTTCCTCCGATTATTAAAGGAATTTCAAAGACGGTTTCCTTCAGTTCTTTAAGTTTTTTTTCCAGTCGATCGCGTTCCGGACTCCCGGGTGAATAAGACAACACAGGCTCATTCACGGCTGTTGGGACCTTAAAGATTCCGTTACTCATACGTCACCTCATCTGTTTATGTTCTCTCTCTTCTCTCTCAAAACGTTTGTCAAATTATGTTTTTTAACGTTCATTATCCATAAAAAATCCTTGCACTTATAGTCTATCAATGAGTAAGATAATAGAAAGAAGTCAAACCGAGTATAGACCATGATCCTTACCATAAAAGTGTTTTATATGTATAATGATATGGCTCGCTGTAATTAATTCTATGCATATTTTTGACGGAGGTCATTATGAAACTTTTTAAAGGTTGTTTGGTTCTGCTTTTGGCTGCATGTGTTTTGTTTGCACGTGAATTTGTTATTTTGGAATTCCGCGAATTATCGTCTGACTTTAAAGCGCAAACAGATCCCGAACTGGATATGGATATGAACTATAGCACAGTCCTTCGTGTGGAAAGCACGCGGGCTGTTGACATTTCCTTACTGGAAAAAACGTACAGGACTGAGAAAATCTCGTCCGGAAAATTTTATTTCTATATTTCTTCCCGTGAAAAAGGCATAACGCTTCAATCCGCTGCATATGAAGATTTGAAAGTCGATGCACCGAACAGGGGATTCAAAGCCGGAACCGTTTATTTTTTGCGGCTTGATACGCGTGATGATGTAGATGTAACAATCAATGTCACGCCGGAAGATGCGGTAATCCGGGTGAATGGGAAGCGCTGGATCAATCCCACAAACAAACTTGTTCCGGGTGTTCACGAATTGGAAATTTCCCTGGACGGGTATCAGACGATCCGCGGAAAGCTTCAAGTTGACAATCGCCCGGCAACCTTTAATTATAATCTGTTAGAAATTGCAGCCCCGCCGCCGCCTGTATCTGTTCCATCTGCACCAAACACAACTTCACTGCCTGTTGTTGAAGGATATGATGTTCGTTTTGAAATACAATCCTGCAAAAGGATGCCGGATGGTAAAGTTGTAATAAAGCTTCAGGTAATGAATCTTTCTCCTGATGACCAGGATATTAATTTTATCGGCCGTTCCCGTTTTTTTGATGACCAAGGACGGGAATTTGCCGCCAATCTCAGGCAAATCGGCAATAAATCATCTGCTCATTATCATTTGGAACACAGACTGATCAGCGGAGTGCCGACAACCTTTACGCTTACTTTCAATGATATACCCCGCTCATCTCAATCCATCAGTTTACTTGAACTGGCAACCGCAAACTGGACTCTGCCAATGAGAAATATTGCGATTGAATAACCCCCCCCCTCTCTCACCCTCTCACCCTCTCAACTTTTCAACCTCTAAACCTCTCTTACCAGGAATATTTTTAAA
>DKER01000081.1 GCA_002452555.1 Fidelibacterota bacterium UBA6817 | reverse complement strand
CTACCGGCTACCGGACTGCCCACTGCCGACTGCCCACTGCCGACTGATCGCTACCGGCTCAACTTTTGAATATTCAATTTCTTATACCATACATTCATACTTTCAATTCCCTGTCCGATACGTGTATTATTGATGAGTGTACCTGCGAAGTGATAACCCATTCTGGAAAATGTAATATTCATCCCGAATGACACTGCCCGTGCAATGGTATACGCAGTCATAAATCCCTTCTGTTTGGAATAAGCTTCCATTTCTTTCAGTAGATGCCGGGCAAGCGAATGGCCCCGATATTTGGGAAGCGTAGCAAAATCAGTCATTTCCACGAAAGATTCCCGGGGATACATCTCCACAGATGATGCGGCAATTATCTTTTCACTGTTATAAATATAAAAGTACCGGTTATGTCCGGATAACAGAGATTCTTTTAAAAATGCAGGATCATAAACGGGAAAAGGATACTCCGGAAAAACTATCGCATATAAAGCAGCAATTTCTTTCAGATCATCCATTTCTGCAACTTTAATATTCAATCCTTTTTTTAAAGGGGAAAGGACAGGTTGGGTTGCTTTGTCCATAGCTGTTGAGAGAACTTTTTTAACGTGTTCACCTCTTTTAATTTTCCGGCGCCCATTTTCCGGAAAAAAGCCGAGAAAATATCCATCCTCTTTTCCATTATAAAAAGAAGGAACACAAGCTTCAATTATAAAGCCTTTATTGAGAAACGCATCTTTTGCATGTTCAGGCACTCTCGCTGTTATTTTACTATAATTTTCATCGTTGGCAAGCCGGAGAAGTTTATCCGCCAGAAAATCAGGATCATCCCCTCCCCATTCCATAAGATATATTCGATCATTGTAGGATCCATGCTGGATAATTGACCGGCCTGTTTTAATGGTTTTATCTATCATTATACTTCATCATCCTCCCCGTTTCTCCGATAGAACCGTTCATTATCCTTGGGAATAAGAGAATACGCTTCATCATAATAACTCAGAAGCTTTTCAATACCGATAGATTTGTATTCATCGGCTTCATCAAGTTTGAGTTGTAATCTGCAATCTTCACAGTTCCGGTCACAAAACACCGGCTTATAACTGTCCGGTTCTTTGTATGTTGCAATAACACCCTCATAATTTCTCAACACGACTTTATTGGTACCCCATGAAATAAGATAGTTAGGCATAATGGGGATTTTACCTCCGCCTCCGGGAGCATCAATTACATAACGAGGTACGGCAAAACCACTGGTATGCCCGATGAGACTCTCAATTATTTCCAAACCTTTGCTGACGGGAGTTCGGAAATGAGACAATCCCTCCGATAAATCACATTGGTAAAGGTAATAGGGGCGTACTCTGTTTTTAACCAGTTTATGGACTAATTGCCGCATAATTCTGGGGCAGTCATTTACTCCGGCAAGGAGCACAGACTGATTTCCAAGAGGAAATCCGCCATCCGCAAGCTTCCGCAAGGCTTCCTTAGCCGATGATGTGACTTCCCGGGGATGATTGAAATGTGTGTTAATCCATAAAGGTTGATGTTTTTTTAGCATTGCTACAAGATCATCCGTAATCCTGTACGGCAAAACAACCGGTGTTCGGGTCCCGATGCGTATCACCTCTACATGTTCAATTTTTCGAATTTCCGTTAATATCCAGTCCAGATAATCATCATTCAACAAAAAAGGATCGCCGCCGGATAATAAAACATCCCGTATGATCGGCGTTTTTGAAATGTAGTCAATTCCTTTTTGTATTTGCTTTTTATTGGGAATCGAGTCTACATCTCCTACCTTTCGTTTACGGGTGCAATGACGACAATACATGGAACACATATTGCTGATGTGAAACAATACACGATCCGGGTAACGATGTGTTATTCCTTCTACCGGACTGTCGGTATCTTCAGCCAGAGGATCAGGCATATCATACGGTGCATGAATCAATTCGGACGTACTGGGAAATGATTGCATCCAAACCGGATCATTCTCACGATCTTCCGTGTCAATCAATGAAAGATAATACGGTGTGATTGAAAGAGGAAAACGACGGACTGTCTTATCCAGCTTTTTACGTTCCTTCGGACTGAATGTTATCCCCAACAGTTTTTCAAATGTATCAATATCCGTTACGGAATGACGTAATTGCCATTTCCAGTCACGCCATTTATTCAGCTCTGCATCATCGGAAATTTTACCGGCAAGCTCTTGCTGATACTGATTGAAAATTTTCATAAGTCCTCTCCTTTGAATAAATCCACAATGTTATTTGAAACATTAATTACGCAAGTACCACAGTATTTTTTCAAAATCTCTTAACATATCAATATAATAATATTTCCAAATATTATCAAGAAATATCTTCATTCTGCTTACAGTACCTGACACAAGTTAGGATTTCGCTCATGTTTTTTAACATAAAGATAAAATTCTGATAACAATTGTATGCCAATCTAAGGGAATCGTTTTGAAAAAATGATTTTTCCGTCGCCGTCTTCATAAAAGTCATTTAGAACAGATTCGATATGATAACCATTCTTAAGATAAAATTGCTGGGTAAGGCTGTAATCTTCACGGGTTGACGTTTCAATATAGATTCTTTTACCTCCCGACAGTCTGATATTGTCTTCACAGATTTTCAGTAATTCCTTACCAAGTCCCTTTCCCCTGTGGTTTTGATGAACCCCAATCCAATAAAGATCATAGCGTTTTTTTGTACAGGGAACAGGGCCATAAATTGCAAATCCTATAGGGTGATGTTTTTCTTCTTCAATAAACAGAAAAAAATATCCGGAATCCGGTCCGTCAGAAAGTCCTTCACGACAGATGTCCAAAGCAGTCGCTATTTCAAAATCATGAAACATTCCTGTTGATTCCAATATGTCCTGAACATATGTTAAATCAGAAGGCAGAATGATATCCCTGATTATCATGGGTAGCCTCATTGATGATGATATTGATTAATTCATTAAAGGAAATACCCTCATTTTCTGCAGCAGCCGCCAGACCACTGTCCGGAGAACTGCACGGGTTGGCATTAATTTCTAAAATCCACGGTTTTCCCTTTTCATCTACACGAAAATCCACCCGGGCATAACCGGATAACTTGAAAATATGCCAGCATTTTTTGGTTATCTCAACCAGTTTCTGAATCAGCGGATTGTCATCAGGTTTGAAGGAAAAACTTCTAACACTGTTTCGATATCGTAGAGACGATTCATCCCATTTGGATGCATAGTCAACAATACGGTATGGATTATCATCCCCTATAAAAACAATTTCAGCCGGTTGCAAAACCCTGGGATTACCCTTTATGCCGATAACCGACACATTGAACTCACGGCCCCATATAAATTTTTCACACATGAACGGGAAATTGTACTGTTTTTCCAGGGCTTCGAGAATTTTATCCGCTTGTTCGCAAGTTTCAATATATCGAACACTTTCGTCTGATATGCTGACAGAAGCATCTTCACATTGAGGTTTGAAAATATAGTATCCTTTTTCCCGGATTTGAAGTACAGGCCTGATGTAAGCTTTTTCGGCGGGAAGATCGTGAATGTTTAAAATAGTTTTAGTCAGCATCTTGTCAGATGTGATATAAATCGCCTGGGACGAATTTCCGGTATACAACACACCTGACATCTGAAGCAACATGGGGATCCGGAAAGAATTCAGTCCAGAATTGGTAAACGTTTCGACCAAATTAAAAACAAGATCGGGTTTAACCTTTTTGATGTCGTCCAGAAAATTCAGATTATCGTCAGCGGGCAAACAGTGAACAAACCACCCGTTTTTTTCCAGAACACGACTGATGCTGAGTGCCTGAACAAGAACATCTCGTTCATCGGGCAATGCACCCGGTGCTATTGGCTGATGCATTATGATTATCCGTTTATCCGTGTCTTTCTTCACCATAAATCCTTTTCAATGCAGAATCCATAATCTGACGGATCAATGCATCATACGATGTGCCGTTTAAACGGGCAAGAATAGGAAGATCAGATTCAATGGGATGGAGTCCTGCCAACGGATTCACCTCAATAAATTCCGGCTCATTTTCCTCATTGTTTCGCAGATCAATGCGACCCCCGTCTCTGCATTCCAGAAGTTGCCAGGCATGCAGAGCCACATCAGAGCATTTCTCAATCACTTTCTTTTCCGGGACAGAATATTCAATATACTTCTTATAATTTTTTTTGTTATAAAGTCCATAGACTTCACTTGAAGCATCGGGTTTGAAACAGATTTCCATAACACCGACAACACGGCTGTTTTTTCCTGTACCGGTTATACCGACTGTAAATTCCCGGCCGGGTAGAAACCGTTCCGCGAGGACCGGCTGATCATATTGCAGCAACAGTTTCCCACACGTTTCCAAGAGTTCCTCCGGGGACCTGATTACAGAGTTTGAACTGATTCCTTTGCCAGTTCCTTCGGACAACGGTTTAACAAATAGAGGATAATGTAAATTTATGTCCTTAATATCTTCCAAAGACCTGACTATAAAAAAGTCCGGAGTTTTCACACCACCGTCTCTCACGATCCGTTTTGCCATTCCCTTATGCAAGGTTGCCGAAAAAACAAGAGGATCAGAAAATACATACGGAATGTTATAAGCATCCAGAACTGCCGGAATTTGGGCTTCCCGGCCTATTCCGTGAACACCTTCAGCAATATTAAAGACAAGATCCCACGAATCACCCCGGCAAAGCCGTGTGATCAGCGGCTTAATAGAACCAATTCTATCCACGGTAAAACCTTGATTATTTAAAGCTTTTTCTATGCCTTCAATGGTTTCGATTGAATCAAATTCAGCGACATCTACATCACTGTAACCCAGCTTCAAATAATCATCTTTCAGATCATAGGTCAATCCAATATTCATATTTTTTCTCGATATTAAAATATAGTGTTAATCAGTTTTATGGGATGGATCAGGATATTTGAATACTTTTTTCTCAAAGTTTCTTAAATAAACGTAATCGTTGTCCCGGCCTTCCACATATTCTGGTAGAATTGGAATTTTTCCTCCTCCGCCCGGGGCATCTATTACATACGTTGGAACGGCATACCCGCTTGTAAACCCTCGTAAATGCGCCATAATATCCAGACCTTCTTTGACAGGAGTGCGAAAATGGGCAGACCCTTCGACGGGATCACATTGATAGAGATAATAGGGACGAACCCGTATTTTAAGAAGTTTGTGATAAAGGTCTTTCAGAACATGATAATCATTATTTATCCCTTTCAGAAGCACCGTCTGGCTTCCCAGGGGTATACCTGCATCTGCAAGTTGTTTGCATGCCAGGGATGTTTCGGGTGTTATTTCATCAGGGTGGGTAAAATGAAGACTCATAAAGAGAGGGTGATATTTTTTAAGAATATCAATTAATCGAGGTGTAATTCGCTGAGGAAGGACAGCCGGGACTTTCGTGCCGATGCGAATAATCTCCACATGAGGTATTGCACGCAACCGTGATAAAAGAATATTAATTTTAAAATCATCCAGGGTTAGCGGATCACCGCCGGAAATTATAACGTCGCGAATTTCTGAATGAGATTCGATATATTTGATCCCCAAATCCCACGACAGGGCATTAAAACGGAATTCATCATGGTCCTGCCCAACCAGTCTATGACGGGTACAATAACGGCAATATGCCCCGCAGAATTCAGTTGCAAGAAATAACACGCGATCCGGATATCGATGGACAATATTGGGAACCGGTGTCATATGATCTTCACAAAGAGGGTCACCGCTTTCTCCGAAGCTGACAATCAGTTCATCTTTTCGGGGAATCATGGTTTTTCGAAGCGGGTTATCATACTCTTTCCCGTAAAACAACGACGCATAATAAGGTGTAATCCTTACGGGCAGAGAAACGCCGCTGTTACTAAAAGCAGATACTTCGTCTTCAGTCAAAGTAAAAATTTCTGTTAACTGTTTAAGATCTTTTATACTGTTCCGTGTCTGCCACTTCCAATTTTGATGATCTGCAGGACCGGATTCCGGAAAAAACCGCTTATAAAAAAAAGAAACAGCGGATGGCTGTTTCGCAACGTCTTCTTCGGATGTTTGCGAGCCACCAGGCTCCTCTTCAAGCGGGACGTCATCATCATCTAAAATTATGTCTCTTCTCATTTCTGCTTCCCTTTGTGTTGTGTTTTTTTTCAATCATTTTATCATTTCATTAATACAAATTACACAGAATTATTGACATTTTTTTAAAAATTTTTATTTTTTATAATCTATTTAAGAAATTTTTGTTTTTGTGATTTTCCTCACAGGCTCTATAGGAAAATAAATCCTTTAAGTCCTTTATTTTCAATATGTTAATTGATCTCTGAGAATGAATTGTTTTCATAAGTTATTACCCCGGATTTTCAAGTGCCAGAGCATGAAAAGTTGTTTGAACTTTGTAAAGTTAAAAACATATGCTTAGATTTTAGAAGAAGGAGAAAAATATGAAAAAATTTATCACGGTTTTATTCTGTTTTATCATTCTTACAACAGTCCTCACTGCTCAGGAGGCCCCCCTGCCGGAGCCATGGAAGTATGAATTGACAGGCAACTTAAACATCAGCCAGGTTTCATTAAGCAATTGGATGGAAGGCGGTGAAAACATCTGGGGATGGCAAATCAATCTGGCAGGAAAAGCAACACTGGAAAAGGAACCATTCAAATGGCGCAATGCAGGAATCATAAATTTCGGTAAATCAAAAATCGGTTCCGCCGAATCCCGTAAAGCCATAGATGAAATTCGTTTTGAGACAGTTTATACGCGAAAACTGGGACTTCCAGTAAATCCTTATGCCGCAGCGACAGGCAGAACACAATTCGCAAAAGGTTACTCGTATACGGATACAACCAAAACGGAAATATCTGCATTTATGGATCCGGGGTATTTTACTCAAAGTGTGGGTATGGGATATATGTGGAAAGAAGCCTTTTCAACACGTGTTGGAGCATCCTTAAAAGAGAGTATTGCATCAAAACACGCGATCCGATATACCAACAACCCGAAAACAACGGATGATGTTGAGAAAATCCGTGTGGATTTCGGTCTGGAATCTGTGACAGATTTAAATCTGTCCTTTTCAGATAATCTTCTTTTAACGTCTCAACTCATACTGTTTACCGATTTTTCTGCATTTAATGCCATTGACGTTGATTGGGACAATAAAATGACAGCAGCCATCAGCAAATATTTGAATGTTAATTTCGCTTTCAGGCTTTTTTATGACCGGGATATTCATGTCAAGCGTCAGATAAAACAAGCTTTGGCCGTTGGATTAACATATAATTTTTTCTGACCACTGATCGCTACTGGTAAGTACAGCCGGGGAGACTTGAACTCCCATGCCTTTCGGCACCAGATCCTAAATCTGGCGTGTCTGCCAATTCCACCACGGCTGCTTAATCTTATAAATTTAATTCTTTAACAAAAAGTATCAAACCGATTTCCC
>DKER01000145.1 GCA_002452555.1 Fidelibacterota bacterium UBA6817 | reverse complement strand
CAGTTCTTCAAATGCAAACAGTTACTGTAACGGCACAAAAAGAAATTATCCGGTCTGATGTTGCATCCAGTCAGGAAATTATCAATGCTGAACGAATTACGGCAACACCGGTTTTACGAATGGATGAATTTATCAGCAGCATGAAAGGTGTGGATCTGGTTGCAAATAATGACGGAAGCGGTTTGAGTATTCGAGGCGGTAATGTGCGTGAAACAGAAGTCCAGATCGATGGTATCAGCTCCCGTGATGCCCGGTCAGGAAATGCATATTTGTCCATAAATTCCTCTTCTGTGGAAGAAATGCAGGTAATGACCGGCGGATTTGAAGCAAAATACGGGGGCTTCCGAAGCGGTATGGTCAGTATTATCACTAAAGAAGGAAGCCGCGAACGGTTTACGTTCTCAGGAAATGTCAAATATACACCATCCGGTCAAAAACGATATTTTGGTGATAATCCCTGGGGTGATGACTTTATTTTGCGGCGAATCTATGCCGATACCAGTGAAACCGGTTTTGCCTATATCGGTACACGAAATGATACAACCGGTGTTGTCCCTCCGGAATTCCAGGGTTTCCGCGGATGGAATACGGCTTCAGCCGGTCGTTCAAATTATCAGATTATCGGACTGGCCACGCGTCTTTCTCCTGAGCAGAAACGTCAGCTCTGGATGCTCCAGCATCCAACAAATGAGATTTTTAACAAACCGGATATATATATTGAAGGAACATTGACCGGGCCGGTTTTGGGTTCATGGATCCCGATTCTGGGTGATATTCTGGAACGGTCAACCTTTATGCTTGCCGGCAAATTTGAACGATCACAGTTTGCTTTCCCGCTTGGCCCCAGAGATGCCTATATGGACTGGAACAGCCATTTAAAATTGACAACGCGGCTGTCATCCAAAACAAAACTTTCCTTAAATGCTATGTATGCCCGGGTTGAATCCAATACAACCGGTTCAACCTCAACAGCAGGCGGAGCTCTTCAGGATAATTCTCAGCGCTTTGGTTTTCTGAACAATAATACTCAGTCTACAGCTCAGCAGGCCTCTCTGTTAGGTTCAAATATTCCTCAGATGTTTAATAAAAGCCGTTTGATGTTTATGGACCAGGATTGGGTGCTTGGTGGCATTAAACTAAATCACAGTTTATCCCCGAGAGCCTTTTTTACATTGGAGGCACAGGCAACATATCAAAGTCATGATGTTTATAGTTTCAGCGCCGATACATCCCGTGATGATTCGTGGTTTGAACTGGACTCGGGATTGTTTGTGCTGAATTACCCGTCGATTGGAACACCTTACGGTTCAACAAACTGGGGAAAAGACATCAATGACTATTTCTGGATTTATGGCGGAATGCAAAATGTCGATTCCTCATATACCATATCTACGTCATTAAAGGGTGACTTGAGAATGCAAGTCGGCAGAAATCATGAAATTGAAACAGGTTTTGTTTTCAATTATACATATTCCAAAGTTTATGCAGGAACCTGGCTTCAGGCCCGGAAAATGTACACAGTGGATACATGGCAATACTATCAGATCCAGCCAATCGAAGCAGCTTTGTATATCCAGGATAAACTTGAGTTCGAAGGACTGATTGCCATGGCCGGTTTGCGGGCGGATTATTTTAATCCTATGAGGCAGTCTTATCGTGTTGAACATCCGTTTGATCCGGATTATGCAAATTTTTACAATCTTGTCTATGAATATCTGCCCGGAGCTTGGGGTTCTTACGAGCGTTGGGAAGTTTTCAGGGATATGCTTGATGACCCGCCGGGATGGCCTTCTGAAGGTGTAAAATCCCAATTAAAAATTTCCCCTCGCCTTGGTGTATCCTATCCCATAACTGTCGGCAGTAAAATGTATTTCAACTATGGTCACTTTTATCAACGGCCGTCATATGCCTTTCTATATAACCAGTCCCTCGCTGTGGATTATGCGAATCTTCCTTCGCCTGAATTGGAAATGGGTAAAACCGTTTCATATGAATTCGGATACGAACAGCAATTGTTAAGGCAATTCCTCTTTAACATTGTCCTTTATTACAAAGATGTTAAGAATGACCCGTTGCCAAGAACTTACATTAATTACTGGCAGGATTATGCCATTACAAAATATCTTCCGGACGCCTATTCAGATGTCCGTGGTATTGAGTTTCGATTTGAAAAGAATTATGGACGGTGGTTAACGTTTTGGGCAAATCTTGATTATATGCTGAGAAGCTGGGGGCAAAGCGGTGTCCGTTATGTTTATGAGAATCAGGTTACTGCCGGTGAAGCGACCCGTTCAGCCAATATTACAACTGTTGAATCGTATCCCAAAGCCGATGTCAGCGTTACGTTTCATTCTCCGGAACAGTTTGGATTTAAAGCACTTGGTCTTTATCCGCTGGGCGGGTGGAATCTGAATTTCAGAGGAAACTGGAGTGACGGCGGCACAATAGTCATTAAACAGGATATGGTAACCGGTGAACAGTTTAAAGCTGATGTCGTGGATTATACAAATATGGATGCCAAACTAAGCAAGAAGTTTATTCTTAGTGGATTGAATTGTGAATTCGGAATTACAGTATTTAATCTGGTTAACGAAAAACGGCTAAATATCGGCGGGATGAACACATCCCAGTATACAATTTACCGTGAATCGCTAAAACTTCCCTTTGAGGAAGGCGATGAGCACGGTAACGATAAATGGGGTGAATGGGAAAAGGAACATATTGATACCGGCTGGGTTGAGGCTCCCATATTCCTCAACCCCCGCCGTGTCGTTGCTAACCTGTCATTCAGCTTCTAAAGAACGGGGGAAATATGAAACATAAATTTTTTAAAAATGTTTGGTGTCTTATTCTGCTTGCCATTCTGCTGATGACACCGGAACTTCAAGCCCAGAAAAACTATCTGGGACCGCCACTCTTTTTAAATGTCAATGCTATTAATTTTACGTTGAATAAAGTAAACGGAGAAGGACAGTTTACCAATCAATACAGTTGGATGTTAACAGGGGTTGGCCCGGAAAATACAGAAGAATGGTTTTATCCTGCCGATACATGGCATGCTCAAAACCTTTTCCAGATATACAATCCTGTCTGTCCCGATGATAACGGGTTCACCAACAACAGAGGCGAACATTTGATAACAACTGAGGCTCTTTTGAATGGCGGGAAAAATGATTATTCATGGGAACGGAGACGGTACAGACCGCCCAATGTCACCATAGACGGTGTCAGACAGAATCAGGATTATACATGGGAGATCGATCCCGATATCAGTTCGGATATAATTGTGGAATGGGAGGATATTCTGCAAAATCACGGTATCAGAACCCGAGTGCAGATCTTTGCGTTCAGTAATCCTAACCATAAAGATTATATCATTTATAAAGCAACCCATAAATTCACGGGAGAAACGAAAAGACCCATTGAGAACCCGGTTGATTCATTGGATTATTTCCCATCTCAGACTGTGAATCTCTGGTGGCCTGTAGCCTTCAGTTTCGGTCCCAGCAAAGCCGGTGAATATATGGCTCATTCAAGTTTTGCATATGAAGGTGTGGATGATCTGGACAGCTGGTTTTCTGCTCCGGTAAAAAAGGCAGCAACCGCTCCCAGAGACAGTCTGAAAATTGTGTATTACAGGGATGCCAAGAGACAGGGGGGAGCGAGCTATCCCAATGGCAGTACCGATGATACAGGTGATCCTGACAGAGAAACGGGTCACCTGCATTCGCCCCAGATTCCCGGGTATGCCCTTTTACACTCGGCCAAGAATACTTTCAGCAAATCAGCGGATGATACAGATCAGCCTTATGCACTTCCGCATGCGACCATTCAGAGAGATTTCTGGGGGCGCAGAGATCCCGGATTACGGGATACGTATATCGGAGAAGATGACCGGGGGAGATTCCCCCTGGATGCCATAACAGAAGGGTTTATTCCTGAAACCGGTTATCTGTATGGTCCGATGCGTTTTGTAACAGTCGGTCCGTATGATCTGACATTGGACCATGAACAGGAAATCTACGATTCCATTTGTGTTGTCTATGCCGTTGGCGTGGGCTCAATTTCATGGGAAATGGCTGATTCTTTGGGACAAGCCTGGTTCAATGGAGATATCACAGATGAAGATAAACTGAATGGAATCCTTACAGGTCGTGATACACTGGCTGAGGTTATGGACAGGGCATATTGGGCGTATATGAATGACTATAATGTCCCTGATCCGCCCCCGCCCCCGGATTTGGAAGTGACCAGTGATGCAGACAGAATTCTTTTGGAATGGTCTTATCCGGACGAAAACTACTATAAAGATCCCGATACAGGCGTTGACGACTGGTATGCCTGGCGGATTTACAGGAAAAGGGGAAGTGTTACGGTTGGTTCTCCTTCAGAATTGATTTCCAAAGAAAGATGGCAGCTCATTCATGAAACTAACGACCGGACAGAAACAACTTACATTGATAATGATGTTGTTCGCGGCGTTTCGTATTTCTATGCTGTCACGGCTGTGGATGATGGCAGTCAGAATACATTCGGACTCAATCCGGGTGAGAAGCTGGAAAGTTCACGCTTTGCCAACCGCTCACAGCTCCCGGCTATTCCATTTAAATCCGGTTTGGCAACGACAAAACAGGTGAGGGTTGTTCCCAATCCGTATACCGTTGATGCGGGAATTCTGAATTTTCCCGGTGCCAGTAACCAACTGTTGTTTGCACGGCTTCCCTACAAATGTACTCTGACAGTCTATACTGAAAGCGGTGATGAAGTGAAAAAAATTGAACACTTTGGAACCGATCAGGAAGTCTGGGATCAGAGAACCGATACGAATCAGTTTATTACAACCGGGATTTATATCCTTGCCGTCCGGGATGCTGAAGATGTTGACGGAAAAAAACTGGATGATCAGTATGTAAAATTTGTGGTTATCCGATAAGAGAACAGGTGAAATTATGAAAAAATCATTACTATATTCCCGATGGCTTATACCATTGATCCTTATTGCTCTCCTGCTGCCAACATCGTCTCATGCTGTTGAGAAAAAAGCACAAGTGGGATACAGGTTTCTGGAACATCCTGTTTCAGCTGCAGCATTAGGAAGAGGTGATAACGGAATTCTGGGTCTCAACGGTGCTGAAAGTGTTTATTCCAACCCTTCGGCTGTTGCCTGGATGCCCGGCAGGGCAGATGTGAATCTGTCACGGACGCTGTGGATTGCTGATATGGGTTATAATGCTGTCAGCGGTGCAGTAAAAGGTCCAATGAATTTATATTTTGTCCTGGATTACATGGCAATGGATTATGGGGATTTTTATGGAACCGTTCGTGCTGAAAATGTCGAGGGATTCATGGAAACAGGTGTTTTTTCTCCCGCGGCATGGGCTGCCGGAGTTACGGTTGCACAAAGAATCAGTGATCGCTTTTCTTATGGAATTCGGATAAAATATGCTTATCAGGAATTGGGAAATCCGTCCGTGGCTACATCCGGCACCAATCTGGGAGATACTTCACTGGTCGTTGTCAAAAAAGAATACTCGCACGGTGAACCGGCCATTGATATTGGAACAACATACTCGTTTGGGACATACGGAATCCGTTTTGGTGCCGTTATTCAGAATTTTTCTCGGGAAATTCAGATTGAACGGGAAAAATTTCCGATGCCCTTCAGAGTGGGTTTTAGTGCAGACATGGATTTAATGACCCTGATCGCACCGGATCTGACAGAGGTACATTCTCTCCGTCTGGGAGTGGAATCTATTCATCCCAGGGATTTTAGAGAACGTGTCAAATTGGGACTTGAATATTCCCTTCATGATATGTTCATCGTACGGACCGGCTATCTGATGAATTATGACGAGAGAGGACTGACTGCCGGTATCGGAATTAAGACCAATCTTGCGGGAACTCAGTTCGAGTTCAATTACGGACTGCAGGAATTTGGACGGTTTAAAAGCGTGCATTCTTTCAGTGCGGGATTTGGGTTTTAATTTGCGGCACTCTCTCGTAATATTGAATATTGAGTGCATTGAAAGGCACGATTATGATTATCCGTAATGTGCGGTTGATTGATAACCCTCAACAGCCGGTAGATGTGATGATTAATAGTAATATTATTCAGTCGATATCACCGGCTGAACCTGCCAATAAAAATGATTTTAACGGGAATGGCTTATATATAGTACCCGGATTTACAGATTTGCACGTTCATGGTGCCGGTGGAGCGGATTTTAGCTGTTGTGATGAAGCAGGCGTAATGATGGCAGATATATCTCTTGCCCGGATGGGTACAACATCATACCTTGCAACGACCTTTTATCTCCCGAAAGGTTCAAACAGTCATCTGGACCTGCTTCGTGAGCTTTACCGCTCCGGCCGGTGCCCCGGTATGATGGGGATTCATCTAGAAGGCCCGTTTATTTCTCCTGCTAAAAAAGGAGGTATTGCTGAAAATAAGATTTGTCCATATTCTGAAAAAGTATTGGATGATGTCTTTTCCCATTGTGGTGAAGCACTGAAAATGATGACGATTGCTCCGGAAACAGATCACACAGACACTTTAATCAGCACATTGAAAAAACATGGAGTAATCCCTGCGTTTGGTCATTCGGATGCAACAGCCGAACAGACTCGACTGGCGATTGAACATGGCATCAATCATGTAACGCACATCTGCAATGCCATGCGACCCATTCATCATCGGGAGCCGGGACCTTTGCCTGAAATCTTTGATTCAAAGGCTACAGTTCAAATTATAGCAGACGGGGTACATATCTCTGAGCGTATGGTCCGGTTTCTTCATAACATGGTAGGCACGGACAGATGTGTTTGTATTACCGATGGAATGCTTAGCAGTGGACTTCCGGACGGAGAATATGTATATCAGGGATATCCTTTCTATGCAAAAAACGGTGAAGCCCGTTATATCCATGATGACGGCTTAATAGGGACTTCTCTGGGCGTTGCCCGGATAGCGGAAAGATTTATGTCTTACACAAATTGTTCTTTCCGGAGTGCCCTAAAAACCATCACTGATAATCCGGTTCGGGTCATAAAATCCTCACGGGATTACCCAAAAATCAGGGAAGGCAATCCTGCCGATCTTGTTCTTACTGACGAATCTTTCCAAATAAAGACTGTATGGAAAAACGGCGTTATGCTGAGCCCTGAATAGCCTGCCGGCTACCGACTACCGGCTACTGATTAATCATTTCCTATTCATACTTGAATTAAATAAACGCCGGAATATTCTTTTCTCTTCAGAGGATTTTGGGAAATATCCTTCCTGAACAGATCTGACATCACTGACGGATACAAAAGCCAGCGGATTAAATTTTCGAACAAGATCCAAAACAATTTGCTGGTCTTTTCGTTTGATAATCGTAAAAATCAACCGTACATGTCCGCGCATGCCTTTGGCAGCCAGACTTGTTGTCCCGATATTCATTTTCTGGATTTCTTCAATCAGATCATCCGCATCATTTTGTGTTATGATACGGATAGCCACAAGCCCCATGGCCAGCCGTTCCTCAATAAACATGCCTATATAATTTCCCAGAGCAAATCCGGTGGCGTAAGCAACATAATTTACCCAGTTGGATAAATTTTGAATAATTTGACTGATTGCCACAAGCCAAATCAGCACTTCAAAAAAACCTAAAAGCGGTGCCAATGCTTTCATCCCTCTTGAAACAAGGATAATTCGAAGGGTCCCGATGGAAACATCAATAATCCTTGCCAGTATAATTGCTATTGGCAAAAGGACATAACTTGTTAAAATCTGGTGGTTTGAAAAAAACTCTGTCATAATAATACCTCCTCCCAAAGTTATTAATCTTTCTCAAAAGAGAAAACAGATGATTAAAGCCTGTCAAACAACTAAATTTTAAAAATTGAACAAAGAGGTGTTAAATCTGCTCTGCATAAAACCATTAAACCCGTTAACGGAGAGGATAGAATGAATAAAATGATACATGTTTTACGATTGAATAATGAAATTGAAGCGCAGATTAT
>DKER01000007.1 GCA_002452555.1 Fidelibacterota bacterium UBA6817 | reverse complement strand
AAGCGTGAACTGAAAATTTCAGCAATTTCTTCAAATTCCAGTCCTTCAGGAATGGTAACCCGAACCTGTAAGGGTTTGGCTGCCGATAAAAGCGTTATCAATTGTTTGTAGCTTAATCCGCCCGGAATCTCAAACGTTCCGGCCTGAAGTCGTTCAACTTTTTTCATAAACCGGGCTGACCAGTAAAACCGCTTATACGAATCTATCAATCCCTGTGATCTGAGAGTATCGGCGATGCCGGTGAATGGCATTCCTCTGGGGATATGTATCGTTGTAATATGCGAAGATTCCAGCCGGTTTGCTGATGATGCAGGTATAAAAAGATATATGGATGCGACGATAATAAAAGCCAGAATTACTGCAAAAACAAATACTGAGAATGCGAATGTCCGAATATTGGATACATTAGGGCGAAAGGGCCTGTTCATTGAAAAATGTCCCCATGATTTCTGATCAATATCTGTAATGATCCGGTTTGTACGGACCATTGGGAGGCGTGCCGATATATTCTGATTGCTTTGGGGTAAGTTTCGTTAGTTTCACACCTAATTTCCCCAGATGCAGACGGGCGACTTTTTCATCAAGAACTTTCGGCAGACGATATACATCAATCTTGTGATCTTTTTTCCATAATTCAATTTGTGCTAAAACCTGATTACTGAAAGAATTGCTCATGACAAAAGAGGGGTGGCCTGTAGCATTTCCCAAATTGACAAGCCTGCCTTCCGAGAGGAGAATGATAGAATGGCCGTCAGAAAAACGCATTTGATCAACCTGCGGTTTCACATGGATTTTCTCAATCCCGGGAAGTTCATACAGGGCATCAACCTGGATTTCGTTGTCAAAATGACCGATATTGCAAACGATGGCCATATCTTTCATAGCCATCATATGATCAGTAGTAATCACATCACAATTTCCGGTTGCAGTTACAAAAATATCGGGATTATCTTCCCGGATTGCATCTTCCACCGGTTTCACTTCATAGCCTTCCATTGCTGCCTGAAGGGCACAGATAGGATCAATTTCTGAAATGATAACCCGCGCGCCGAAGCCTTTCATAGACTGGGCACATCCTTTCCCCACATCACCATATCCGCAGATCATGACCGTCTTCCCGGCCACCATAACATCGGTTCCCCGTTTGATGCCGTCTGCAAGCGACTCCCGGCATCCGTAAAGATTATCGAATTTGGATTTTGTCACTGAATCATTCACGTTGATGGCAGGGAAAAGAAGTTTTCCCTCTTCCATAAACTGATAAAGCCGGTGAACGCCTGTCGTCGTTTCTTCGCTTACTCCCCGAAGCGTTTTCGCCGCCCGGTGCCAGCGCATGGGATCCTCAGGCATGTCTTTCAGAATGAGTTCATGCATAATCCGCAATTCTTTGTTGGTTGCAGTAATTTCAGGAAGCTTTCCGGTCTTGTGATACATTTCCTCAAGTGCATACCCTTCATGGACAAAAAGGGTTGCATCTCCCCCGTCATCCACGATCAAATGCGGACCTTCATTCCCATGGAGAAGGGCCATTTTTGTACACCACCAGTATTCCTCAAGCGTCTCGCCCTTCCATGCAAAGACGGGAACTCCGGTATCTGCAATGGCTGCGGCGGCATGATCCTGTGTTGAAAAAATATTACAGCTTGCCCACCGGACATCAGCTCCCAATATTTTCAGTGTTTCAATCAGAACTGCCGTCTGAACTGTCATGTGAAGACTTCCGGTAATTCTGGCATTTTTCAGCGGCTTTTCATCTTTAAATTCGTCACGAATGGACATGAGTCCGGGCATCTCTTTTTCTGCCAGTTCTATCTCTTTTCGTCCAAAGCCTGCCAATGCTATATCTGCAATTTTATATTTCATAATTTTCCCACATTTTAAACTCTGTTAAAATCATCCTCATAACGGATAATATCATCTTCACCGAAATAATCTCCAATCTGGACCTCCATAAACACGGCCATTTCTGTTCCCGTGTTTTCAATCCGATGTTTATTCCCGGCCGGAATATATATATGATCCCCGGCCTTATAGGGTTTACCGGTATCATTATTCACAATAATAACCTTTCCCTGAACAATAACCCAATGTTCGCTGCGTCGTTTATGAGACTGGAGTGACAGACGTTTCCCGGGCAGGACTGTTATACGTTTAACCTTATACCGGTCTTCATCCAAGAGAACTTCAAATTTTCCCCAGGGGCGTTCTTCCATATCATACATCATTTCAATCCCTGCAATTTTATGGTCTGGACAGATACCAGGAGGTAACGGCAAAGACATTTACAATCGACAATACAGCACTTGCCGTTCCAAGGACATCTGTTACTCTTTTTATAAAGCGGGGCGGGATCATAATGGTATCTCCGGGGCGAATATCAGGCAGAAGGTTTTTATCCCCGGTTTCAATATACCGTTCAATATCCACAACCATAAGAACATGGGTTTCCTCACCCATGAGTTCATTTCTCAGAAGACGGACATTGGTCAGCTTGGCCATGTTGGTCGGCCCTCCGGCATACGATATAATAGCAATAATGTCGCTGGTAAGAGGAACATCATAAATTCCGGGTCTCACAACTTCTCCCCAGATTTTAACAGGAAACATGAGTTCTTCCTGTTGCTGACGTCCCAGACTGTATCCGGTAACAGAACCGGACATTGTTTGCGAATATACAGTACCCGAAAGAAGAACCAGGACAATCATTATGAGAATAATCTGTCTTTTCATTTTCAATCCTTAATTTGAAAGGTTATCCACCTGCTTTCACTGCCTTCAATTTCAGAACCGTCTATATTCTGCCGGCCGATGGCATCAATTTTCCACCGGTATGTATTTTGCGGCGAGAGGACTGCTTCCGATGCTTTTCCGTCTGCATTGTATCTCAATGTCTGTCCCTGACCGGTATAATCCAAACGGGGTACTCCGTAAAACCAGATTACGCTGCGCGTTGTCAAATTTTCAACGCGAATATAATAATAATTGATGCCAAATTGAAAATCATTGGAATATTGCCAGCTGAACTCGGGAATATTTTCAGCTGGTTCTGACAGGTTTGGCAGACAATTACTCGGAGGGGGTGTAAGCGAATATCGAACCGTGTCTGACGGTTCGCTTTTATTTTCCGAAATACCCAGAGCACGGACAAAATAATAATAGATGGTTCCGAAGTCCACATCTGTATCGACAAATTCCGTATCGGAAAGCATGGGATTCAGGGGATAGGAAAAAACCGTATCCTTCCGTACAAAATCAAGTTTTCCGGTATCGCTTGTATCTGCCGCGCGATAAACAATATAACCATCCATGCCCGGATCCGGATTCCGATACCACTCAACAAAGATTCCCGTAACAATATCATCCGCATCGATTCCCTTTTCCACATATTCCCAGGGCAGGGATTTGGGAACCATGACAGGCCGTTGGGGAGGATTGGGATCTTCAATATCTTCGCATCCGAAAATCGTAAACATCAGTAGAATCGTAATCATCAGAACCAACATTTTGTTCATTGTTTTTTCCCGGGCATCAGGGTTAAAGAGACGCGATGCCCCACATCAAGAGGATGGTCCTGAAAAGCATAATCCATAACCACAAAATGACGGCCAAAGCGAAATCTGACGCCGGCTCCCGCATTGTAACCCAAATCATCCTTCCCGAGGCGAAACGCTAATACATCCATGATTTTCCATTCCACTCCCCATCGAAAAGCCGGGTCGTCTTCCAGAACATTCTGAAACATGAGCAGCAATCTGGAACGCAAAAAGCTGACGGGCTGGTCAAGAGCCGCCCCCCATAAAACTGTCATCCAGGCCTGATCAACATGACCTGTGGTCCAGTATATCCCTGTTGAATAAATATTCATTGCCGATGCGGCAAAAATGATATTTCCCAAATTCCGAATATAAAATATCTCATTGCCGGGAATAATAAACCGGAATCCGGCATCGGCTCCGATACCCTGTGCCGATTCACCAAACATTGCCTTATTCAAAACTTTAACGGAGATTCCGACAGGATTTTCAATATAGAATTCTTCATATTGCCATCCCAAATCAATACGATGCTTGAAATGTCTGGCCAGACTGAATGTGAGCAGATCTTCCCGGCTTGTAAATGTGGAATACAAACCTGCATTATTGCGGACAAAATCCCTTCGTTCCAATGTCGATAATGAACTGATGTCCGGGTGTTCCTCGATATCATTGACACCTGTGCGGTTCCAAAGAAGTCCCCAGTGCCATTTATTCCCGTACCTGTTTTTAAAACCGGCAGCATATTGAAAACCGAGTCCGTAGAGAGCATTATACTGCAAATAGTATTCCGGTCTGTCTGTAAGAGCAAGTCCGGCAGGATTCATAAGGACTGACCGGAGTCCGGTCAACTGAACTACACCCACATTTCCGACACCGATAGCTGCTGCAGGATGTCCGGCAAACATAAAAGCATCCCCGTATTTCCCTGCATTAAGGAAAGAAACAAGCACAAGAAAAATAAGTGCAGTTTTTCTTATCATCTCAGCTTTACCACCTTTCCCCGGGAGGAATAGGTCTCGGCAGAAATTTTTCCCAGTATTTTGTAAAAATAAACCCCATTTGCAACAAATTCTCCGTCCTGATCCCTGCCGTACCAGGGAATTTCATGATACCCCACATCGTTCAGGGGAAGATCCGTTTCAGCGTTCGTCCTGTCTATACGCAGGATACGACGCCCCGACACCGTAAAAATTTCAATAATCACTTCATCAAATTGCGATGTCAGTTCGTAGATAATATAAGTTCGTGCACCAAAAGGATTGGGAAAACAGCCATAATCAAGAATACGCGCACCGGTTGTCGTAATCAGTTCATACCCGGGACTCTCAGTAAGATTTCCCATTCCGTCAGAAGCACTGACAGACAGAATATGGTTTTTCCCCAAGGTAAACTCAGGATTGAAATTCAATCCCAAACGGCGGCCGTTCTTATCCTGGTTGACATTGATCAAATCTCTGTCCAGCTCTTCGCCGTCAATATAAATGCCCCAGGTTGAAGGATCTGTATGGACAAGAATATTATCTGTGATCAGAGCAGAAAAACGCGCCCCGTCCGACACAAAAGATCCGGACAGGATATTTCGGGAGTTTACCGTTATTTCAATGGACGGGGGCTGGTAATCGTACGGTTTGACAAAGAGCAGATATCCCGGGTCAACCCCTTTGTAACCTGATGAAGTTTTAACCAGTTTCATCAACCTTTGATTTGCCGGGTTGAAAACGGCCGGTATACGGGTTGTATCCGTGACACCCGGGTTCAGTGTAATACTGTATCGAACATTATCAGAAAATCCGTTCAACAGAATTGCGCTGAACGTATCCGGATGGCCTCCATACACCGTCAGATCCAATACTGTATCCCGAGTGAATATACCGGCAAAGCTCTCTTTACTGTTGTCCGTTATAACGTTGATTTTTGAAAAAATCTCATGATCAAGATCCAATCCGCCG
>DKER01000079.1:2193-9574 GCA_002452555.1 Fidelibacterota bacterium UBA6817 | reverse complement strand
TTTTGACTTTCGACTTTCGACTTTCCACTTTCCACTGCGAGCAAAGCGAGCCGGCTCATTGCTCAGAACTCAAGCCGTACTCCTACCTGCATTAACCAGCGGGATGCCATATCATCAATCAGCCATGCCTTAACCAGTGAGTCGTCAAATTCTAGAACCGGCCGTGATGCGGGATCTCCGGGAGTTTCAAATCCCTTGAATTTAAGAAGAGGGAAATAGCCGGTTTTTTGATACCGCACCAACCCCCAGGAAGAATTTAAAAGATTGCCAAGGTTTATCAGGTCGAGATTCAAAGATAACTTCTGATTCTGTAAGAGTGGTATAGATTGTGTTATCCGGAGGTCAATCCTGTGAGTCCATGGAAGGTTTGCGCCGTTTCGCTCCATGATTTTTCCCCGATTTTTCCTTAAATAATCATCATTTTCGATGAACGTGCTCAATTTGTCCCAATTGCCGGATAATAATACAATCTCGTCAGCTCTTTCCGGAATAAATATTAAATCATTTTCAGCACTTCCGTCTCCATTGTAATCCCCGGTGTAAACATAAGAAAAAGGTGCACCGGAGTGACCTTCATACAGCACGGATAATATAGTGGGCGCCTGTTTGAACAGGGGAAATGTCCAGCTGATATTCCCTGTAAACCGGTGTTTGATTTCATAGAGGGATGTGGTTATTTCCGGACTGTTGGGGTGATTCCGGATAGCATTATAACGCCAGTTTGAATAATTCTGCGAACTGACCATACTGCTTATATCTGCAGCACGACTCAGCGTATAGGACATGAGCGTTCGATAATGTGTTCCCAAAACGGTACCGGCACCTTTAAGCTCGATGGAAGCATTCCACTGATATCCCTTATCCGTGTCTTTCAAATACATTATCCGGTGGAATTGATCTGCAAACAATCTCTCCTTAAAATAAGGCCTTCCGTCTGCCATGGTATGGGTTGGACCTGCAAGGTTTATTTCCTGAAAATACAGTTCGTGAATATTCTTGGAATACATCACATCGGCAGTGAGCAACCATTCATCAGCCAGCCGAAAATCTGCGGCTAAGTTCAACCGGAAAAGTTTTGGAAATCGGAGTTTGGGATCTGCAATATCTATCTCTGCTTTCTGATATCCGGAATCTGAAGGCTTCCATTGTGAATCTACATCCGGATTAAAAGGAGGGGGAGAATATGTATACACCGTATTGGTTAACATGCCGCTGTAATTGTAGGAATTGGACAGCCATAAAAATTTCGGATCACCGGCGAATAATCCCACACCGCCCCTGACTGTTTCAAGACGGGATAAGCCCGTTCTGTAGTTAAATCCCAGCCGGGGTGACACGTTCGGGTAATTTTCCGGCATCCGGTCATTTTCCAATCCTTTATCCGAGAACAATGTTTTTAGTGTGTCGTTTGCCAGAGGGACGTCGTGAAAGAATGTCATATCCATGCGGATACCTGTTGTTAATCTGAACTGGTCTGTTATATCCCAGGTATCCTGTATGTACAACCCCAGATTGTCACTTTTCCAGTCTACAAAAGGCATTTTTTCTCCGGGTATAAGAGAATATGTCAACCAGTACATAGACGGAGAACCGGAAGCAAGACTGTCCGGATTATCGAACTCATAATAACCATTAATACTGGGGAAGAAACCGTTATAGAATCGGTAGCGCTCATTTTTAAAACCGGCATTGATAGTATGTTTGCCTAAAAAGACGGACAATTGATTGCTGATAACCACATAGTGCTGGTCAAGCCGGGTCCCGGAGGCATATTGCTCGTTTCCGGCCATTATATCATAGTTGCCGCTCTGTACGCGAATGGCCGGGAAAGACTGTCCCGGCATATCCCTGTCATCGCTTTGAAGCATGTAGCTGAGGGTAAATATATTGGAAATGTTGCTGCTGAAAGCGCTGTAAACATTGCCCACCACCGAGTGCATCAGTGTATTCCCGATGTATCCTCCATTTCCCAGATAAAACCGGGACTGACTTCTGTCATTGGTTTCATCCCGTCCTTGCAGATATTGGTGGCGTAGACTGATTCGGTGGTTAGAACTCATATGATAATCCAGTCTTGAAAAGAGTTTTATACTGCGCTTTTCACGGGTTATTGGCGCATAATCTCCCGGATCATATCCATACTGGTTTTTTAGAATATTATAAACACGGATCACATCATCCGGATTCCCGAGAAAACGGTTGGTGTTTGATGTGTCGAGACTGACAGAATTGGGAATATCCCGTACGGAGAATTCTCCGTTGATAAAGAAAAACAGCCTGTCTCTTTTCAGCGGTCCGCTGAATCGGTAACCGTATGTTTGCTCGGTAAAGTCAGGGTAATCCAGGCCGTCTTTATAAGTCCCCACCAAACGGTGATTTCTGAAAAATGAATAAACTGATCCGGAAAATGAGTTTGTTCCGCTCCGGGTAATGGCATTGACAGCCCCTCCGGTAAATCCGTACTGACGAACATCAAAAGGAGCAATGCTAATCTCAATTTGTTCAACTGCATCCAGACTGACCGGCTGTAATCCTACATGCCCGCCCGGCAGTCCGTTGTCTGCTAAGCCATATACATCATTTAATACCGTTCCGTCAAGTTTAATTGTGTTGAAATTGGGGTGTTTGGCCGCAAAACTGTATCCGAAGGATTTTGATGATAAGCGTGTAAAATCGTGCAGACTTCTGTCAATGCCGGGAATTAAATCAATCATTTCCTCTGATATATGAGTGACAATACCGGTTACGCTCCGATTGGACTCAGGAGCCCGGTCGCCTGTAACGGTTACCGCTTCCATTGTGAGTGTTTTTGGTTCCATGATAAAATTAACGATCTTGTTTTCGCCCAAAGCAAGGATGATGTCTTCATATATCGCTTCATGGTAACCGATAAAGTTGCAGTTAAGACGGTACGGACCGCCCGGTGCCAGGTTTGGAATGTAAAAATATCCATCTTCAAGACTAACGGTTCCGGAGATGGTTTGTGTCGGAATATGTGTAGCTGTAATATTGGCAGATTTTAAAATTGTTCCGTCAACAGCCGTTACCCGCCCTCTGAAACCTGCCGTTGTCAACGATTGGCCGTAAAGTTGTGTTATTATGAAAAAGAGTGAAAAAATTTTTGCTGCAAATGTCATGATTCCCCCGCAGTTCTTCAAACTTGGAAAAGATAAGAAAAAAAGTCAACCTTTGCAGGGAAAAGAGAATAAAAAGATTACAGTTGTTTTTATAACTTATCGCTATGACACGAATTATTCCCGATATGCTTATCACCTTTGCCCTTAAGGCAGAGATGACGGAATTATTTTTACGGATCAATATCCGGGAAACATATCGATTTACAAAAAAACAATGCCTGTATACTGCAGAATACAACGGAATTGAGTTTCTGGCATTACAGACCGGTATTGGGCCAAATGCTGTTTCTCTTGGTTTGAACAGACTTCTTCCCGCTCATACGGTAAGCCGGATTTTAAATGTCGGCACCTGCGGAGCGCTGGAAGATGATCTGGTTCCGGGAATGCCGGTAGTGCCGGAGACAGTCGCGTCTACATGGGATAGCCGCTGCTTTTATCCTGATCTGTCCGGAATTGCCGCACATTATGTGCAACGATGTGTGAGTGTTGGGAATAGTGAAAATACGGAGGAGTTTCGGGAGGATCTGATCAGGAAATACAGAGCACAGATTGTCGATATGGAAGCATGGTCAACGCTGGCATGGTCTGATAAACAGAAAATCCCTGCTTCCATTGTTAAAGTTGTAAGCGATCGCGCCGGGAAGAATTCCCAACAAGAAGCAAAGAAATCAATGCCGCATTGTTCTAAAACCATTTCGGAATTTCTTCTAAATGAATAAAAACAAAAAAATATCCGTCATAATACCGGTATATAACCGGAAAATCCTTGTCTCAAGAGCCATTGACAGTGTGTTAAAACAAACCCGCACTGCTGATGAAATCATTGTTGTTGATGATGGCTCAACAGACGGAACCGGAGAAACGTTAAAACACTATGGCGATCGAATACGGATTTTGCATGAACAAAACAAAGGCGTTTCGGCTGCAAGAAACCGGGGTATTGAAGCCTCAAACGGAGATTGGATAGCACTTTTAGACAGCGATGACGAATGGCTGCCGGAAAAACTGTTGATTCAGGAAACGTGGATTAAGAATAATCCGGAATACCGGATTTGTCAGACAGAAGAAATATGGATACGAAACGGTAAGCGTGTTAACCCCATGAATAAACATCAAAAAATGCACGGCGATATCTTCATCCCAAGCTTGCGCATGTGCCTTGTAAGTCCTTCCGCCGTTATGTTTGAAAAATCCCTTTTTGTCGAAACCGGGGGGTTTGATGAATCTTTACCCGTTTGTGAAGATTATGATTTATGGTTGAGAATATCCCTGAATCATCCGGTTGGGCTTATTTCTGTTCCGGGTATAAAGAAGTATGGAGGACATCCGGATCAATTATCCCGTTCAGTTTGGGGCATGGACCGATATCGTGTTGCTGCGCTGGAAAATTTATTGAATCGGAATCCGGATATGCCTGATGAAAAACGGGAAAGTGTCCTCAAAGAACTTGTTTATAAATTGGAAATATTGCACAAAGGCTCTTTAAAGCGGGAAAAATCGTTAAACGCATGGAAAAACAAGCTTGAAAAGTATAACTTTATCCTTAATAATCTTTGAAAATAATTACGAAATATGATAAATAATATCAATCGGTAATAACCCTGTGTAATTTTACCGGTTGCCGGAGGGAAAATGCATTTCAGGATAACGGCTTCAATATTGCTTACGCTTTCGTTGTTGTTTGCTGAATCTGAACAGCGAATGGCAGAAATAGGGAATTTTACACTGTTTAACGGAGATATGATAGAACAGTGCCGGGTTGGGTACCGGATTGTGGGCAGGTATCCCCGGACCGAGGATCAGCTGATAATATTCCCTACCTGGTTTAGAGGCACTTCCGAACATGCGGAAAATCTGATCAGGCAATACAATTTTATTGATACGACGGCTTTCACGATTATTATTATGGATGCCCTTGGAAACGGGATTTCATCTTCCCCGTCAAACAGCAGAACACAACCCAACGCCCTTTTTCCGGATATCAGCATTCTTGATATGGTTCGGTCTCAACATCTGGTCCTGACAAATATTCTCAGGATCAATCATGTCCATGCTGTTGTTGGAGGATCTATGGGAGGTATGCAGGCATTTGAATGGATGGTGACCTATCCCTCCTATGTTGACAAAATCGTTGCTTATGTGAGCACACCGCGTATGACATCCAGGGATTTGCTGCATAAGGAATTTCAACGACGGCTGATTCAAGTGGCGCGAGAGTACCGCATTCCTGAAAATCGTCTGATGACCTTGCTGGACATGTCTCAGGATCTGGTTGCCCGGACACCTGAATATATGGTGGATAATGTTCCGGTTGAAAACTTTGAATCTTATCTGGGAAGGTTTGAACAGCGGCCGGGCCGGCTTTTCAACAGTTATAACTGGGAATCCCAACTAAAAGCGATGACGGTCCACGATATCGGCCGCCAGTTTGACGGAGGATACGACGAAGCCCTGAATGAAACCATTGCGGAATTATTGGTGATAGTCAATATTCAGGATCAACTGGTAAATCCTTCACCGGCCCTGGAATTGGCGAATTCATTGGGTTCCCAAACAATGATTCTTGATAATTATCATGGCCATCTTGGGATTACTCCCGAGATTGATAAAGTTATACCTGTAATGAATGAATTTTTAAAAAGGTAGAAATATGGGCGGAAGAGCAATAACCGATGAATTGTTAAACCGTTGCAGACGCGATCTTCTTCTGAATCCGTATAAAGACGTTGTGAGAAACAGTATTATAAAAAACGGGATAGAAAACACAGCCTTTAACAACCAATCCGCTTTGGACATGAATTATCCTTTTTCTGTTGAACTCGAAACCGGGAAAATCACAAACCAGGACAAAAGCGGCCGCTGTTGGATGTTTGCAGCCCTAAATACGTTTCGCCATAAAGTGTCACAGGAGATTAACGTAAAGGATTTTGAACTTTCACAGAATTATCCTCTCTTCTGGGATAAGTTTGAAAAGGCAAATTATTTTCTTGAGAATATAATCGAAACCCGAAAAGAAAGCCTTGACAGTCGAATTGTTATGTGGCTCATGTCAAATCCGGTTCAGGATGGCGGTCAATGGGATATGTTTTCAGCTTTAGTGGAAAAATACGGCATTGTTCCCAAAAATATTATGCCTGAAACATTTCACAGCAGCAATACCCGCACCATGAACAGGCTGCTTACTCTTAAACTTCGTGAATCGGCAAAAAAACTTCGGGACATGGGAGAAAAAAATGACGATGACGTGAAGCTTCGTCAGGAAAAAGAGAGAATATTGGGGAAGTTTTATGACTTGCTTGTTACCTTTTTGGGTCAACCGCCGGAAACATTCGATTTTGAATACAGAGACGATGATAAAATATATCGTTTCGATCGCGGTCTGACCCCCTTGACCTTTTATAAAAAATATGTGAACATTGACCCGGATGATTATATCAGCATTATCAACGCCCCTACAAATGACAAGCCATTCTTAAAAACGTATACGGTTCAATATCTGGGAAATGTTTTGGGCGGGCGCCCCGTCAAGTACCTGAATGTGGATATGGAAACATTGAAAGCCTTGTCATTAAAACAGCTTTCTGCAAATGAACCGGTGTGGTTTGGTTGTGACGTGGGACAGATGATGGACAGGGAAAACGGGATACTGGACACGGAATTATATCTCTATGAAGATGCCTTGGGAACCACGTTTCGCCTTGATAAGGCAGGGCGCCTGGATTACGGCGAAAGCCTGTTAACACATGCCATGGTTTTTACCGGTGTTCATTTATCTGAAGAAGGTAACCCGGTGCGTTGGAAAGTTGAAAACAGCTGGAGTGACAAGTCCGGGAAAGAAGGGTATTTCATTATGAGTGATTCCTGGTTTAATGAATACACTTATCAGGTTGTAATCCATCGCAAACACCTCACGCCAGAATTGCTTGCGGCACATGAGCAACCCCCGGTAATTCTGAATCCTTGGGACCCCATGGGATCGCTTGCTTTGATGAAAGGTCAGATTGAAAATGAAACTTAGAAATACTGCGCAAAGAAAAGAGATTCTATACATATTAAAAAACACAAAAATACATCCTACGGCTGAATGGATTTATGAAGAAGTTCAAAAAATCCGGCCAGATATCAGCCTGGGCACGGTGTATCGAAATCTGAAAGTCCTTCGTGATCAGGGGAAAATTTTGGAGCTTCATGACGGAGCAAAAGCCCGATATGACGGGATAATTGAGCCCCATGCTCACTTTATA
>DKER01000079.1:1155-2117 GCA_002452555.1 Fidelibacterota bacterium UBA6817 | reverse complement strand
TCCTTATTCTTTTGCACGGCCAATGCCCGGAGTGCTGCTCTTAGGTTTCCGATCCTTTTATATAGACTGAAAATCTGTGATGTTTAATGTTGAAAAAGATGTCAATATTCTGATTTAGTGTATTCTGCTCCGGTCACTGCGGCATACACTTCCCCGGCCATATAATGACTGCCGTAAATTAGGATAAGATCGTCGTCATTTGCTTCAGACATTGCCCGTTTGACAGCTTCAGAGACGGAGGGCATTACTGATGTATGGGATAAGGACGATGCGAGAAGAATCAAATCCTGAATTGACATACTCCTGTGAGACGCCACCGGAGCAAGATAAGCGGCAAAAGAATCCGGCAGCATAATTTCAACGATATCTCGCGTTTTTTTATCTCCAAGCATTCCAATGATAAGAAATTTCTTTTTTTGCGGATAAAGAGACATAACCAGCTCTTTTAACCGTTCAACCCCGGATGGATTATGGGCAACATCGTAATAAATCAGGGGTTTTGATGATAATTTTTCGAAGCGCCCCGGCCATGACACCTCTGACAAACCCCTTTTAACTGCAATAAGATCGGGTTCTCTTTCCAAAAAGAGTTCACAGCTTTTCAGGGCAAGGGCAAGATTTTCCAGCTGGTGGACGCCTGCCAGCGGTGTATGAATCCATTCTCCGGATTTTTTCAATCGAACATTCATTCCCGATTCCAGAATTTTATAATCAGTAAAATAGTCTTCTTGTTTGACGATCGTCAAAGGAGCGTTTTTTTGTTTTGCTTTTTCTTTGAGGACTTTTATGACAGCCGGTTTTTGGGGGCCGGTTAAAACAGGAATCCCCGCCTTGATAATGCCGGCTTTTTCTTCTGCAATACTTTTTAATGTGCCGCCAAGGATTTTCACATGATCTTTATTGACAGATGTTATAACGGTTGTCCGGGGTGTGATAACATTGGTTGAATCCAGGCGGCCGCC
>DKER01000079.1:0-1140 GCA_002452555.1 Fidelibacterota bacterium UBA6817 | reverse complement strand
CCGGTCGTAATTTCAAAAAAGGATATTTCATGGCTGTCCAGCCAGGGCCGCCACAGATTAATCAGCGTTTCAATCTCTTCTTCCGGAACGGGATCACCGTTAATCCGTATCCTTTCATTGAAATGGAGAAGATGGGGAGATGTGAATCGGCCGGTTTTTAATCCCGAAGCTCTTAAAATGGCTTCGGCAACGGCCACGACCGAACCCTTGCCGTTTGTTCCGGCCACATGGATAGACGGGAATGCGGATTCCGGATTGTCTAACCATTTCATGAAATCAAATGTGCGGTCAAGGCCCAGCTTCATCTGGCCGCCCAGACGGGCATACAGATCGTTTAAATAATCTTTCATGTGGTTTTTAGAGAATATGTGTTGAGAGTTTCAATAGAAACTTTTCGCACGTCTGTCGGCTCATACCCCAGAAACCGGCTGCTGATAGATGTAAATTTTCTGGGGAAATCAGTGACATAAAAAAGATCAGTTCCGGCAACAGAATGATTGTTAAGCAATTGTTTTTCTTCAAGTGTGCTTTTAACCGCTTCGGCAACGGCAAGAGAGGCATCTGTGATAATAACATTATCTGGCAGAATCCTTTTTAGCGCCGGCTTTAATATTGGATAATGGGTACATCCTAAAATAAGCACATCAATATCCAGTTTTATCAGGGGAAGAAGATATTCCCGTGCTATCTGGGTTGTTACGGGGTGTTCTTCCCATCCTTCTTCTACAAGGGGAACAAAAAGGGGACAGGCGGCGGCATGGGTTATTATATCAGACTTTATTTTTTCCACAGCACGCGGATAGGATTGGCTTTCAATCGTTGCCGTTGTTCCGATAACGGCAATTCGGTTGTTGCGTGTTGCCTTGAGTGCTGCTTCAACGCCCGGTTCGATAACATTAATAACCGGCAAGTCCGTTAAGGAAGAGACAGAGTCCAGGGCAAGACTTGATGCGGTATTACAGGCAATAACAATTGACTTAACAGGTTGATCCAGGAGGAAGCGGGTAATCTGAACGGCAAAATTTTCAATTGTTGCCGTACTTTTTGACCCATAAGGAACCCGGGCCGTATCACCCAGATAAATAATATGCTCATGGGGTAAAAGCTTTCGTATTTGCTTATAAACGGTCAATCCGCCAA
>DKER01000169.1 GCA_002452555.1 Fidelibacterota bacterium UBA6817 | reverse complement strand
ACTTAACTTTATCATTATTACCACTCCCAATTTTATCTGAACATTACTTTAATTAGCCTCCTATCATACCCGTGAAATATCCCGATAAATTTGGAATTATTTCACGGGGCTCAATCTCAATCTCAACATAATCATTTGCTCTCTTTAAATAATTCATTAAATTATTATTGGCATATGCTAATAATGGAGAGAAAATGCCAAGACCTTACAAAAACCGGTGGATATATGGTTCCTTTGTAGATGAGTATTTTAAGCCGCGTGGCAGGCGTATGGCTGAACTTGAAGAAATTCAACTGAGGGCAGATGAACTGGAGGCCCTCAGATTGGCGGATTTGGAAGGTTTATATCAGAATGATGCGGCAGATTTGATGGGTGTATCCCGTCAGACATTCGGAAATATACTGAAGCGTGCCCATCAGAAAGTAGCGGATGCTTTGATCAACGGTAAAGCCATCCGGATGAACTCCGTGTTACATGGCAGATACCGGTGCGGGCGGTGCGGACGGGGATGGGGACAAACCGTTCATGAGCCGGAAAAAACGGAATGTCCCGAATGCAGTCACGGTACAACTAATGATCCTGAACATGAATAGATTAACAAGTACATAGAGAAGAGAAATAAAAGTAAAGGAGGCTTATGATGCCACGAGGAGACAGAACGGGACCTGAAGGAATGGGTCCCATGACAGGCAGGGCTTTGGGATATTGCCGTGGGTATAAAAGTCCCGGCTACACCAAAAATTTACCTAATTATGGCAGAAGGGGCATGGGAAGAGGTTTCCGACACGGTTACGGCTATGGGCGGGACAACGATCCCGAACCATATATGTTTGATCCAGAAGAAACCCTGCCGAAGCAAGCGGACAGTATGAAAATACTTCAGGATGAAATGCAGAAACTGAATAAGAGTCTGGAAAATGTAAGCAGACGTCTGGAAAAGCTTGAAACAAAGTGAGTTCTGATTACAAGAGTCATAATTACCAAAACCAAACATATAGATGGCAATGAAAATCAGTATTGCCAGCGGTAAAGGCGGAACGGGTAAAACCACACTGGCTGTCAATCTGGCAGCCTATCTCGCCTTGGAGCATGATGTGATTCTCGCCGATTTGGATGTGGAAGAACCCAATTCCGGACTCTTTATTCACGGTAATAAAACTTATGAACAAGCAGTCTATCGAATGATCCCGGAATGGGATTCTGAAAAATGTTCTCTGTGTTCTCTTTGTACGGAAGTCTGTGCTTTTCATGCTATATCAAGAGTTCATGATGATATACTTGTCTTCCCGCAACTCTGTCACAGTTGCTATGCCTGTTCTGAATTATGTCCTGTCAATGCGTTACCCATGGTACAGAAGAAAATCGGCACACTGAAACAGTTTGAATCCGGAAAACTCACTCTTATCGAGAGCATACTGGATATTGGCGAAGAACAGGCTGTACCCTTAATCAAACAAGCCATACAATTTGCAGATGAGAGTTTCCCTGAAGAAACGATAAGAATTTTCGATGCACCTCCTGGAACCTCCTGCCCCATGGTGGAAGCGGTGAAGCATGCAGACAAGGTTATTCTTATCACCGAACCCACACCTGTTGGATTGTATGATCTACAACTGGCCGTTGAAACGCTCCAGGCCTTGCAAAAGGCTTTTGTCGTCGTTTTAAATAGGTATGACATCGGAAATTCTCATATCAGTGAATTCTGCAGAGATAAACAAATACCTTTAATTGCAACAATCCCTAATCAGCGGAAGATAGCAGAATGTTATTCCCGGGGTGAACTTCTATACCATACAATACCCGAAGTAAAATTTGCTCTGGATCAAATACTAGAATATTTTCACATTCCTCTTCAGGCATCATAGGTAAGCAAAGAATAAAATGAAAGAAATCGTAATCATATCCGGCAAAGGCGGAACCGGGAAAACATCAATAACAGCATCATTTGCCGTTCTGGGGGGAAATGCGGTAATAACAGCAGATTGTGATGTGGATGCTTCGGATATGCATGTTTTCATGCAGCCTCAACCTTACTATACAGCAGATTTTTACAGCGGGCAATATGCATCGATCGATCAAGATCTATGCATAAACTGCGGAAAATGTAAGGATGTCTGCCATTTTGATGCAGTCCGGGTTATAAGTGGGCGCTATTCAATTGATAAAATGGATTGTGAAGGCTGCGGATACTGCACCCGAATCTGTCCGGCACATGCCATCCGGAACATCAACAATCACGTTGGTTGGTGGTATATCTCAAAAATTAAAACAAGCTCCAAGATGGTTCATGCCCGGATGAAAGCAGGTGCAGAAAACTCCGGTAAACTGGTGGCAAAGGTTAAAAACACAGCCCGGGAGATTGCAGAAACTGAAGAAAAACCCTTTGTACTGATTGATGGTTCTCCGGGAATCGGATGTCCGGTAATCTCTTCCCTTTCCGGCGCTGATTATGTGATTCTGGTCAGTGAACCAACAGTATCCGGTCTGCATGATCTTAAGAGGGTTTATGATCTTGTACAAAAATTTAAAATTCCAGTAGGATGTATCATAAACAAAGCAGATATAAACCGGGAAAACAGAGACAAAATAGTTATGTTTCTCCATGAAAACAGGATCGATCATCTGACGGATCTGCCTTACGATTTGACCTTCACAAAAGCAATGATCGAAGGAAAAAGTATCGTTGAATATGATAATAATATTTTAATGAAAATTCTCAATGATACATGGAAAACATTGATTAAAAAGTTGAATTATCCGGAATAAAATAAAGGAAGTCTTATGAAAATTGCATTTACGGCAAAGAATACGGACTGGGATGCAGTGATTGATTCCAGATTTGGCAGAACAAATTACTTTGTTATCTATGATGAAGAAACCCGGGATTTATCATTTATAAATAACAGGGATGTACAAAGTGAAGCCCACGGTGCCGGACCGAGAACGGCACAACGTTTCATAGAGAGTGGTGTATCCATTCTGATAACCGGTAACGGTCCGGGAGATAATGCTGCCGGAATGCTGACTCATGCAGGTGTAAAAGTATATATTGGTGCCGGAGGAATGAACGTCAAAGAAGCATATCAGGCTTATCTTAACAATAAGCTTAAACAGATTATATAAATGATAACTTTAAAGTATTAACCGCCGAATATTAATAAGGAGATAATCAATGGTAATTGCCATTCCCATTCACCAGAATCAATTGTCCCAACACTTCGGACACTGTAAGATTTTCCGTTTTTATCATGTGTCAGAAGACAGGGAATTCAGTTCAATCCGCAATCTGACTCCACCGCCTCATGAACCTGGAGTACTGCCTAAATGGCTGGCTGACGAAGGTGCAAATATCATCATTACAGGTGGTATGGGCATGCATGCACAAAATCTTTTTCATCAATATGGTATTGAGGTCGTTTTGGGTGCCGAATCCGGAGATCCGGATTGTATTGTTAAAGAATGGCTTAAGGGAACACTGGCAACCGGTGATAACCGCTGCGATCATTAAAATGAAAAATATGACTATCCGCGTCGTATATGACAATATTAAAAACCGTAAAGACCTTACCGCTGATTGGGGCTTTTCCGCAGTTATCGAAACAAAGAACAAAAAAATCCTGTTTGATACAGGATCAGACGGACATATTCTTTTGGAAAATATGAGACGCATGCAGATTGATCCGGGAATAATAGATACCATTTTTATATCCCATTATCATTTTGATCATACGGGCGGATTGGCTGCTTTTCTCCATGAAAACTCCGATGTGCAGGTTTACGTACCTTATTCATTCAGGGGAGTGCGTCGGGCAAGGGAAGTTATATACATTACAGAAGAATACAAAATAGATGAAGGTCTGTATTCGACGGGAGAACTTAAAGGTATTGAACAATCATTGGTAATAAAAACTCAGGCAGGGGTAGTTGTGGTTGTTGGCTGTTCTCATCCCGGACTTGAGGAAATTGTTAATATTGCACAAAAATTCGGCCATATTCATGCGTTAATCGGTGGGTTTCACGGGTTTAAAAATTATGAAATACTGAAGGCTGTCGCTTATCTTTGTCCAACACATTGTACACAACATATCTTGGAAATATCCACACGATATCCGGAAAAATATTTATCCGGAGGGGTGGGTACCCGATTATCATTTCCTAAGGAGACCTGAGGATTATTATTGCCTGAGAAATAAATATTCCCTATAACGGTAAAGATGCTGATTCTCATAAGATAAGGATGAACCATGGAAAGTAAGAAAATCAAAATTGGTATAATCATCTGTCAACGGTATCAGTTATGTGCCGGAGGAAAATGTTTCAGGGCTTTACGTGAAAGGGCCGGGGCTTTTAAGCACTATTCAAAAGATCAAGATACAGAGATTGCAGCTTATACAAATTGTGGCGGTTGTCCCGGAGGTAATGTTGAGTATTCTCCGGAAGAAATGATAAAAAACGGAGTGCAGGTTATTCATCTGGCAACCGGTCTTATTGTGGGGTATCCCCCATGCCCTCGTCTTGAATATTTTAAACGTTTCATCGAGGAACGCTATCAAATACCTGTTATTATTGGTACCCATCCCATTCCGGAAAAATACTATCTGATACATCAGAGATTAGGACCCTGGGATTCACCAAAATGGACTAAAATACTTGAGCCTGTGTTAGATTCCCTTGAAATCCGTGAAGCTTACAACTAAGAAAGGTATACATAGCCTATCAGTATCTCTATGAAACGAGGAACATTTTACCAATTAAAAAGAGATTAGGTTATAAGGTTTTACATAAATAAAAGAGCTAGAAAAGGAGTAATGATGAAAACAGACATTTTGATAATTGGCGGCTCTGCTGCGGGACAGGTCAGCGCCATGACTGCAAAATCAGCCCATCCCGAAAAAAACGTAACCCTCATACGCCGTGAAGAAAAGGTGATGATCCCCTGTGGCATTCCCTACATATTCGGGACGTTAGGATCCTCGGATAAAAATATCTCACCGGATGCCGGACTGGAAAAACTAGGGATTAACATCTTCATTGACGAAGTCCTGACAGTGAATAAAGATGAGAAAATCTGTAAAACAAAAAAGGAAGAAACATTCTCTTACGATAAACTCATCTTTGCCACCGGATCAGAACCAATGATCATGAAATTCATACCCGGACATGATAAAGAAAATGCATTCACTATCCCAAAAAACAAAGTCTATCTGGATGTATTACAGCAGAAACTTGATAAACTAAATAAAATAATAGTGATCGGTGCGGGATTTATTGGTGTGGAAATCTCGGATGAACTGAATAAAAAGGGCAAGGAGATCACTCTGATCGAACTGCTTCCCAACATCATGGCCTCGGCGTTTGATCCTGAATTTTCGGAGCTAGCAGAGAAAGCTCTGGCAGAACGGGGAGTAAAGGTTCTGACAGGTATTGCCGTTAAAGAGATTACAGGTGATAAATCTGTTAACGGAGTCATCTTGAATGACGGCAGTAAAATTGAAGCTGAGGCTGTTATTATGTCATGCGGATACAAGCCCAACACTGCTTTGGCTAAAGAAACCGGCCTTGTTTTGAACGAATATGGATTTATACAGGTGGACCGTTATATGCGGACAAACATAGAAGATATTTATGCAATCGGTGACTGTGCGGAAAAACGGGAATTTTCTACAGGGAAACTCAGTAAAATCATGCTGGCATCAACGGCCTGCGCTGAGGCACGGGTCGCGGCACTGAACTTGTATGAACTGTCAACCGTTAACACATTTCGTGGAACCATTGGCATTTATTCTACTAATATCGGGAATACATCATACGGAGTTGCCGGCTTAACCGAAGCCATAGCCCGGGAAGATAAATTCGATATCATTACCGGATCATTCACCGGCGTTGACCGTCATCCGGGTCATTTGGAAGATGCTTCACCACAAATGGTAAAATTAATCATTCAAAAAAAGAGCGGTGCCGTACTGGGTGGTGAAGTATATGGGGGTAAAAGTGTGGGTGAACTGATTAATGTTATCGGTTTTGCCATACAGGCAGATATGACCATTAATGATCTGCTGGTTGCACAGATTGGAACTCAGCCCATGCTGACCGCATCCCCTGCAGCCTATCCCCTCATTAAAGCAGCCGAAATCTGTGCTAAAAAAATGCCTTAACCATACAACAAAACTAAGGATAATAAAAAGGGGCGAATTCTTTTCGCCCCTTATACTATATATCACAATTGTTATGGAAGTAAAGATAATCCTTCCAGCGCCGAAGTATCCCCCGGATTGGCCATTAATGTTTTATTGAATAAAATTTTTGCTTCCCGAAATTTCTGTAATCTAAGCTTCGTCCAGGCCATCAGTACCAAGGTGTCGTAATCAAATGGGTAAAGATTGAGTACCTTTTCCAGATACCGGTCAGCCTTTTCATAATCTCCCCTGTTGTAGCAAATCAATCCCATCCGGTAATTAACTAATGTATTCAGTGGATCTGTTTCCAGGATTTTTATATACATTTCTTCGATCTCTTTCCATTGTCCCTGTGCTGACAAGGGATACGCAAGTCCTAACCGGGGTTCAATAGCATAGGGTATGAGTTTTACGGCTTTCCTGTAATGCTCCGTTGAAAGATCCATTTTACCACCCAGATAATAAAGCCATCCCAGGCGGAGATTTATTTCATATGATTCATCATCATATACTGCTTTCATAGCATCAGCAGCCTGAATATATTTCCCCTCTTTCTCCAGATAATAACTTTTTTCAAAACCTTTGATAACATCTTCCTGTGCTGAAATCAGTTTGAAGTTAATAAGGGTAAGAATAAAAAAAATCCGTATTCCGTATTTTAAAAATTCCATCGTAATGCTCCCGTTATGGAATGACTTGAATATGTAAAGAAGTTCACCGGGAATAAGGTTGTATTCTCAGGGTTAA
>DKER01000142.1 GCA_002452555.1 Fidelibacterota bacterium UBA6817 | reverse complement strand
ATGCTGAAAAACAGAAAACTCAAATTGAGACTGATCCTGCCGGTACTTCTTTCAGGGTCTCTATTTGCCCAGCAGATAGGAAATATGCCGCAAATCAACGGTTCTGTTCAGGGTCGGGTTCTGGATGATTTAACAAATAATGGTGTGGGTTATGCCAATGTTATGATATTTCGCCTGCCGGACAGCTTGCTGGTTGATGGAGCAATGAGCGATGAAAACGGATATTTCTATGTATCGCCAGTTTCTCCCGGAAATTTTTATGCCAATGTAAAATTTATCGGTTATCACAGTTATGACACGGAACCCTTTCGTGTTACACCCAACAATACCAGTATCAATCTTCCGGATATCCGTATTAAAAGGGCTGCAATACAACTGTCAGAGGTGCAGGTTGTAGGAGAACGTCCAGTTATTGAATTCAAGGCGGACAAAAGAGTCATTCATGCGGATCAGTTTGCAGCCTCACTCAGCGGAACTGCTGTTGAAATTCTTGAGAATGTTCCATCAATGGATGTTGATATTGAAGGGAATGTCACCCTTCGCGGCAGTTCCAATTTTCTGGTATTAATTGATGGACATCCCAGTGTGTTTGAAGGAAGCGATGCACTGGAGCAGGTGCCGGCAACGATTATTCAATCCATAGAAATTATTACCAATCCCAGTGCCCGTTATGATCCGGACGGAACAACCGGTATTATTAACATTATCACAAAAAAGCAGAAAATAACGGGTGTAAGCGGGCAGGTCTCGATCAACGCCGGAACGGGTGATAAGTATGCAACCAATATAGCTTTGAGTGTCCGTCGTGACAAATTCACCTGGAATAATACTATCAGTTGGAGGGATTATCAGTCCGGGGGAGAGCGAACAACAAACAATGAAACAACCCTGAATGATTCCTTATTTATTTTACAGGGAAAAGGAAAAGATGAGAATCAACGTCAGTCGTGGTCTGTTCGAACAGGACTTGATTACCGTCCTACAGAAAAACTCAATTTGTCCCTTCAGTTTGGAACCGGTCACTGGGGAAGAAGCAGAATCAGTAATCAAACCTATCATGAATTACCTGTATCGGCTACATATTCTTCCTATGACGAAAACAGCAGAGGAAGTGATTTCTGGAGTATAAACTTCGATTTCACTCAAAAATTCGGAAAAGAGAAACATGAATTGAGCGGTTCTGTCCAGTTCAGAAACCGGGATAGCGAAGAATTCAATGAAACGTCTCGAACGGATGAAAACAATGATTTAACGGATCGTATAAAAAACACGGAAGACGGTGATGATAAAGATTGGCGGCTAAAGTTGGATTATGTTAATCCTATAACAGAAAACAGGCGTATAGAAGCCGGAATACAGTCCCGCCTTTCGTTTGAAAGGGATATCACAGGCAAGTATGAATGGGACCAATTCAATGATGAATATGCCTATTTATCCCAATTCAGCCAGGATAATGATTATGAACATGTTATTCATAGCATTTATACAATTTATAAAGACAGATTAGGTCTTATGGAATGGCAATTGGGGGGTCGCGGAGAATATACATATCGAAACATGAAACTTCACAACCAGGATACAACCTATAATCTGGATCGCTGGGATTTTTTTCCCTCGTTTCATATGAGTGTTCCCATTTCTGAAAACAATCAGGTCATGGGTTCATACACCCGACGTATAGAACGTCCCCGTAACTGGTATCTGGAACCCTATCAAACGCAACGGGATGTCTATTCGGTTTATCAGGGAAATCCAGGATTGGAGCCGGAGTATATCAACGCCTGGGAAGCAAGTTGGCAGTTGAGCCGCAGAAGAGATTACCTGACAGCAGATATCTACCATCGAACCACTGAAAATAAAATTGAACGGGTCCAGAGTCCTATAGATCAGCAAACGATGCTTTATACTTTTTCCAATGTTGGAAAAGATTACAGTACGGGTTCTGAAATTGCTATAAACTATTCTCCATATAAATTTTGGACACTTTTTCTCAGCGGTGATATTTACCGGTACCGTGTCGAAGGAAGCTATAATGGTCGTAATTTTGACAACAGTTCAAATAATTGGGGGGTGAAATTTAATAATACGTTTTTTGTGGGGACTAAAACCCGTCTGCAATTTGATTCATCTTTCCGCGGTCCTTCCGTTACAAGTCAGGGGAGGCGGGAAGCATTCTGGGTTTCCAGCGCCTCTGTCAAACACGACTTTAACAGGAATTGGACGGCAACATTACAGGTTCGCGATGTCTTTAGCTCGGGGCAATATGAATTCACGTCAACCGGTCCCGGTTTTGAAAATAATTCCCGGTCTAAAAGGGAATCACCCATAACCGTTTTATCTGTCAGTTACCGTTTCAGCAATTACAAAAATGGAGACAGACAACGCCGGCAGGGTGAAGAGGAAAATGGTGAATCCGGAAATGACAGGGATGATATTTTTATGTTTTAGGGATCAGGGGCTCAAAGGTTGAGACGTTTAGACGTTCAAAGGTTTAAAGGTTCAGAGGTTCAGAGGTTGAGACGTTGAGATGTACCCGCTGCATACTTTGGCTGGCTGTTAACTGACGACTGCCCACTGCCCACTGCCGACTGACGACTGACGACTGATCGCTACCGGCTACTGTTTTGGCTGCTTTCCTCCCACCAGTCAAACATGACCAGATGGACCATATCGAAGATCATCATGCCATCTGTTTCCTGATGGAGTATTTTCATGGCTTTTACAAATTGTTCCGGGTCGTTTTCGTCTTTGTATTGCTGAACGTAAAGACTGCCATAGACAGGAATTTTTCCTTTGGTGACAAGCATGGACATTTTTGCCGAGCCTTCAACGGAGTGATATGGTTTATATTTCTCTTCCATACCGGCCTCCCGGTTGGGTTTCTTTTTCCAGTTATCCAGCAGACTTTCAACTTCAGCAATGGTTACCGGGTAGAAATAACAGCCCGTAAACAAAAAATCAAGGGTTTCGGCGTACCCGGTTTCCTTATATTCCGGAAGAGCCCAGTCATACTCCTGGGATGGATCGTAATCTTTACTGCCCCAGTTTACGCCCAGTTCATAATAGCTGGGATACCAGGCTCCTACATAATCAGAAAAAATTGCATCGGGACGGATACTTTTTACACGTATCCTGGCTTCTGTGAAAAAATCATGAATAATTGTTGCCCGCCACATAATCCACTCTTTGAAGAGTTTTCCGGGAATATGAACCGCCTTTCCCTCATTATTGACCGACCAGGTAAAAATATCATCCGGCCACATATTCACAGGCTCATCCAGCCACGCTTCAAAAAGCTGGCGGGAATAATCGGAAAAATCCGAGCGGATATTGTCATACCTCCCGCGATCCAATACAATCCCGTCGAAATCAAAACGTGTCAATATCTCTTCCAACAGGGCATACTGATATTCACGGACTTCAGGAATAGCAGGATTGACAAAGGCCGAATATCCCACATGGTATTCGGTTGTTGGAATTATGCCTTCCGGCAAATAGAGCATGGTCTGCCATTCAGGATGAGTTGTATATATAGTTCCCCGCCGGTGGTCTTTCCATCCTTCTGAAAAACAGTTCATGGCGGCCAGTACAACCAGTCCGTTTTCACGGGCATATTTGATCATCAAGCCCGGATAATCAAAATCTTTATCCCGTGTAAAACCCCGCCATTCCAGTGCTCTGGGGGCGATTTTACTGTCATATAAAACTTCACCGGATATGGGTTTCAAATCCACAATAACCCCGTCAAAGCCGGTTTTCTTTATCTTATCCATATAATACCGGATGGAATCTTCTGAAGCCAGCCGTTCAAAATTGGCAGACGCATCAATCCATAACCAGTTTACAGCTTCGTTTTTTTGTTTTCTGCATGAACCGGATATAATTAGCATTCCCAATAGAAATACAATGACCGCTGCGTTTTTTTTATTCATGACAATTCCTTCCGTTACCAATGATATGATATCCTCATGTAGAATTGATGTTCGAACATTTTTAATCCGCTTACATTTTCCAGGTTTATGGCAAGCATAGGCCAAAGTTCAGCTGCGATAAGATGGGCATTGCCATGCCAGCCCATATCAAGCCACCGGACCGGAGAAAATTCAAATCCGATTCCTGACTTACCCCCCCAGCTCCAATCCGTCCGTTTGTGTTTATCCAGATCTACAACCACAGGGGCAAACGTTCGGATGGAATCAGGCTGTATGACGGTATAAAAAGCATCCCGCTTAAATTCCCACCGGTTCAGCGTAATACCCGCCTGTATGTAAACCGTAAACCACGAAACAGGCTTGAAAATTTCATATTGGTAAAGGAAACCGCCTGACGAATTTTTAAGAGTCATATGCAGACTGTCAAAGGGGACTTTATTCCGGTTGACCTGATTGAAATCCATAAAGCGGTATTGAAGCATGACACCTGAATTGTCGTCCCGGCGCCAACCGATTGAGAATGCAGAGGTTTGAATTGACTCGAAACGGTCGTGTAAACCGGCAAGAGGATATATTGTTTCCCAGCCGGAACCAAGCCAGATTTGTTCCTGAGCTGTTGCGTTAACCGGTAAAAATTCGAAAAATAAAAATATGAAAATCAACGTTTGTAAGATTTTTTTTGTGTCTTTATGAGTTGCTGATGTCACAATTCACCGTTCTTTTTTAATAGATAAAATGGATGCCTGCCTTTATCTGCAGATGATTTTTAAGCGGAAAGAAATCTGCATCTTTCCGGTTATTCAAATAATACCGGTACAGACCTTCTCCAGATAGTAAAATATAATCCGAAACACGCCAGTTCAGACAAACACCGGGTGAGACATTCCAGACCCGGCCGTTTTTTGCATCGGACCGATTCTGGAAATCGTAGGAGAAACTGTAATCTATAGATGGAAAGTGTTTTGTCCAGTATTCTTCGATATAAAGCTGTCTTCGATAAAAGGTAGCACCTCCGAGAAGACTCAGACAAACCTGAAAGCGGGCGGTTTTGTTGCTTGTCCAAAGCAGACCGGCTTCCACCGGCTTGATCTTTAAATCCTGTTTTGGATTAACATTAACATCAAACACGGGATTGTTTTCTGCAAGATACACAACATAACCATAGATCTGTTTCCAGTAAGGCCAGTCCATGACTCTGTGAGCATTATCCTGGTCTATGGACAGATACCAGTGTCCGCTGTTTAAACGAAAAGACCAGCGTTCGGAAATCCGCCAGTCCAATCGCACTTCGAAACCGGGTCCGTTAACAGAATTTACCAATGTATCTTTTTGTGAACCAAAGGCATATCCGGCATGAACGGACAGATTTTCCAACGTGACTGCTGGAAGGGATGTTACAGAAAACAATAACCCCAGTATGATAGAAATAATTATGATGGGGTAATTTTTCATCGGTTCACCTGAATTCCAAAGTAGTAAACGGCAGGGAATCGTCCGAAAGGAATCACTGCCATATCTGCCCTGATTTTTCCCAATACCAGCCCTCCGCCGAAGCTCCATGCATCTTCATCCACCGGATTCCTGAAAGCCGTTCGCAGGTAAAACCTGTCAAAAATTCGTTGTTCAACTGCCAGATGAAATCTTTCCGGATTATCTGCAGGATGGGAAAGTTCCGCTGCGAGAGTCAACAGAAAAACGGGAGAATTCCACAGATCGTATGCCAATCCCAATCTAAGCACGGTCGGCATTTTAAATGAGTCACGAATAAATTTTCCGTCCACACCAAAGTTATTGATATATCCTGCAAAGCGAAGGGATTGAAAGCCGGTTTCATAATAGACACCCATATCCAGAAGTAGATTTTCCGATGAATAAGTATGGATCTGTTCCTGAACAGCGTTGAGTCGCACACCCCATGAAAACTTATCTGTCAGCCGGCGGGACCACGTCAGACCGAGAGCTGCTGATTGGGCTGTATATTGTCCGAGTTGTTCACCGTCTGCATTGGTGTGGTCCAGACTGCCATAATCCACGAAATTAAAACCGATTCCTACATGACCCAAAAGACCGGCAGGAATGACAGCACCGGCAGCACTGTGGCTGATGTCTCCAATCCATCGGGATTGTTCCACGCCGAATTGATAACCGTTCTGCATCCCCAGCACACCCGGATTGGCAAACAGGGAAAGAATGCCTGCATCATTGACTACGGTTCCCGCCGCTTCGCCCAGAGCAGCCTGGCGGGATGTGACAGGAATTTCCAGAAACGTATATCCAACGGTCCCGGTTTTCCTGAAAGAACTTCCCTGAAGAGAGGTGCTCCACAAGAGAAACAAAAGGAAAAGATGTCCTTTACAAATTTTCATCGGATGATACTGAATTTTCCTATTTTAACGTGCCCGTTACTTTCCGGAGCGTGTGACGTAATATGGTAGATAAAAACTCCGCTTTCCACATATTGTCCGTATGAACTCACCTGGTCCCACACAGCAGATCCGATGGATTCGGTATGTTCAATCGTTTTTACCAGATCACCCCGGATGGTGTAGATCCTGATCGTGCACGGACTTGGAATATTTCTGAATTGTATATTGTCTGCATCGGCAGATTGTGTAAGTCCGGACCGAAGAATAAAGGGGTTCGGAACCACCAGAATATTGTCTAAAGTCTTACTGGCGCCATAACCTGCCCGGAAAGGAGTGACGGTACGGTTAATATATTTTGAGGTTTCAAGGGGCGGTACGCCTCCGGGATAAGCCGCCGGATCAGGCGGCCATGCCGTATGTCCCGTATCATAGGCTGTTACGGCATAATAATAAGCTTCGCCGCTGACAACGGTTGTATCGATATAGGTATAAATTCCGTTGAAACTGTCATATTTCGTAAAATCGCCTTTGGGAATATCCGTAATCATAACCCATGGACCAATAGGCATATAATTGGACCGGTAAACACGGTACCCCGCCAGATCGAATGTTTCATTTCCGGTGTAATCCGGGTCGGGAATGGTTTCGCCACTGTCATTCCACCGAAGAACAGCGCCAATTTCATCTTCTCCCAGATAATCAAGTTCGAATTGTTCAGGAGCAGCAGGCGGTTTGGGCAGGTAAAAACCGTTGTCAAAATTTTGCTGGACTGCATCAGCATTTTCCAGAAGGATCTGTCTGCCGCGGGCAATATCGCTGGCAGCGGCATTGGGATCAACCGCAACGTTATAATCAACCGATCCCATCACTTCTGCGATGGTAAAGCGAATTGAATCACCCGGTTCAATATCCCACGGACCCAGAGAAACCATTGTCCATATCTTTGAGCTTCCCCAGCGGTCATCTCCCGGACTGGTAATAGCGTCTGTGGCAAGCGTAGGATTTTTCAATACGGCGTAATCCTCTTCCATGGTTCCCTTATTTGTAAACGGATGGCTGGACTGGGTGGGATGAGAGGCTGCCCAGCTATAATTGTGAATTCGGTTTTCTTCTCCCGTTGAATCAGGAGAAATGTAAAGAAATTTGATTCCTGCATAACCGGGAGCCAGATATTCGCCTTTTCTGTCCGGACCGCCGTCTGCCCAGTAATCGTATGAAAAATTTCCGGCTACATCTTTAAAATCCGTCGCATATCCGTACATAAGCCGGCGATTCCTGTCCCAAAGCATACGGGTATTCCGTGAACCAGCATTGTAATTGGGAAAAAGAATGGACCATCCCCTGGCATTGATGGAAAAGGCATAGAGAAACATAACATGGGTTTTAAAAAGGGTGGAATCCCCTGTATTTGTCACGGTATAATCAAAAATGATATAATCCTGATCTTTCTCATGTGTTGGCCATTGGTGCACTTTACGGTTCACCCGAATCGGAAGGTAAGTCTTTCGCTCATACGGGAACAGATAATTCGGATTCCACTCATATTCCGTTTCAATCATAATCTCGCCGGTTCCGGTTTTAATTCTGTTGTAATAATTTTCCCGATCGTTATAGACAAACTCATGTTTCGTTGCAATATATTTTGCCGTGGATTCAAATCCTACAGATCCTGCATAGAGGGCAAAATCTTCACGCCCCATTACCACGCCATTGCTGTCGAGGGCGCCGATCCAGAATCCGCCGCCGACATGATGCGACGGTCCTTCACCTACATGTCCGGCTATCCACTCTGTATCAAAACCGGGATAATCCATCCCGTAGCCGGACCGGTTCCAATTGGCAAACATTGGGCCGGTTTTCGCCAGATTGATTGTTTCCCATAAACGGCCATGTTTTAGAAACAGAATTTTTTCCTGTGCGTTGAGGCTGAGGTTGAGGCTGAGATTAAGATTAAGATTGAGGAAAAGGAGGATGTTATAGAGAAAAAAAAGAGTCAGGACACCTTTTATTAAGTGTTTGATTCGGGCTGTATGTTGTTGTTTTTTCATCATTTGTTTTATCATATTGGGGCCTGTCAGGATTTCCCCGTGTTCAATCACCTTGGGAACAGTTTGAAATCGATCTTCTCCCACTCCTCTTCATACTCGAACCTCGTTAATCAATCGAATCAATCATCCAATCCCTCTGCTACTCTGAGCACTCTGGGAGAATTTTTTTCAAAACGCCACCCCAAATGTAAAGAAAACCTGTCGCGGCGTATTTCTGTAAACCCTGAAATATTTATAGGGATCATCTTCTGCTGTTTTTCCCGTATTTACCCATCGCAAAAGATCGTCTGTTTCCACCAATGGATCAAAAGGAGTGAGCCATTTATTATTGAAAAGATTCTGGATTCTGCAGGACAGGGTTGTACGGTATCCAAACAATCTGAATACTTTTGAAAAGGAGAGATTTGTTTCATATTCAATGGGATAACGCCTGTTGTTGGATAAATTCCAGATTTCCTCATATGTTTCAACCAGCGTATAAGGAACACCGCTCCGTACGGAATACGTCAGGGATGTAGAAAAGTACTGCAGGGGATAAAATCCGACGATGTTAAATCCTTCTTTATAACCCATTCCATAACTGAAGACTGCACTGAATGCATGGGTTTTATCAAGGGATGTAATATTGTCATTGGCCCTTTGGATATATTTTCTGTCGCTGTAGGGACGGTTGGGATCATCTTCAGCCCATATCTCGGAAGGACCGTAAACGCCTCCGGATGTTCTGGAAAGGGTATATTTGAACCGATATTTCAGAGGTCCGGCAGAATGTTTTTCCAATTCTACTTCGAGTCCCTTGGACGTGCCGAATCCTGTATTTACATAGGTAGCGGCGTATGGGTCGGTTGCACTGCGCCCTACGCTTCCCGTTGCAAAATGGCGCCGTATATTGGTAGTTTGACGGGTCATATCCTTGTAATAAGCCACCACATCCAGCTTGTGAGTTCCCCACAGACTGTGCTGTATACCGAATTCATAACTGACTGTTTTTAAAAAACCAAGATCTGCATTGCCGTACATGATCCAGCCCTGATACGTAGACCGCGAAAGTGTATGCCGATAATTGGGAACGGCATAAAAATGCCCATACTGAAGGCGAAAAGCTGTTACTTCACCAATGGGAAAAGAGAGCCCGGCTCTTGGAGAATAAGCAAAATGCCATGTTGATTTCACCGTTTCCGGATTACCGACAGCATTGGCCCCCGTTCCCATATAAAGGGGGTTCCAAATATCGGCGGGGACATCAATGTTGTTGTTATAGGCATCGGCGCGAAGCCCAAGATTCGCAATCATGCCTTTATATTCCATGCGGTCCTGCACATAAGCGGCAACGGTTACAGGATCAGCTTCATAGAATTCAGCAAAACCGGTTGTATAAACAAATGCATTGGCATAGGCACTGGAAACAGAACTGTAATGCATATTTCTTATGGTGGATTGAAAACCCGTCTTCAACTGATGATTATGGGTGATCTGGTTGGTATAATCTCCTCGAACAGCCCAGATATGCGTTCGCACATCCTGGTTGTAGGATGTTGCAGACGGGTCCCAGACTAGGCGTGTATATCCTTCATCCCAGGCTCCCTGGGGAACCAGCCATTTTGTTGACAACGGTGTTGTGTTGACTTCATACCGTTCATAGGTGTGGGAGAGTGTCAGGTCAAAAAAGGCCTGAGGATTGAAAAGATACGTAAAGTTAAAAGATTGAATCCAGGCGAATTCATCTTTGGGCGGAACGGTTATCAGCAAATATTTATGCTGTCCGCTATGAAAAGAGAGACTGCCGACGGGAGAAGCCCAGCGCACATCGTCGGAACCTGAAAAAATTCCGCTTCGGTTGTGCTGATACTGAAACATGGAACGAAGTGTGAGTTTTGATCCCAGTTTACTGATGGTTGTCAGATTGATATTGTCATAGAGGTTATATCGTTCATTGGTAGGCAGGCGGTTGGGTTTTTCACGTTTTTCTCCTGACAGGAAAAATGTCCATCCCGGCAATTTTCCCAAAGGGCCGCCAAATCCGAAAAGATAACGTTTATAAGCCAGTTCCCGGTAATCGTAAATGCCCAATCTGTTTTCCGTGTTCTTCTGGGATGTGATATTCCAATCCTTGCGATAAACGGTAACAACCCCTGCATCCGTTGTATCATAGAGTTCAACCCAGGTGTAACCATCGGCTGCATCCATGGATTTTCCTTCCGGCGTTTTATTGGATATCCACTGGTTATAATAATCCGCAGCAAGGGAGTCCTTAATATAAATGCTATACGGATCATATTCACCCGTGGATTCATTGAATGTATAAAGGTTATAGGGGATACCATTCAGGCTGTAAGGTGAACCGATGATCTGAGACGTCGGGAGTTTAAAATATTCTGCCTGAAACCAGGCATCCAGATTTCCCCATTTTTGCCATTCAAAATGGTCTTTGCTGTAGAGGTAATCCCCGAAATGATATTTCCCCGGAGGACTGTATTCAATCCGGGCTTCTCCCTGAAACGTGGATGTTCCCTCTTTTGTGACAATTTTTACAACACCGGACTGGGCATTCCCATACTCAGCACTGAAACCGCCGGAAATCAGTTCCATCTGTTTGATGCCTAAAGGATTAAAATCATATTTCCAGGATGTATTGGCCCGTTCACCCATATAATTTGTTCCCGGAACTCCCGTATTGGAGTTATCCTGAGTCACGCCGTCAATCATGAAATTTATGTCGAAACTGCCGCCCCCGCGGAGTGAATACGTTCCGTTCGGATTGCGCTGGAAGCTGGTGTTCAGATCCATAATATCTCGAACACCTTCCGAGGGCATATTTTGAATCTCTTCGTAATCCACACTGGAAGAGCTGAAGGTTTTATCTCGGACAATGACGGGTTTTTCTGCCGTTACCACGACCTCATCAAGGGCAACGCCTTCCACGGTCATGGATATTTCCAGAAATGTAGTACGGTCCACAAAGGTCCGAACTTCTCTGATTGTTGATGTGGCATATCCGATATACGTGACTTTCAGTTCATACACGCCCGGATAGACCCGGAGAATTGTAAAATTTCCGTCTGCATCGGTAGCAGCCCCCAACTCATGCCCGGTTATAACGATATTGGCTCCCATCAGGCCGTTGCCGGTATTTGCATCGAAAACCCTGCCGGCAATTTTACCGGTTGTCTGGGCATGCGTTATCCCGGCATACAGGATCAGCCATATAAGAAGAGACAGTCTATTTAGGTGGAAATACTTCATTTTTCAGTTATTTAATATACAACATTTTTCCCGTGCAGTGTATTCCGTGGGCATAGAAATGGTAAAGGTACAAACCGGATACTTCAGATGACATATCCAGCTCAAATGTATGATTGCCGGCCTGATGCGAATGGCTGGCATGACGTATCAATTGTCCTTTCACGTTGTAAATGGTTACTGAAACTTCACCCGCTTCCTGAAGGAAAAAGTTAAAACGGGTTCGGCTGTTAAAGGGATTCGGATAATTATCTGTAAGGAAAAATAGTGAAGGATATAAGGTTTCTTCGGGTTCTTCCTGTATGGTTGAAGGAAAAATCCGGGAAATACGAACCGCATCAGCAGCAACTTTTTTTTCAGGGCTCAGGGGGCAATCGTTATGTAGCTTTACGACGGCATAAGTCCCGGCATCCAGCCATTGCACACCAAGAACAGCCATGTTTATTCCTGTCCGGCTCTGATCGATGGAGAGGGTATCATAGGCCGTTCCTTCTTTAAGGATATACATGGCATCGGACACAAAATCCGGTCCGGCCGGGAAAAGGGCACTGATCCGGTACCATCCGCTCACGGGAGGAGCATATCGCCAAAAAACCCTGGATGTCCCGTCCCCGGACAGGGCGGTAAGATAGCCTGAACCGGTAAACCCGTCTGCAGAAAATTCAGGAGTCCAGGTCCCGGACTGAACCGTAAAAAATGTATCATCATTATCAATGATCGTATCCTGTCCGGCAGAATAAGTAAATGTAAACAAGACCGAATCACTCAGGGTTCCGTCTTCTTCCGGGAGATTGCCGGCTTTTAAAAGATACTCAACCCCGGGTGATAGGGGTGTACAGTAAAGGGTAAGGATTGTTGGTTTTTGCTTATCAACCTGAACATCTGTAATATGAACGCCTCCGGACATTGCAAAATGTCCGCTATGGATACGTTCTTCCATGTCCAGTTTATTATTAAAAAGAAGATTTAAAGTATTCTCGTCCGGTGTATAGGCATCCAGAATTTTTAAAGGTTCTTTAATGGAAAGCCGTGCTGCATCTGCTGCAATTTCACTCGTATTACTTCCTGTAAGTGTAATGATCACAGATTCAACGGTGTATGGAATTGATTTTCTCAGCAGGGTGTTCCACCCCGGAAATCGCGGAATGGAACAGTCAATTACGGAATCCTGATACATGATCTGATAATAGAGAGAATCGGCTCCGCTCCATTCAGACGGAATGTATACCTGAATACGATAATCTCCGCTGACATAAAGAGGGATATGCCATGAAAAAGCGGAAACCGATGAACCATGGTGATATGAACCTTTATATCCGCCGGAAAGTTCAGTCATATTTGTAAAATTAACATATGAGATGTCTTTATTGTCTATTGTAGGGGATCTATGGAAAGTGGAGGCATATTGAGGATAAATTTCTGATTTAAAATGATTTTGGCGATCGGGTGTCAAATCTCCGTAATACCATGTTACACTGCCGGCGAATCCCTTTTTTCTCATGGCATTGACAGTATTGGTCAATGTTGGTAATGAAGCTGAACTGAGATCAAAACCCGGTGCAAAGCGAAGGGGGGAATTAAATTCTGTCAAACAACGATCCAGCCAGTAATTGATTTGTGTATGAAGCCCATACAGCATGGGACACAGAAGGTCTGTATATCCCTGGCGAGCCCATTCAGGCCAGTCCTGAAGTTTATTGTCACTGCCGGAGAGCATGTATGGCGGTGCCACCGCGGCAGAGACCAAACAGGCCGGGTTTTCCTCTTTAACCGCCCGGTAGATTGCTCCTGCAACGAACGTTGTCTGTTCTTTCCTCCAGTTCAGAAACTGTTCCCATTCCGGATCATTCTCAGAAAGGGTTACAGGATCTGAACCGCCTGTATCGGATTGATACCGTGTTCGGCTGATATCTGAGAATGAAAAATTCGGATTAGGATAACGAATCCGGTCCGTTTGGATTCCGTCAAGATCGGGATATTTTCGGGCACATTCGGCATAAATTTCAGACATAAACTGAACAACCTCCGGGTGGGCCGGATCCATCCAAAACTGATATATCACACCTGACATAATATTAAAATAATGACCGGTTCGGTCTTTCATCAGCCAATCTTTCCGGGTTGAGAGAATTGGACCGTAATTTGTTGAATCATAGGACAGCCAGCCCCAGAGTCCGTATTCAAACCAGGCATGGACTTCCAATCCCAGACGATGACCTTCCTCAATTATTTCCACCATGGGATCCCGGCCAAGATATTCTGAAAGCTGGCGGGAACCGCCGTAACTTTCCAATACATCGCTTTCATAGATCATGCCGCCCTGATACCAGTTATTCACAAAAACCGCATTATATCCGGCATTTTTAATTTTTTCCAGTTCTGTCCGCATGGCAGACAGCCCGGAAGTCATCACAGCCCGGCTGAGCCAGATGCCGCGCATTTCAGGGTGGGATTCTAAAGAATAAGCATGGTTTATGATAGACAGCAGGAGCAGAAATCCTGCCGTGATTTTTAGGGTTTTCAAGCCGGGCTCCGTTTAGTTATTTCAGTAAAGCGATTTTCTGAACCTGTTGTCCCAGGCTGGATTTCATATGAACAAGGTATACACCGGATGAAAGGTGAGCCGGTGCGGTAAAATCTACCCAATGTGTTCCGGCAACGAACAAACCGGCAGTAATCGTTTGTACCGGTTTCCCATTTAAGCCATAGAGCGTGAGTTCAACCGACGCTTTTTCAGGAAGTGTAAATGAGAGTTGTGTTGATGCATTGAAAGGATTGGGATAGGCAGGCCGCAGTTCAAAATTTCCGGCTTTCATCGTTTGATCAT
>DKER01000033.1:6639-8037 GCA_002452555.1 Fidelibacterota bacterium UBA6817 | reverse complement strand
GCGCTCGCAGTGGACAGTCGAAAGTGGACAGTCGAAAGTCTGAGTTCACGAGTTCATGGGCTCATGGGTTCAAAAGTTCAAAGGTTGAGACGTTTAGACGTTCAGAGGTTGAGACGTTGAGATGTAACCTGACAGAACCCTCGAAACAGAAAAAACCATTATCAACCATGAAACCATTTAAATGAAACAAACGCCGTCAACCGAAACAAAATCGACCCACCCTACTGACTACCGGCTACTGGCTACCGGCTACCGGTTACCGGCTACCGGCTACTGCTAATATTTTCCCCCTCCAAACAGGAATTGTTCTTAAATTCCCGGACGTTATAAAAGGACATCTACATCTATGATTGTTGCGCTTCTGGAAAAAGAGATATTCACAATAGAGGATCTGGTTCTGTTGCTGAAAGCTGAAGGACCGGACATGGAACGTCTTTTTAAAAAGTCCATGACTGTTAAGGAAGAACAGGTCCAAAATAAAGTCTATTTCCGCGGTCTTATCGAGTTTTCAAATATTTGTCGGAAAGACTGTCTTTATTGCGGCATTCGAAAATCCAATGTAAAAGTCCGCAGATACGATATATCGGATGAAGCAATATTACAATCGGCTGAATTTGCATACGAGAATCATTTTGGATCGGTTGTGCTTCAGTCGGGTGAACAGAAAAGCCCGGCTTTTACAAAAAGAATCACAAAACTTCTGGATGAAATAAACAGGCTGTCCGACAGTAAGCTGCGGGTTACACTTTCCTGCGGAGAACAGTCAAAAGAGACATACAGGGAATGGTACGAACATGGAGCGGCTCGGTACCTGTTGAGAATTGAAACGTCTGACAGAGGCCTCTATTCAAAGCTTCATCCTCAGGATAAATTTCATGATTTTGACGAACGTCTTCAATGCCTGTATGATTTGAGGGATTTGGGATACCAGACAGGAAGCGGCGTGATGATCGGACTCCCTTTTCAAACCTATGAAAGCATGGCCGGTGATTTGTTATGGATGCAAGCCATGGATCTGGATATGGTTGGCATGGGCCCTTATCTGGAACATGAAGATACGCCTCTTTACGCATACCGTCATCTTCTTATGCCTCAGCAAAAACGGTTTGAGCTGGCACTCAAAATGATTGCCTGTCTGCGAATTCTTATGAAAGATATTAATATTGCTGCGGCGACAGCGTTACAATCTGTTGATAAACTGGGCCGGGAAAAAGCCGTTAAAATCGGGGCCAATGTCATTATGCCCAATATAACACCCGGTGAATTCAGAGATGATTATCACCTGTATAACAATAAACCATGTACCGACGAAAATCCCGAAGATTGCAAAACCTGCCTGGAAATGCGAATTGGTCTTGCCGATAATAAAATCGCGTATGATGAATGGGGCGATTCAAT
>DKER01000033.1:0-6488 GCA_002452555.1 Fidelibacterota bacterium UBA6817 | reverse complement strand
ATGGGTATTGTCACCCTGATTTTATGGACGTTAAAGAAGAATTTATTTTGAATTTCCAGAAAAGGGGAGAAGTAGGAGCTGCCTGTGCAGTCTATTATAAGGGTGAGTTGGTTGTTGATTTGTGGGGAGGGTATCAGGACAGGCGGACGAAGAAGCCATGGGACGAACACACCATGGTTGTGTCTTATTCCCTGACGAAGGGGATTTCTGCTGTTATATTGGCAATGGCTCAATCCCGGGGATATTTTGATTATGATGATCCTGTTTCCCGATATTGGCCGGAATTTGCCCGGAACGGTAAGGAAGCCATCACGATTCGTCAGCTGCTCAATCACGAAGCGGGTTTATGTTTGCCGGATGAAAAAGTAAAAGCTGAAAAAATTGATGATCAAAATTATGTCACGGAAGTCTTAAGCCGGCAAAAACCCCAGTGGGAACCGGGATATCGTCACGGGTATCACATGTATACACCGGGATTCCACATGAATGAAATCATGCGCCGGTCTGATCCCATGAACCGGAGCATCGGTCAGTTTCTGAATGAGGAAGTCGTTAAACCCGGGAATCTTTCCTTTTACATCGGTCTTCCGGACAGTATTTCGGATGACCGGATTGCCCGAATGATACAGATCGGACCGGTAAACAGTTTGTTCAATCTGGCTGTTATACCGCGGGAAACGCGCAAACAGATGTTCATGGTCAAATCCTACCTGTTTCAGTCCTTTTTTATTTTAAAGCACTACGATCCCAACATCCGGTATCCGTTTCTGACCGTTGAAATTCCCTCTGCAAACGGAGTCGGGGAAGTCCGGGCTATTGCAGCAATTTACGGCATGATGGCCATGGGAGGACGTGAACCGGGTATCGACGAAGCAACATTCAGCGAAATAACAGCACCGGCGAGTGTTCCCGGTTCGGGCTCAATGATTGATGAAGTCTTTAAAATTGAAACCTATTATAACCCGGGATTTTTCAAACCCGGACGGTATGATTTTTATGCATCATCAGACCGGGCATTCGGTCATCCGGGTGTAGGCGGATCCTTTTCCTTTGCCGATCCGGATAAACAATTGGGTTACGCTTATGCCATGAATAAAATGAGCTACTACATCAAAGACGACAAGCGTGAAAAAAAGCTTCGTGATGCTGTTTACAGATGTATAGAGCGGATTGATACTGAATAAAGAATGAAGAATTAAATAGTGAATGAAGAATTTGTTATTCTCGCAGGATTGCAGGGTCTTGAATGATGGATCCAATGGTTTGGGGTGATGCAGAGGCGAAATATTTTTCTGGTCTACAGCGGATCTGTCGTATAATTCAGACAACACCATTATTCCGTGTACGTGATTAGGCATAATAATAAAGTCATCCAATGTGAAGGGGGAAAGGGTATGGAATGTTCAAACGGCATTGATTGGCGATATTGCCGTCCTCATTCAAAATCATTTTCCCGATGCAATGTCACCAAACATATATGTGCGGTTTGTGCTAACCATGGCAATAAAATATGTTCCGGGTGATGTGTGCTTGAATCTTTGTAAACAGAGGGAAAAGCGGTGGTGTTCTTCCGTATTGTATATATTCATGTCCGATTCTCGATGAATGATTGTGTAAATCATTATAAAAACATATCAAACAAATAGAGATTTATCATGACAGGCTTTCCTTGAATCAGTATGAAAGCTGACGATTCATGTTCTCAATCGCAAGGTAAAGAATTAAGCTTGCAATGGGTGCTTTTACCATCTATTATTGGGAAATTTAAACATAACAAGGATTTTGGATATTGCAAACAAAACCCGGAAAATTTGATTGAAATTAAAACTGAATTTTGATTATTGCCCTGGCTTATATGAAGGTGAACTGCTGTTGAAAACGTTGAAACCTGTGATTGATTCAATCCATCTCCCATGAGTACAAAGTAAGCGCTATGTGTAAAACTGTTTGGATGAACTTTTCGAGAATTAATCATTTAGTCATTTTTAGTCATATTTCCGGGATTCCTTTGAGGAATCCCGGGGTTCAACACTTATTTAAACTATCTGAAAATGGGAAAATACATTTTAGCAAAACCGCAAGGTTATTCTAAAAGCTTATGGACGTTTAAAAAAAAGTTTTTTTCATTTAATATTTCTTTGAATATGAAAAGGAGGTATTAAATGATGAAAACGATGATTCAAGTAACAAGTCATGCCAACACGCGAATGGCACAGCGGGGAATCAGAATGTCTGAACTGTTATTTTGTCTGGACGTCGGAGAGACATATCATCGAACTGGTGCGGTTTTCTATGTAATAACTGATAAATGTCTTTCAAAAACCAAGGCCTATTCATCGGCATTGGATATCAAAAAACTTCAAGGACTTACAGCTATTATAAAAAATGATAATGGGGTACCTTATGTAGCTACGGTTTATAAAAATCGGGAAGCAGTTAGACAGATTCGTAAAAAATGCAAAACTAATTTGAAAAATGTTTAACAAATCTAAAACGTCAAATACAATTTAAAAATGAATGATTGATAAAATGAAAAAACATCTATACTTTTTCTTTGAACATGTAAATATTGCGGGAGTGTTAATTCATGAGAAATGAAGTGTTTATAGCAGTGGTTGGAACATCGCCTCAAGTCGTCACTGAGGCTTTATATTATTTTTATTGTGATGCCTATCCTGAACATCAGCGGAAATTTGACAGAGTTATCCTGATTTCTACTGAAGAAGGTCAGAAGATATTGAAGGAAGATTTATGGGATAATCATAAACTTGAAGAACTTGAAAAAGCATTAAAACTTGAGCCCGGGACAGTTCCTGTAAGAAAACTTGATATTTTATGTTTCAAAGATAATGAAGGAAATCCGATTCAGGATTTGCGAACCACTGAAAACAATATGAATTCTCTTGCCCAATTGTTTGAAGTTGTTATGCTTTGGACCAGTGATCCAAATACACGTGTTACTGCTTTGTTAAGCGGCGGCAGAAAAACAATGAGTGCATTTATGGCTCTGGCTTTCCAGTTATATGCCCGTGACCATGATGAAATGTTTCATGTTCTTGTCCCGGATGATAAAATGTACAATAAGAATTGGTTTTTTCCTTCAGATCCCCATAATCCCGATGAAAAATTGGAAGTTTCATTTATTCCTGTTATAAAAGTCGGTCGCTATTTAACCAACAGGATAACCTTGGATCCTTTTAAAATGGTTAAAGAGTTGCAGGAGAAACTTATCAGGAATGCTCCGTTGCAAGAACTTAAAATTGAAGGTAATATTTTTAGCAGCGGCATAGAAAAAGTAATCCTTGAACCACGTGATGCAGCATTTTTAAGGTATTTAATCATGAGAAGAAAGGATTCGGGATGTAATGATGATTGTCCCGGTTGCGAAAAATGCGGCATTACTCCCTTTGATTTAAGCATGGAATATTTTAATGGAAAAATTCATGATATTTATGATTCCTTTATGTGTAAAGACAGGCATTTTGCAGAACGGCCGGATCCGGTTAAAGATAAATCAAAAGATTTTACCCCTGTTGTTCATCAATCAATCAGTCGGATAAAACACAAACTTGAAGAAAATGAGCACTCGAACCTGAATAAATCATTAAAACCTTACAAAGCTCATCTGGATATGACCCAAAGAAAAAAATGCTGGTATGTTGTAAAAATTGACCCGTTAATCATAGAAATTGTTAAATAAATTGAATATTGTGTTATGAGTATATATATTCAAGACAAATTAATGACAAAACTCTTATTCGGAATGACAGAAACTATACAAATCAGGTGTAGATATTGAATTATTTAAGAATTTACCCGTTGGAAATAATATTAAAAGCTGAGGAAAATATATCTCTTCCGTCTTTTGTGACCAATACTATCCGCGGCGCTTTCGGATATAATCTGAAAAACTTGGCCTGTGTTTACAGAAACATAAAACGTGACTGTAAAAAATGTCTGTTAAAAAAATCTTGTGTTTACAGTCGGATTTTTGAGTCTACTGTAGATAATATTAAAAAAAACAAGCCCAATATGAGCAATCTTCTTAAGGATGTCCCCGATCCGTTCATTTTTTATATCCCGCCGGAATCAGGGCGTTTTGAGGTTGAGAAAAACAAGATGTTTTCAATCCGGCTTGTGCTTTTGGGTGATATTATCGATGATCTGCCCTGGTTTATAGTAACATTTAATCACATGACGGAAGTTGGTCTGGGAAAAGACTTCCAGAAAGTTGTTGTCGATTCAGTTGAACACTATTCAGGTCATATTTATTCTTCCGATACAGAGACATTTATCAATTATTTGCCCGGTTTGCCGAATGATGTTTTACTCCCCGATTCAGATATCAAAGAAATAATGCTACAATTTTTGACGCCCCTTCGATTGAGAATTCAAAACAGTGTTATAGATTCCCTGGACAAGCAAATGTTCTGGAATGCTGTCGTAAGAAGATGGTATCTGGTTAATGAAGTATGGAATATCAGTCCGTTACTTAGTGACTATGAAAAGTATTTTAAATTGTATGAACAGATAACCGATTTCAAGTCTGAAATGAGCTGGGTCCGCTACCGCCGGTACTCAACCCGTCAGAACAAGTGGATTTATTTAAGCGGACTTCAGGGCAATATAAGATTGTCCGGATCGCTAAATGAATTATACCCGATATTAAAACTTGCCGAATTAATAAATATTGGAAAATCAACCAGTTATGGAATGGGAAAATTTAAATTAATCAGAGGGTAATACAATGGCTTACAATCAGGGTTTACGTGAAAATATTTCTATGGCTGCTTTACTGCACGACATCGGCAAATTTTGGCAAAGAGCCGATGATAACATTAATTATTTGAAATCAAATATTCTGAGTCAGCAAGTAAAAAATAATATTGCAGACTTTTGTCCGGGTCATACATTCAGCCATAAGCATGCCCTTTGGACAGCCCGTTTTTTTGAAAAATTCAGTGATTTTATCTGTGATAATCCGGAAAGTCCCCAATCGGTTTATGAATTAGCTTCCCATCATCATAATGCCTCTTCTGTGTTGGAGCAAATTATCAAATTTGCTGACTGGATTTCTGCCGGTATGGACAGGTCAAACGATCCTGAAGAAAGTTCTGAAAAGAAATTCCGTTTCCGGAAACAAAGGCTTAAATCTGTCTTCTCACAGATCTTCAGAGAAGATTTCAACTCTGAAAATAACGATTTGTTCTATCCCGTGAAAGAAATGACTCTGGATGATGATGTGGTTTTCCCCTCTTATACATCGCTGGATGAAAATCTGAATGAAGAGTATAAAGGTCTGTGGGAAAAATTTGAACATGAGCTGGTTAAAATTCCGACAGGCGGTTTTAAATCCAATTTTGAAACGCTTCTTGCATTGCTGCAAAAATTTACGTGGTGTATTCCGGGATCAACTCAGGACATGCCCGATGTATCCTTATATGACCATTTAAAAACCACTTCGGCAATTTCTCTTTGTCTGCATGATTATATATGGACAAATTACCCCAAAGAGCTGCAAAACCCCGGATCAAATATCGTCAGAAAGGTTTTTGACGACGCTGACGATAAACCGTTTCGTCTTATTTGCGGTGATCTGAGCGGTATTCAGAGCTTCATCTATCAGATTACATCATTCAATGCCGCAAAATCGTTAAAAGGCAGATCCCTTGCTGTTCAGTTAATTTGTCAGACTGCCGCTGCATATATTCTTAATAAACTCGCTTTACCCTCATCGCACCTGATCTATTCCGCCGGCGGGAATTTCTATATTCTGGTTCCGAATACAGAAACGAATAATACAATCCTGCAAGAAAGTGTAAAACAATTGAATAAAGGATTGTTTGACGAATATAACGGCCGTCTGTTTTTGGCAGCAGGATCTGTTTCCTGTTCATGTGAAGAATTAATGAATAATCCAGGGGAGGTTTGGAGTTCGTCTATCGGACAAGCTAAAACATCCAAACAAAATCGTTTTCTGGATCAAATAATAGATGATAAACATTTTTTCAGTCCGTATGGAAATCCTGCCGAATCAGAAATTTGCAGGATCTGCGGATCTGAACATCCCATGACGGAAATGTATGATATTTCAAAAAATGAAGATAAGGATGATGATGACGATATTCCGGATGATGAACGGCGAATTGTTTGCAAAACCTGCGAACGCTTTATTAATATGGGAAAAGTGCTGAAGGAATCCGAGTATTTTGTGCTCTCCGGGGATAAAGAGAGTGTAAAAGAAGCAATCACACTGATCCCGGGTATTTCATTAAGCTGGGTGTTGGTTAAAAAGGGAGCATTACAGAATGAATTATCCCGTCTTCATTCTTCGGATATTCACATTTACCGTTTGAATAATTCTGATTTTATGGAAGAGTGGAACGAAATTGATAATCGGACAAATATCCGGTTAAAAAATATCAGCCGTTCATTTATGTGGTACGGGGGAAACCATATACCCCATTCAAAAAGCGGCGGTTTCATGA
>DKER01000083.1 GCA_002452555.1 Fidelibacterota bacterium UBA6817 | reverse complement strand
GTTTTATGATCATTAATCGAGAGGAATTGAAGGCGGATGAAATTATCTGTTTTTAAAAACAAAAAATCATTTTCCACCTTTACTGTTAACCGTTGTAAATTTTCCCGGGCATATACAAAAGGGGGATTGCATAATGATTAAGTTTTACCGGACATGGTTATGAAGTTTATCAAGCGAATCTTTTTTTTTCTATCGCTCTTTGTTTTGTATATCATCGCTAAAGAATTTCTTCAGCTTTACGTGTTAATCCAATCTGTTCATCCTGTTCTTGCCCGGCTCTTTGTTGTTTTGTCAGGGTTTGTTTTTATTTATTTTGCCGGCATTCCCCTCATTAAAATTTTTAGTATGCCCAAGAGTTATGGCCCTGTTTATGATGAGAATAATGAGAATCAACTCATTCAAAAACGGATGGAAAGGTTTAAAAAGAATAAGTTTTTGAAAGAAAAGGGGATTGATGTCAATTCGCTCGGGATTGACAAAGCCGGTTATGATACGGTTATCAGTCAAATGGATAAGGGCGTGGATGAATTGCGGCGAAAACATATTCCTCAACTGTTCTACTCTACTACGATCGCACAAAACGGATTTCTGGATGCTATGCTGATCTTGTCTGCAAGCATTAATCACATCAAGGAAATTTTTATCCTTTATAACGGCCGTGTTTCCAATCAGGATCTGCTTATCATTTTGAAGAAAATTTATTATGCCATGGCTATCGGAGGATCGGAAGCCGCTGAATATGCCACCCAGGAAGTGTTAAACAGATTTGCTACAGATAGCATTAAGGCAATACCCTTCCTGAGCAGAATATCTGCATCGTTGATAGACGGATATGTAAATGCCGTCATGCTGACACGTATATCGTATATCGCCGAAAATTATTGTAAAAAAACAGTCATTAAATCGGATAGAGAATTATCCCCCAGCCCGGAATTTGTTTTTTCATCTGCCAAAAATATTACAAAAGACATCCGTGAACGTGTTTTCCACGCTTTCACTCAAAAAGCAAAAAACGCCGCATCACGTGCTGTTACTCCCGTTACGGATTTGTACCATAAATCAATTGAATTGTTAAGTCCACAAGCCATTGATCCTGACAATCAATATTCACTGGAAATGCCGGTTGACAAACCGAATGCTCCGTTCGTCTTTGGCTTAAAGAAAGTATTCCAAAGTCTGCGGAAAAAAAATAAATCTGAATCGATATCATGAGTTAAACATAAGTCATTGTAATATTTATATATCTTATAATCAATATTAGTTTGACAGGCTGGTTTTTCTCCCGTATTTTACCCCCGGGGTGGGGGAAGAAATGTAGCTTTATTGTAATATGATTGAGTATAGTTAAAATCATTGGAATCAATAATTAAGACTAAAGACGATTGGTATTGTGTTTAGGCATAAAAAAATATTAATAACAAAAATTTAGTTTCAATATTTTGAACAAAAATCCTTATTTCTTCCCGAATTGCCGTAAAAAAAGCTCTTCACGAAAGCGAACATAGAGTACAAGTTCCTGTAACGTAAAGACAATATGAATATTTGACAGATAGTCCGGTAAATTTTCTTTTTGTGTATCAGAAATGGGAAGTGTTATTCGCCCTTCCGGGTCAAACTGGCTAAAGAAGTTTTCTTCCTTCATGCTTTCAGAAGGATAATATTGGGCAATAATTTTGCGATCCGGGTCATGATAAAGAAGAGAAGCAGGGATTATAGATTTGGTCTTGCAATTCGGACAGTCAAAAATATTAATTTTCCCTTCAAGCAATTGTTCTCTCATTTGGGGCTCTTGAGATGTATTTATACTCTGCCAAACATCGTACGGACTTTCGGCAGAACATTGGGGGCATGAAAGCATTAGTGTTGTTTTTGTCATAATTCCTACAATAAATGGATGTTGTGTTCTTTACATATACGACGTATTTCATCCGGCCAGATAGATGAATGAACCTCTCCAATATGAACTTTTCTCAGGAAAAACATACATAGGCGGGATTGACCAATACCGCCACCGATAGTCTGCGGTAATTCATTGTTTAGAAGACGTTGATGAAAATACAGTTTTGTCTTGTTCATTTCTTTTCGAAGTTTTAATTGAAGGAGCAGTGCTTCTTTGTCAACGCGAATTCCCATGGAGGACAACTCCATTGCAGTATCAAGAATTTGATTATAAATGATAATATCGCCATTTAAACCGGGATGCCCGTCTTCTGCCGGAGTAGACCAGTCGTCATAATCTGCAGCTCGCCCGTCGTGAGGTTTGCCATCACTGAGTGGTGCACCAATTCCTCGTATAAATATTGCCCCATACTCACGGGCTAAGTTGGCTTCACGTTCTTTTGAACCGAGACCGGGATAGCACTGTAAGGCTTCTTCTGCCGTAAAAAACGTTATTTTTTCCGGCAAATATGGCTCAGGGAGCTGGGGATAATGTTCACAGACGATTTTCTCTGTATCACGAATTACTGTATATATTTTTTTTACGATACTTTCAAGATAGGGAACATGCCGTTCATGATCCCGCATGATCAATTCCCAGTCCCATTGGTCAACATATAAGGAATGAAATTTGTCCGGCATCTCATCAGGCCGGACTGCATTCATGTTCGTGTACAACCCTTCACCCGGTGCAAAATCATAATCTGCAAGAGCCATCCGCTTCCATTTTGCCAGAGATTGGACAATTTCTCCTGTTTCTCCCGTAGCACCAATCGGAAATGATACCGGACGTTCTACACCGTTTAAATAGTCGTTGATTCCGGATTTGGCATAAACCATTATGGGTGCAGAAACTCTTGACAAGTTTAACACATGCGCAAGGGATCTGCGAAAAGTTTCCTTTATTAAGTCAATGGCTTCCTGGGTTTGTTTTAAATCAAGCGGACTCTCATACCTTTCAGGAATTGTCATAAAGTCTGTTGTTAAATCAATGTGTTTTTTCTTTTGTTTCAGCATGTTTTACCTGTCTTTCGGCCCAAAACCTACAAACTTATATGAAACAGTAAAAGAGAAAGTTTGATTTGGAACATGTGTCAGATTCGATTCCGATTGATAATTTCCTGAAATTACCGGGAAATTTGTTTTCCTGGTTTTGATTATGATATTGATGAAACTGTTCACTCGTTGGTTATTACCCTTAAATCCAAGTCAATATCACCCCTTGTATCTTGCTTTGGCAGGAATTAAATTTTTGTTGGAATAACAGCTTTCAGAAAGGAAGCAGATCTTTCATTTACATCTTAAATGGAGTTACTTTGATGAAAATTGCTTTTTTTGATACGAAGCCCTATGACAGGGATATGTTTGACCGGATTAACAGGGATTTTGGATTTAAAATAAAATATTTTGAAACCAAACTTTCTGAAGACAGCGTAAATCTGATAAAAGGATATGATGTTGTCTGTGTCTTTGTTAATGATACAGTGAATAAAATTGTTATCCGGGAATTGATGAAAAATGACATCAAAATGATTGCTCTTCGCTGCGCCGGCTATAATAATGTGGATGTTGCCGCAACCCAATGCAAAATTCCTGTAGTACGCGTTCCGGCTTATTCACCTCATGCGATTGCAGAACATACCGTTGCCCTGATTTTAGCGTTGAACCGAAAAATCTACAGGGCATATATTCGTACCCGGGAGAGTAATTTTTCGCTGCATGGACTTATGGGTTTTGATATGTATGGTAAAACTGCCGGAATAATCGGAACCGGTAAAATTGGGATATTGACTATCGGAATCCTGAAAGGCTTCGGTATGAATGTTCTTGCCTATGATGTCTATCCGAACCATGAGGCAGCGACCCAATATGGGTTCAAATATACCACACTGGATGAGTTGTACAAAAATTCTGATATTATTTCCCTTCATTGTCCCCTGACAAAAGAGACGGAATACCTGATAAATGACACCAGCATAAAACTCATGAAAAAAGGAGTCATGATTATAAATACGGGAAGGGGAAAACTGGTTGATACACGCGCATTGATCAAAGGACTGAAAAACGGTCATGTTGGCTATGCCGGGTTGGATGTGTACGAAGAAGAACGGGATTTCTTTTTTGAAGATCAGTCTGATATGATCCTCACGGATGATATTTTGGCAAGACTTTTGACTTTTAATAATGTTATCATTACATCACATCAGGGATTTTTCACACAGGAAGCACTGGAAAGCATTGCCCTGACAACATTAAATAATATTAAAGAGTTGTCGGAAGGGAATGAGCTGACTAACAGGATTGTTTGTACCCCCTGATTATTGACGTATATAATCTCTCACTGTTTCCAGATATGGACTTTCAGGATGATCCGTCAGAAATGTCCGGTATTCCTGCCGGGCATTTTCATTATCATTTATTCTTTCAAGATACATAGCATATCGGATCGAAAAATAATCTCCTAAATATTGATCTTTTTTTAAAATATGACGGTACTCTGACCAGAATTCTTCTAAGCCAGCCATCTGTTTTGTTTGATACAAGACGGATTCTGCCCGCATGGCTGCCAGGGAACGGACAGGTTCTTTTTCCTGCATTAATTTTTCGGCTTCCTTTAAAAGTTCAGGCCAATTGGCCTTTCGTATGGATTGCTCCAAGGCAATCAATTCAGGCTTTTCCGAGGCTGTTTGCAAGTAAATTGCCAGGGCCAAAAGATCATTGGCTGTGTCATCTTTGCTTTCAGTCAGAGCCAGGGATTCATGGATATGTTTTTCCAACGAATCTATCCGGTTAAATGCCAAATCAANNTTAAACGAAGACGGTCTTCTTCCCGTGCTGAAAGCTTGTATTTAACCGGTGCTCCCCTGATAAGTTCTTCGGCTCCATGCAAATCACTTCTCATGATTTTACAATCCACAGCCCTTTTTAACATATGGTTCCGAAGTGACTCCGGAAGGGTCGGAGGGATTTCCGTGAGGAGTTTTTCGGCTCCGTCAACATCTCCATGCCCGAACAACAGAATTTCTGACAGTCTGAACCGTGCTTCAAACCGGTATTTCTCAGGGATTTTATTATCTGACAGTTTTTCAAATAATTCCCTCGCACTGTTAAGATGATGAAGATTTTGATTGGAAAAACTGTATTTGACCGGAATTTGCAGGAATTCATTCTGATAAGGTTTTATAAGTTTTGGTCCTTTTTCATTTATTTCGGAAGCCAGTGCCTCATGATTTATTGCTTTCATAAACTGCACATCGTATAAAAATCTTTCTGAATCAGAGAATAATGTCAGACTGTCTAAAACAGTCAGACTCATGGTGTACTCTTTATTATCCGCCAGTTTTTTTGCCAGTGTTAATATATATTCTATCTGAACCGGGGGAATATTTGAGAATAGGATATTGATTGCCTGGGCATATCTTTCAGCCGTAAAATATAAATCGGACAAGAGAATGAAATCTTCTTCTGTTTCTGCCGTTATTTCAAGGGAATCAATCAACATGGCATAGAGGGGAGAACTTGGATCAAGGGAATATATTTCACGGGTCAATGGTTTCAGAGAATGAGGTGATATTTTCCTGTGAAGCAGATATTCTTCCAAAGCAGGTTTCCACATTTGTCTGCTGATCAAGTTTGAGAAATAGGTTTGAGATTGTAACAGGGGTTCCCTGAGTTGTGTCCGGAAAAATTTCATCATATCCGGCAATCCGTTTCCGCCATAATATGCTGTTAAATACATGATCGCTGTTTGCGGTATTCTGCTGCGCATATTTCTATCCCTGAGCAGGTGTTCCCACATTCGGTAAGCATCCGTTTCAAGGTTGTTGGCTATCATTAAAACACCTAATTCAGCAGCAAGATTAGGGTTTCCGGAATTTCTTTCAAATTGATATTCTGTAATAATCATGGCTTTATCCAATTTGCCGCTTCGAATGAGTAAGGATTTATATCGGGCAGCATATTGACTGTTATTTGGAAAAGCAGTGAATAATGAGTCATAAAATTGTTCAGCTTGAATTAAATCTCCGGTGGTTTCCAATATCCGTGCTTTTTCAAACAATCGGTCAGCCTGTGTTTTTGTAAGTGCCGGCAGTAATCCGGGTACGAAAAAATATCCGGCCAAAACGACAATGAACAGGTGTTTCTTCATTTGAGAGATTCCCTGAGTTTTTCCAGATAAACTTCCATTTCACGTCTGTCTTCAACCGGAAGATCGGCATCACGGAGTTTTATGCGGATTGATTCTATCAGGGATTCCCGGCTTCCCAGGTCTTTGGGCAGCTGTTCAGGTCCTTCACGAATAACCTGTTCTCCCCGTCTGCTCTCCCGTTCTTTGCTGAGATCCCGGGTTCGGATAGACCTGCTGGCATCCAGTAAACGTTGTTGAATACCCTGTTGTCGCTGTAAGGTGCGCCTTGATACAGAATTTTTTCGCAGATCATTTATCACCTCTTCCATTTCCTTGCCGATACGTTCCAACTGTTGATCACTTCCTCCGTTACCCGCCTGTTCCATAGTCTGGCGTAATTGACTGAGCTGCCGCCTTAATGCCTGCTGTCTGGCTGCCAATTCACTCATGAGGTCCATCCCTGCATTTCCGGGCCCGGGCATAGCAAGGGACTGTGTTTCACTATTGATGCCCTGCTGCATTCCGGCCATGGCTTGCAATTGCTCCATAAAAGACTCCATACCCGTTCCACTCTCACTGCTTTGAGCCTGTCCCATAAGAGTGAATACCGTGGCTGTTAATTCGTTTATTTGGCCCAGACCTTTTTGCATGGACTGCTCAGCATTAAAACTCCTCCCGTCTTTGAGGTAATTCATGATTTCCTTTGATGTATTTTTAACGTTTTCCAACTGGTCAAATGGAGCCGGACCCATAAAAAATGTCTTTTGACTGATCGTTTTTAATCCCTGATAAATTAAGTCCAATTCTGAGTCAATTCGGTTTTGTAATGATGATTTTGTATGCAGATCCGGGGAATCGTTGGACAGGTTTTTTGTTCCCGGTATTAATGCTTCCTGCTTTTCGGAAATAATCAATGCTCTTCTCAGTATATTGTGAAATTCCTTAAGAATCTCTTCTTTGCCTGACTGATGAAATGATGCTCCCATTTCTCTGTATTGATTTAGCATCTCTTTCATCTTCTCATACGACAATTCGGCTGCCTCCTGACCTTTCTGCCGTTCATTGCGGGAAAATGCATCGGATGCTTCTTCCAGGTTGTGTTTTGCATCTGTTTCTTTTATAAACTCACTGAATTCTTCCAGGAGGTCTCTCAGGTCCTCCGATAAATTTTTGTCTGATCTTTCCAATTCCTTTTGAAGTGAGCTTATTTTTTCTGAAAGATCTTTTTCTGTTGCCGCCAATTCATGGGACTGTCTTTGCTGATGGTTTTCCAGAAGTTCATGTTGTTCTCTCACCAAATCTGATAGAATTTTTTCTCCCCTTTCCAAAGCTTCCAGGTCACGAAGTGTTTCCAGCAGTTTGATTGTCCTCTCAAGGGATTCTTCAAAATTGCGCGTGTATTCCCCAAACTGCTCAGCCAAGTCTCTCAATGTGTTTGCATCAGGATCCCGTCGAATTTTTTCCTGCATTTTTTGTAATTCACGAAAAATATCGCTGTTTTCCAAATCTCTTATAAGTTTTTGCATGTAGTCCATGTTATCAAGTATCTCATCGGAAAAAATTTGCTGTTCCGATAATTCATGGATTTGCTTTTCAAGATTTTCTCGTATTTTGGATAACTCTTCTTTAACAGCCTGCTGCTGTCGTATCAGATTTTCAAATGTTTCTTTCTCTCCCCAGTCCGTATCTCCTTTTTTCAAAATGTCCTGACGAAATTCTTCTGCTTTTTCCTGTAATTCCCGGGTTATGGTCTGCAGATTTTCCAATTCTCCCTGTGAATTTTCATGCTGTGTACGGCGTCTTTCAAACAGTTCGGTCAATGAGGGATATCGGGCTTTAAGTATGGATGAGCGTGATACTCCGGGACCGGACAATGAGTTGTTGTCTTGAACCATAAAACGGAATTCGATTTCATCACCCGGCGACAATCTTTCATCAATTTTCCAAATATCTGTCAGGGCCTGATTTAAAAGAGACTCATTGAATGGCAATGATATGATATTCCAATTTGTATCGGCTTCGATTTGAAATGATCGGAGCGTTCGGTATTCCAGAGCAGTTTTATCGATACCATAATCATCACTTATATAGATCATCCATTGCAGACTCATGATTTCATTTAATAAAACCAGACTGTCCGGTATTAAAACGGTAACCTTTGGCGCTTCATCCCTGTGAACGGATATTCTGTAAATCAAATCATCAGCTAAAGACACACCTGCTGTATCTTCTGCATGAAGCGTAAGAACACCCGATTCCCGGGGAATAATGGAACCATGAAAATTTTGTCCGGAAACACTCAGCGTTTTCTTTTGTGCAGATGATTGAACCGTGACCAAACCTGCCGGATGGGATAATCGTCCGGTAATCTTCAGAACTGATCCTGACAACAGATGGATTCTGTCTGTTCCGCCGGTGTAGTATTCTCGTTTCAAACCAGCATATTCAGGAGGAATAACTTCAAATTCGAGTAATTCCGGAACCGGTTTCTTTATGACTTTTACATTGAAATTTTCGGAATATCTCACCTTCCAGGGTTTAAAAATGTGAGGTCTTCTGATAAGAAAACGGTATGTAAACGATGAAGACGGATTTATGATTGACACGACTGAAAGGGAATCATGTATCTGATACGGAATAAACTGTTCTGTCCTATGTTGACTGTAAACCTGAACATACTTTGGAAAAACCGGAGGTAAATTATGGCGAATAGATATATTTAAGGTATCTCCTTCCTTTATAACTGCATCTCCCGGTTCAATCTGGAAACTCCATGGAAAGGGTATGGCATATTCCTTGCCGGGAGTAAGGAGTCTGTTTGCCGGTTGTGATAAAAACAAAATGAAAACACATGCAACAATAGCAGAAATGATACTGTTACGCCTGAGAAGAACATAATATTCAGGATTTTTACGCTTATGTATATGTTCAACCAAGTGTTTATAAGGTGTATGGTTCCAAAAAGTCTGAACAGCATAAAGCGACAGGTCATCAGTATTTTTGCTTAGCTGCCAGGCATTGATCAAATGATCCTGAACCGTGTCGATTTCCCGTCCCAGTTTATCCATCAGCTGATTATTGATTTCCGGATAACGATGAAGCTGGCATTTACGATAATAATCCCTGATCCATAAGAACAGTATAATATTGGCGATGAATGGAAGCAGAAGAATCCACCGTACCGTTGAAGAAAAATACCAAATACTTTCAGCCGAAATAATGAGAACAACATAAAGAGAATTATAGTGCAATAATTTTAGCAGACGGGTTTTAAGGATTTGGCCTGCCCATTGTTTCCTAAGAAGCTTCAGTATGTCTTCGAAAGGATATTTCACGGGTTAACAGCAGGATTAATATGAAAATAAAAAATATTGGTACCCATTTGCAAAGCAGCCGTCCGGATCTCTTCCGGATTCCCATAGACTTCTTCGTCTTCCCAGCCGTTTCCCAGATCACATTCGTATGAATAGAAAAGCACAAGACGCTCTTTATCAAAAATACCGAATCCCTGCGGCGGTTTACCATCATGTTCATGAATTTTCGGAAGTCCGTTTGGAAAGGAAAAAACCTGATGATATATGGGATGGGTAAAAGGAAGCTCTACCAACTCGTTGTCCGGAAAGACTTTTTTTATTTCCCTACGAAAAGATTGATCCAGTCCGTAATTGTCGTCGACATGAAGAAAACCCCCGTTTTCAAAATAAAATCGAAGCCGCCGAACCTGTTCTTCAGTAAAAAATACGTTTCCATGGCCTGTCATGTGCAGGAAATGGACTTTAAAAAGATCAGGCGAATCAATGTCTGCTACAAGAGGTTCTCTTCTAACATTAAGATCTGTATGTTTATTGATAAAATCGGATAAATTCTCAAGTGAACCAGGATTGGCATACCAGTCTCCGCCGCCTCCGTATTTTAATCTTCCAATAATGAAAGGTTCACCGGAGAAAGCAGATGTTGAGACGGTTATAACCAGAAGGAATGTGCTGAAAAAACGTATACGTTTCATACTGTTAATCAACGGATAACGGTTGTCTTAGTTCCGGCCGGACATAATGTTCCGGATGATATGTGGCACGTGTTCGGGATCGCTGTATTCATAAAGAAAAACATCCGGATTTCCGCTGATCATAGCGCTAAGTCGACGATTGTCCTTTCTAAAGAAGAGGGCATGAACGGGGATTTTACGCTCAATGCCTGCTGCAATTTCATAGCCCACACCCAGGGATGGTGTTGTAACATCTGCAATAATCAGGTCAGCCTGTTCAAGCCACTTAAGATCCCGATTAAATATCGCCCGGTTGGATTCATTCTTTTCGCCGCCAACGGTTAAATTCGAATCGGCAATATGTTCTGTAAGAACAGTTCCATATTTTTTTAGTTCGGAGACAATTGTTCGGTAAACAGGTAATAAATCCCGGCCTCCGCTTATTGAAGCGCTGAAGTAAATTTTCATGTGCCAAACCCTGATTTCTGTGTTTTATTGAGCAAATCCTTTGCATTTTCAAGGGTCGCATCTGTCAGATGACCGGCTCCGAGAAGTTTTGCAATTTCGTGTACCCGTTCTTCATGATTCAATGGTCTGATTCCTGCCTCGGTTCTCCCGCCGGTGACCCATTTTTCTACCATTACATGTTGATTTCCCAAAGAAGCAATTTGAGGCAGATGAGTAATGCATATTACCTGGTGGTATTTAGACAGCTCTTCTATCTGTTCACCTACAATACGGGCAATTCGTCCTGAAACACCCGTGTCTGCTTCGTCAAATATCAAGGTTGGAATTGAATCGGCATCGGAAAGTACAGATTTTATTCCCAGCATGATCCTGGATGCTTCTCCGCCTGAAGCAGTCTGGGTAAGCGGGCGGAAATCCTCGCCCGGATTTGTTATGATATCAAATTCAATCAAATCAAACCCGTTTGACTGAGGGAGAATATATTGATCGTTCCATAGAACAGATAACGGTGAATTCCCTTCGGATACAGAAAAGCGGACACGGAATTTTGCATGTTCCATTCCAAGCTTTTTCAAACGGGATTCTACCGCTTCTGTGAATGCTTTTGAGGATTCTTTTCTCTTTATATGAAGTTTTTCTCCGGATTCTATCAGTTTGGCCTGGGCAGTTTCAACAGCTTTTTCAGCCTTTTCAAGTTCCTGTGAGTAATCGGTGCTGTTTCCCAATTCCTGTTTCAACTGCTCAAAATAACTGCATAATTCCTCATAATTCCGGTGATATTTTTTCAGGAGGAAATTCAGTGTATTCACTCTGTCTTCCAATTCATTCAACCGAACGGTGTCATGAGGGATATGATCCCTGTATTCAGCCATGCTTCGCCCTGTTTCTTCCAGCGTTAGAATAGCTGATTCCAGTTCCTTTGAATAAACAGCAAGATTGGGATCAATCCGGACAAGATGGTCCAGCTGATTGCGAAGCATGGATATAACGGCGACAATTGATTGGTCATTTTCGTATAACTCCGCAGCTATTCGATGAGAAATATCAACCAGCATTTGTGAGTTTTCCAGGATTTTCAATTCCGCTTCAAGGTTATCCAGTTCATGGGGAGCAGGATTTATTTTTTTTAGTTCATTGTAATGGAATTGTTTCAGCTCCCGGTCTTTGAGAAACTGATCTCTGTTTGCCTGCAGTTCTTTTTTATTCTGGACAGCTTTTTTTAATTCCAGATAGGATTTTTCATAATCCTGAATCAGCTCTGGTGTTTTTGTCAAAGCATCCAGATACTCAATATGGCTGGAAGGATTGAGGATTTTTTGATGCTCATGCTGACCGTGCATCTCAACAAGATGATCAGCCAGAGCTTTTAACGTTTGAACTGAAATATACTGATCATTTAAAAAAGCCCGGGATTTTCCGCTCTTATGGATTTCGCGACGAATTGTCAATTCGCCTTCTTCCAATAATAAATCTTCCGATTGAAGAAGTGATTTGACGGCATCCGGATTATCCGGTGTATTAAAAACGGCCTCAACAACAGCTTTTTCTTCATCTTTCCGGATCATCGACAGATTTGCCCGATCTCCAAGAACCATGCCCAAAGCATCAATAATAATGGATTTTCCGGTTCCCGTCTCACCGGTCATAATTGTTAATCCCGTTCCGAAGGAAATATCAGTTTCACGGACAATTGCAAAATTTTCAACACGCAGATATTTCAGCATATTGTGATTACCCCTGAAATGGTTATCCTGAGTTCTTTTCCTGCTTCTGTTTTCGTTTTTTCATAATGTGTGATATTACAATAATTCCCAAAACTGATCCTAGTGTATCTGCCAAAAAATCCCAAAAACTGGCATGACGACCCTGTACAAAGTATTGATGTAATTCATCCGTAAAACCAAAGAAAACTGTAAAAATCAGAGCAAGCCATTCTGCTCGGTATTTTTTAAGTTCATCATGTTCATGAAGGGCCAGAACCACAAGGATAGCCGCAATAAAATAAATTCCGGCATGGATGATTTTATCATAAGAGAGAATGGTCATTTTCGGTACATGTTGGGAGGGGATGGAAGATTGGACAAAGATCAAACAAAAGTAAAAAATTGCTGTCCAGGTAAATTTTTTATTACGGTTGAAGAGTTTCATAAGATTTTAAAACCTCAGGTAAAAAAAGGATTATATCGGTTGCCGTCATTCCCCGGACTCCTTTTATTTCAGCCGCTTTCTCTCCGGCTTTCCCGTGAATGAAAGCTCCGATGAGCACTGCAGATTCAGGAGAATGTCCCTGACTGAGCAGAGAACAGATAACCCCTCCCAATATATCGCCGCTCCCGGCTGTTGCCATTCCCGGACTTCCCTGAGGATGAATAAATAATCTTCCGTCAGGAAAGGCTGTCAGACTGGTTGAACTTTTTAAATGAATAATTTGTTTCAATTCAACAGCCCAATGATGAACTGTCTTAACCGGATCTTCAGTCAGCAGTTCTTTTTTTATACCGGTCAAAGCAAGAAATTCCCCTTCATGGGGTGTTAGTATAAGGGGGGATGATGAACACCGGATATGATCAGGATTCACCAGATTCAGGGCATCAGCATCCAAAACGGCCGGGACTGTTTCACCGGACAGGTATGACTCAATAAAAGATTTTGTTTCTTCATAACGTCCTATACCGGGACCGATCAGAACTGCTGATGTCTTGGCTTTAAGTGTTTGCCAAAGCGTCAGATCATCTTTGCATACATACCCTTTTTGTGTCGGATGACATATTATTTCAGGGTTTTGTGCATAAATCAGATTACATACCCGGGTAGACGTTATGGTCCGCACCATACCGGCACCGGTTCGGAGTCCTGCCATACCGGCCAATGTGATCGCACCGGGCATATTATCCTGCCCTCCGATGCATACCATTTGCCCCCGTGAATATTTATGATCCGTGCTTTGTATTGGTTTGATCAGAGTTTTAATAAGATTTTCCGTACATTCGTGAACAGACAATTCAGACTGGTTTAATGCATTAGACGAATATCCCAGATCAATAAGGATCTTTTTGCCGCAACAATATTTTCCGCGGTTTAGAAAATTCCCCCATTTATAAAAACCCATGACAGCAGTAATATCTGCTTTAAGGACCGGTCCGAGACTCCTGCCGTTCGTACCGTCTAATCCGGAAGGAATATCTACGGCAATAACCGGTTGGTCTGTGTGCATTTTAACAAGTATATCAAGAATCTCCCGGATTTTTCCGCGGACAGGTTTTCGAAGCCCTGTTCCCAACAAAGCATCAATCCACACAGAATTTTGTTTTAAATATAGAATAATGTCATCTGCGTTCTGTATGAAGACTGGGGTTATACCGGTTTTTATCATATCATCACAGTGTTTTGCAGAATCACCGGTCAAATTATCCGGCTCTATTGACATAAATACTTCAGTGTGAATGCCTCTCAAAAATAAATGACGGGCTGAAACATAGCCATCCCCGCCATTATTGCCTTTTCCGCAGAAAATCTGGCAGTGATGAATGCGTTTTGTCTGACACAATTCATAACATAGATCTGCTACAGCAATGCCTGCTTTTTTCATCAGGTTATAACCGCTGTGCCCTTCAATATTCATGGCATATCCGTCAATTATTCCGGCGTCTTTCGAAGAAACGATCCGATGACTGTTCATAAGCGTTCTCCAAATTCCATGATAACGGATGCTATGGCATGTGACCGAGTATGACTCAGGCTTATTGAAACGTGAGTGAACTGTATTTCTTTAAGGATTCTGTCACTCAATTTCAAAGTGGGTTTTCCGTCTTTCTCATTTACAATATATGTTTCTGTCCACGAAGGGTTAAAAGAAAGGCGGGACAGCAAAACTTTTCTGACGGCTTCTTTTGCAGCAAACCGTACTGCAAAATGTTCAAATTTCCCTTTTTTGTCGGAACAGTATTCAACTTCCAGGGGGTGATAAATTTTTTTTAGAAAAGCGTGTCCGTATGTCGTAATACTTTTTTCGATTCGATGGATATCTACAATATCAATCCCTGTTTCAAACATGGACGGTTTCCAGTTCTCTGATAATCTTTAGAATTTCATCGAAACGGTGGATTTCATAATCTGCACCAGAATTAACAGTGTTAAAAAGATCACCGTAACGGGCAAATATTGATAGAATCCCCAGTTTTTTTGCCCCGACCATATCTCTTTCGGGCCAATCACCAACCATAAGGACATCCCTGGGAACAAGATTTAACTTTTGTAAAGCCAGTTCAAATGGTTCGGAACAGGGCTTGGTTTTTCCCGTATCGTCAAAAGTAACAACCACATCAAACAATCTGTGAAAATTTAATTGATACAGGCGTAACCAGGCTTCTCTTGCCGGTGCATCCGATACGACAGCTAATTTAACGCCATCTTTTATCAGCCTGATCAGTGTGGAATGCACATAGGGATACGGCTTCAACTGCGCTTCACGGGTTTTTCTGTAATGCGTGATCCCTGCGGCCAGATACTGCCAATTAATGCTGCCTTCGTATTTAATTATAAATTCATCCAGAACTTTTTGGTATTCCCATCCTTTCTCGGCATAAATCTGCATTATTTCATGAAAGGCAGCTTCTTCGTTTACCTGCATGCCGGATTCAACCATAGCTGTAACAGCCGCTTTGATTGAATTGGTCTTCAGGTGGCCAAAATCCATAAGTGTGTTGTCTAAGTCCAAAATTACGGCTTTTATTTTCATGTATGAAAATA
>DKER01000043.1 GCA_002452555.1 Fidelibacterota bacterium UBA6817 | reverse complement strand
ATAACAACGTCAATTCTATTTTATGGCATAGTGAATGTCCGAAAAAAGTTCCTTTGCTTCCTTCACTGCTTTTTCACTGCCGAATACGGAATAAATTCCCTGAGAAACGGCGATTTTGAGAATGCGGGAAAAGTTTCGGATATCCTGTGATGTGCATGAAAGGATATCATCCCGTTCAGTCTGATTCATCTCATCCGTATATCCGGTCAAATACCGGGAAAAAGCCATCGTTCCTTCCTGTGAGACACTAACAGGTGTATCCCGGCGGGATATGGTCCCAATGATGAGATTGGTCATAAACTGTTCATTTGCATCAAAGCGGGATAAATATTCCGGGATCATCCGGTAGGTTTCCAGCGTTTTGCCGAGTTTGGGATCCCTGTAGGAACTGAAAAAAATCTGTCCATTTCGTGAAAAGGAACAAAAAGCGCCGTAAGCGCCGCCCTGTACACGGACCCGATTCCACAGGAAATCCAGAGAAAGGATATGTTGTAAGACATGGTATTTTCCGCTGAATTGCATGATCTCCTCCGGCAAATATGTCCCGAAAACGACATAATTCACATCCCCCGGAGTATAAAAACCGCGGTTTGGTGTATTGCGTGTGAGTTCCCATGTTTGGGTTGGAAAAATTTCTGAAGGGAGTCGGGATTCAAACGATTTTAAATTGTTCGTGAAGGTTTTTAAATCATCTTTTTCGCCGGTAAGGGCCGGAATCAGTCCTTCTTTTCTGAATATTATTTTTATTAATTGTTCCAGGTCTTTTTTCAGAGAATTGTACCGCTCCTCAAAATGCTTGTCGAGGTCTGCCAGCCATTCATAAAAATCATATCCATTCGTGATTTCATCAAATTTCCCCACATGTTTGAGAGCTGAATGTATCTGTCCGGCTGCAAAACTGTGTCCGCTGTTTACCAGGCTGATTTCAATTTCTGAACGTAATTCGCGAATCAGGTCGTGGATACGCTTTTTTTCGTCAAAACGGGTTTGGGTGAGGATTTCCCCGGCAAGATCCAGGGCTTTTCCGGTAAATGCGTACAGGTACCGCAAACTCACGGTGAGTTTGGGAAGAAAAGCATCCGGATTTTTTACCGGAGCATAAGCGGCTGTATAAACATAAAATCCGCCGGTATAAAAGAGGAGGTCATTTGACAATTCTGTATACGTCCGATTCTCGGTGGAAAGCTGTCCAAGAAGGTCCGGAAGGAGTCCGGCCACCGGGAGCAGTTCTTCCGGTATGACCGATAAATCAAAGAAAAATTTCACATACTGAATTCCCATGGATTCTGCCGGATGATAAAGGAATTTCCCGTTCTCCCATCCAATTTCCTCAACCGGGAATGTCCGTGCTTCTTTCTGGATATCATCCCGGGAAAGTGCCGGTATGGTTGCCAGGTCTTCCGGTGAATCCGGCGTCTTCTGTCTTTGTATGAGTTTATGCGTGTTTTCCACAACAGATTTTAATTCTTCCGGATCCATGGTTTCTTTTATTTTTTGGAGAGATTCGGATAGCATACGGATTTTTCTTTCTGCAAGACCCGGCTCCGGATCCAGACGCAGTTTCAATGTATGCGGATTATTAAGAAAAATTGTATCAATCAGTTTATGAAAGCTGTCGGTTTTCAGACGGTCACGGATTTCTTTAAATGCCGAATTGAATTTCAGGTATTCAAAGGGATCTCGATTATACAGCCAGCTGTTCATCATTGCCTGATTATATATGAGTCCTGTCGGTGTTGATCCGTAATCTCCTTCACGTGTTTTGAATTCGGTAATATTCAGGGATGCCTCCAACTGACGTCGATCCATTCCGCCGTCCCGGAGTTCTTCCAGAGTTTTCCGGACAATCGTTTCAAATTTCTTTTCTTTGGACGGAGAGCTGTGTTTGACAATCAGGGACATATAAGGAGACAGAATATCCGATTCATAGGAACCGAATACATCCTGTCCCAGAGATGCGTCTCTCAGCCGGTTCTTCAAGGGTGAACCGGGCGTGCTCATGAGATAATGCATGAGAATGTTTCGTTCAAGAGTCTCTACGGGAGTTAAATGCTGTCCGCATCCGAAGTGGAGGCTCAGGTAGGATTTATCGCTGGGATTTTCGCCGGCAGGAAGGGAGTATGTTTCAATGGCGGACTGTGTCCGGGTAAATGTTACCGGAACACGGATTTCCGAATCGCAATCAATGGCTTTAAAGTTTTTCAGATATTCCCGATCCAGAAACGCGAGGTGGGCATCCATATCTCCGTCGCCGTAAATAAAAATCCTGCTGTTGGAAGGATGATAATACGTTTTATGGAACTCAACGAATTTTTCATAGGTCAACGAAGGAATTTCATCGGGCGTCCCGCCTGATTCCCAGGCGTAGGGTGAATCCGGATACAGGAGCTGTTTGGATCGGCGAAAGAGAACCGATTCGGCGGTTGAAAAAGCCCCCAGCATTTCATTGTATACAACACCATTGATTGTTAGAGGATCCTCCGGCTTTTCCAGATGATAATGCCATCCTTCCTGGTGAAAAATCTCCGGTATCTTGTCTATTTGGGGATACAGTACAGCATCCATATAAACATCCATGAGGTTTTGAAAATCCTTTGGGTTCATACTGGCCACGGGATAGAGGGTTTTATCCGGATAAGTCATGGCATTGAGGAACGTATTCAATGATCCTTTGATCAGTTCTACAAAAGGTTCTTTCACCGGGAATTTTCGGGAACCGCACAACACTGAATGTTCCAGAATATGGGGGAGGCCCGTATTATCCCAGGGAGGTGTGCGAAAAGTAACGCTGAATACTTTGTTGGGATCGGCATTCACCAGGTATACCAGTTCGGCACCGCTCTGATCGTGTTTGAAATGATATCCCGTGCTGTGAATATCAGTCAATTCTTCCATTGTGTGAAGGGTGAATCCATAATAATTTTTTCCTGTAGTATAGGACATGTTTTTCTCCTCTGTTTTCAGTTTGGCAGTATGAAAGGTACGAAATGAATTGATAATTGGATAATTGATAATTGGCAGTACGGGCGGGTTTAAAACCCGCCCGTACAATGTAAACAACAACAACAAAAATTTCCCATATCCGTTCAATATCATTTCACCGAACAAATATTCCCTGTTATATTTATACAGGGTGACATAATAGGCAACGGGTTGTGAATAATCATATCCGCGTAACCGATTTGAGATGATGAGTTGATGAAGGGACTTCATATCTATAAGGGCAAAGAGTATTCGCAAGATATTAAGATAAAGCATCTGCTGAAACAAACGTCCGGTTTATATGATGTTTTTTACGACTTGTGGGAAAAAATGCAGAATGATCCAACATTCAATACAACTCCGAGAGAGGCTGTTTTATGGGGGAAAGATCATCTGAAAACGGTGGCTGTCCCGGGGAAAAAACATTTCTATACCGACACAAACTATTACCTTTTGGGATTTATTATTGAAAAGATAACGGGAAAGACATTTCATGAAGTCATGCATGAGCTCATCTTTGAACCCCTGGGAATGGATCATGCATACATGTTTGGTTTTTCCAAACCGAAAAAGAAATCGGATTTTCCCGAAGCAGGATTGTATTTTAATAATATTGATTTTCGATCGGTTAACGGAGTGCACCAGATTGATTATGCCGGTGGCAGCGTGACGGCACCGCTGGATGATTTTTTAATCTTCATGAAAGCGCTGCTGAATCAGAAACTCATAAAAAAAGAGACCCTTGAGATCATGCTAAACGATGATGTCAATATGGGATTTCCTACGGTTGGCTTTCGCTACGGATATTCCATATGGAAAATGAAAACTATCCCTGTTATTTTACCCGATGAATATTATGCCTGGGGCTGTGTTGGCGTTACCGGAGCGTTTATGTTCTATCATCCGGCTACCGAATCCTATATCACGGGGACATTTAACGATTTTGCCTACCGGGGGAAAGCTCTTGAATTCATGGCAGGAAAAATCATAAAAGAATTGCTGAAATATAAAAAAGCCGTAGCAAATAACTGAAATTCCCTGTGAATGACATTATCTGCTATTGAAAACTGAACCATTACACCGGATATCAGATCTGTTGTTGCCTAAAAATCAACCGTTGTTTCATGATGTTTATCCCGATATAGAAACCTAAAACCGTATTCTGTTCCGCCCCTGTTCTTTGGCTTTATAGAGTTGTTTATCGACTAATGCGAAAAAATCCTCTTTCGAGATAGCCGTTTTTGAATTTATTGAAACAATTCCGCCGCTGACTGTTATGTTGATTTTTTTTCCGGACAGGGATTCAAAGGAGAAATCTTCACAATGTTTGCGGATACGCTCACCCAGAACGATAGCACCCTGCAAATCAGTGCCGGGCAGGATCAGGATCAACTCTTCGCCTCCGTACCGGCATGGAATATCAATATCTTTGCGAATAGCTGCCTGTATGATTTCTGCCAGCTGGCGGAGAATTATATCACCCTGCTGATGCCCGAACGTATCATTAACCGCTTTGAAATGATCAATATCGAACATAATCAAAGACAGATCAGAATCCATACGTTTTAACCGGGTAATCTCTTCCTGCAGGCGGATATCAAAATACCGTCGAACATACAGACCGGTTAATCCGTCAATCGTAGCCAGCTGAAACAAGCGGGCGTTTTCAATCACAGCAGCGATCAGCGTGGAAATGACTGAAATGATCTCCTCATGGTATTTTTTCCGGCCCGGCTGGTGTTCAAAATTTATAAATCCGATCACTTTATTGTTGGTGCCGATCAAGGGCTGACATGTGCATTTTCGATTCTTTGAAAAGATATTAAACGTGGGTATGGGATAATCTTTTTTGACCTGACAGTGATATTCGGCGGCCGTTTTCTTCTCAATCACTTCTGCAAAAGGCGTGTTTTTGACAGGCATCTGAATGGTCTGTTCCGATTGTATCCCTTTTACCATCGTACCCAGAAGCGTTGCACTGCTCATATCTTCGTTCAAGATAAAAAGAGACACATTCTGGCTTGACGCAAAATCAGCCATTGTGGCTATGGAATGATAGACAACCTGCTTTAAATCAAGCTCTGCCACAAGCTGACGTGTTGCATATTTAAGAATCTGCAGAGTTATCTCAATATCATATTCATCCAGTTTATGTGACATAATAAATCCTGCTTTATAATAATTAATATATGGAATCTTTATAATTATGCAATCAATTACTTTTTTATCACAGAATTTGTTGAAGATGTTGCTTATTTGAATTGAATATAATTGGGAACACGTTTAAGTTAATACATTGATCAATCATATACAGGCAGGGGGTCGCCTTGATCATTCCTTTAAACGAAACGGTGTTAAAATTTATCTGCATTTTTCTTTTACTTTTTATGAAGGGGTGTACAATGGTATGCAATTCAAACAATTCAAACTCTGATGCCATGCAGGATCGCGTTGAGGGATATATTCATGTTCCGGGCGGCAAAGTCTGGTATAAGGTAACGGGAGCCTCCCATGATTATCTGGAATCCCTGTCGGATGAACGTCCTGTCATATTTTATGATCAGCTGGGATGCGGCAACTCGGAAAAACCGGATAAATACCTGTCTGCTGTCAGAAATATTTTCCGGCAGGCAGAAAAATAAAGGGTATTTCTGCCGATATGGCAATCTCGAAAAAGTCATTGTTGACAAATTATTAAGGTCTGCTTATCAACGGGAAAGGATAGGGTATGGGAAATGAAACGAAGTGGGCGGAAGAACTGGCAATATTGAAGGCTATCGTTAGAAGAACGGAACTTGAAGAAACCCTTAAGTGGGGAACAGAGGTTTATACATACCGGGGGAAAAACGTCCTGAGTTTTGCAGGATTCAAACATTATTTTGCCCTTTGGTTTTATAACGGTGTATTTTTGAAAGATGAGCATAACGTATTGACCAATGCACAGGAAGGTGTAACCCGGGCATTGCGGCAGTGGCGATTTACGTCAAAGGACGACATACATGAAACCCTGATTTTGGATTACATTGCTGAAGCAATTGAGAATGAAAAAGAAGGAAAGCGCATCAAACCGCGGTCGTCCGTCTCAGTTCCAATTCCGGAAATATTCAAACAGAAATTGGACAGCGACAAAACACTCATGACAGCCTTTAAAAAACTCACGCCGTACAAACAGAATGAATACAATGAGTATATCCAATCTGCCAAACGGGAAGAAACGAAAGAAAGCAGAATCCAAAAAATCATCCCCTTGATCTTGAAAGGTGCGGGATTGAATGATAAGTATAAAAATTGCTGAACGTCGTTATGTGGCTTAGAATTATTATTTTATGACTTGATTGATATAAAATCCGGGAACAACATTGACAAATAATCACAATACGGCCAAAGAACAGGAACGTGCAGAACTGCACAGGGCAATCTTGCAGATCGCCAATGATCTACGGGAGACGCGAAAAAAGCAGTATGCGTATTACCGAGACAAATTTTTAACGTTTCAGGAAAAACAATGAAATATCATCCGAAAATCCATCATCGCCGATCAATCGTAAGGGCGGGTTTGAAACCCGCCCCTGCTGAAATCCATCATCGTCGGTC
>DKER01000201.1 GCA_002452555.1 Fidelibacterota bacterium UBA6817 | reverse complement strand
GGGATTATTAAATCAGTTTCTTTCATGATTTTTTCACAATTCATTCGAAAATTCTGAGGCGGCGGACTTGACGGCCGGATTGCATCTGAGATCAGTTCTTTGGAAGGTCCTAAAAAACCGGCCATAAATCTTGCCTGTTCAAAGTACGTCTTTTCCGTATCTGACGATAAATGATAAACTCCGCTGTTTCCTTTAAAATATAGTGCTTCCACCGCTTCGCATATCCGTGTCCGGTGTATGAGTCCACCATTTATTGTCGATGGCCAAACACAGCTGTCTCCTTCGAAAGTTCTGACAATCCGCGCCAAAAAGTTCTGATATGTGTGATGTTTTTGAACCTCCTCGCTCCACACCGGTGATAACCGAAGAATCCAAAATTTAGGGAGATCCGCATTTCGGATAATTTCTTCACCCCGCATTTTTATTCTGCCAAAAAACGTGACAGGATTCAGGATATCTTTTTCGGTATAAGCTTTGTCCTTTCTCCCGTCGAAAACCTGATCCGACGAAGCAAACATAACCGGAATCTGAAGATTTTCTGCCACATCTGCCAGGTTGGCAGTTCCGTCAATATTTATTTTTATCGCCATGTCCTTATCTTTTGAATCATGACCTCCCCGGTAAGCAGCCAGATGCAGGATCATATCCGGTTTTAACCGTCTTAATACCTGCGCAAGGTTGGACGGATGGTCAAATCGAATATTAAACAGATGGGACTCAAACACATAATATCCCTGACGATGAAAACAGGCCGAAAGTGCCTGACCGATAAAACCGCGGCTTCCGGTTATAAAGAAGCGTGGAATGGCCTTTTCAAAATAATTCATAGGAGAATTTGTTTTTATATAAGTTTTATATCTACGGGAAACTTCGGGGTATCTTACTTATAAAAAAGTTTTAAAAAAATAAAAGAAAGGTGTATTTTAACAAATAATTAACACAGGGATTATAAGGGAACCATGAAAATCCAACTCATTTTCAATCCTCATGCCGGCAGGGGACGGGGCATGAAAGCCTATCCTGAAATCCGGAAAAGACTTCAGGAAGCCGGGCACGATGTGATTCCCCACAGGACAATATACCGTTTTCACGCAACAGAAATTGTTAAGAGTCTGAATTTGTACGAAACAGATGTTATTCTTTCCGTTGGAGGTGACGGTACGCTGTTCGAAGTTATTAACGGCCTCATGAATAACCCGGGTAAAAAAATCCCCCCATTGGGAGTTATACCCGTGGGAACGGGAAATTCATTTGTCAAAGATTTGAAAATTTTTAATATGGATGACGGGATCAAAGCCGTAAACAGAAACATATCACGTCCGGTAGATGTTATCAGTTTTACAACTGAAAACAGTCTTTATTATTTTGTCAATAATCTGGGATTTGGGTTTGTCGCAGATGTCAGCGTTACATCTGAGCCGATGAAGAAGCGGGGATTGGGAATGACGGCCTATGCCATGGGTGTTTTAGTGGAAATAAGCCGGTTAAAATCCCATAAACTGGTATTGGAAATTGATGGAACAACCTATGAACACGATTCAAATTTTTGTTACCTGTGCAATTCAATCTGGGTTGCAGGCAATATGATGATCAGCCCTGAATCGATTGTCGATGACGGTGAAATGGAAATTATTGTTCTGAATTCCATATCACGTAAAGAACTTTTAAAAACATTCCCAAAAGTTTTTAAGGGGACACATCTTTCTCATCCCAATGTGATTGAATACCGTGGAAAACATGTAAAAGCGACAACAATCCCGGAAAAATTCTGTAATCCGGAAGGTGAGATTTTCGGTGTGACGCCGCTTGAGGCAAAGGTTTTACCATCGGCACTTCAATTTTGTACTCTCGAATAAAGAATCATTCTGAATAATATTTTTTTCAAAAAATCCTTGCTTCTGAATATAAATGAAGCAAATTTCCTATAGGATTTTGAGAAGTAATGATTAAACGAGATCGAATTTCCAAGATGTCATTCAAGTGTAGCAGCCCTGAAAGAAAATCAAGCGACTTAAAAATAGTGCGCTTTAACGGCTTACTTTTTTTGTGGCAATATTTTGGGGAATCTGCCTGATGACAACCGGTAAAATCCGAACATCATTTCAGGCATCTTACTCAACGACAAAATATGCTTTAATTAACCCAATATTTAAACGGTTTGTATACGTTTAGCATTCATTAAGCGTTGTGTTGAAAAATAACATTAAAGGAGGTACGGTATGGTGAAACGGCTTTTGGTTTTGGGATTGATCCTGGCACTGATCATCCCGGTTTCTGCCATGGGACAGGGGACTGTCAGCGGCAGAGTGACAGACGATGCCACCGGCAGGGCTCTTCCCGGTGCAAACGTCTATCTGGAAAATACACCTTATGGAGCAGCCACGAACCTGGAAGGTTCATATTCCATTTATAAGGTGCCTGCAGGGAATTATATGCTGGTTACGGAATTTATCGGTTACAGAAAAGAAACCGTTCCTGTAACAGTAACTGACAATCAGACAACCGTTCAGAATTTCACATTGCAGGGTGGAGCTCTGGAACTGAGTGCTCTTGAAGTCATGGCCAGCCGGGCTACCCGGGAAACCCCCGTTGCCTATACAAACGTTCAGAAGGCTGAAATGGAAATGCGTCTGGCCAGCCGGGATATTCCATTGGTTCTTAACACAACACCCAGCGTTTATGCAACACCAAGCGGTGGCGGTGCAGGTGATGCCCGGATCAGTGTCCGCGGCTTCAATCAGAGAAATGTAGCGATTATGATCAATGGTGTTCCCGTTAATGATATGGAAAACGGTTGGGTTTATTGGTCCAACTGGGATGGTGTGGCTGATGCAACATCATCAATTCAGATGCAAAGAGGACTTTCAGCTGTTAATCTGGCTGCCCCATCAATCGGCGGTACCATGAATATTATCACCGATCCCACTGCAATGAGACGAGGCGGCTTGTTCAAACAGGAAGTCGGCAGAGACGGATTTTTGAAAACTACATTGAATTACCATTCAGGACTGATTGGTGAAAAACTGGCTGTCAGCGGAACCCTTGTCCGCAAAACCGGTGATGGTATTATTGATAAAACCTGGACAGATGCCTGGGCATATTATCTGGGGCTGAGCTACGCTGCCACAAAAAACCATCGATTTGAACTCTTTGCCCTGGGTGCTCCGCAGCGCCATGGCCAGAATCGCTATATGCAGAATATAGCTGCGTATGATCATGACTATGCTAAAGAGGTTTTTGATGATGATGTTCTGAACCTTGATGCCAACAGCAGCGGAACAGCCGATGTTTTTGAAACATTTCCTGAAGCCGGCAGAACATACAATGAAAATTGGAACACCGTTTCCAGCAGTTATAAAGGGAAACAGTATTTCTATATGTATGGTGATAAAACCGTTGACCGCTATGATAAGAATTTCCTGAATGAAATCGAAAATTTTTATCACAAACCTATTGTAAACCTGAACTGGTACTGGACCATGACGGAAAAAATGAGACTATCCAGCGTCTTCTACTTTTCCGGCGGTTCAGGGGGCGGAACCGGTACGTTCAATGACATGGTGTGGACATTAACAGACAGCGACGGAAAAACCCTTCCATCCAGAATTGCAGACTGGGATGCAACTATTGCAGTGAATCAAACAGATCTGAATCGTCGCGGCAATCCCAAACCTGCCGGAGAGTCCGTGGCTTTCCTGAGAAACAGCACAAATCGTCAATGGACTGTCGGTGCTATTTCCAAACTGAATGTTGACCTGAGCGAAAAACTGAAAGTTCAGTTTGGACTGGATTGGCGTACGGCAGAAATTGAACATATGCGCGAAGTCCGGGATCTTCTCGGAGGCGACTATGCTGTGAATGGCAGCTATAATTCAAGAACCTCGACATACTCAACCTTTTATAATGAATTTGATCATGTTTATAATGGTGACGGTACCCTGAATTATGATGCAACCTACGCAAATGCCAAGAACAAAAAGCTGGGTGATGCCATTAATTACAGCAATATGAATACGGTTGACTGGCTGGGTGTATTTGCACAGAGTGAGTATAAAAGCGGTCCTTTCAGTATTTACGGAATGGGCGGATATTCCATGATTAAATACGGACTCACTGATTATTTTAAGAAAGCAGAAAATCACACAGCTTCTTATGTTAAATCAGGTGACGACGGTGTCTTGGTGATAGAATCCGATTGGGTTTCTGCTCTGCAGTTTAAAACCGGCGGTTTATACAAATTGACACAGTCTATGGATGCTTTTATCAACTTTGGTTATGTTGAAAAAGTGCCTATTCTTGATAATATTATTGATGATGTCAATATCGCGCTGGCACCGGACCCGGCAAATGAAAAATTCATCAGTACGGAATTAGGTCTGAATTACAGCAGTTGGTCCGGTCTTTGGGCTACGAAAGTGAATCTGTACAACACGGTATGGAAAGACAGAAATGTGATCAAAACCGTTCAGGCCGGCGCCGGTTCAAGCGGAGATACAGATCTTATCTTCCTCACCGGGATGAATCAGCTTCACAGAGGTATCGAACTTGAATTTGCATTACAACCCATTCAGAAACTCCGCTTTGATGCTGCATTCTCGTATGGACACTGGTCATACACAGATGATGCATCCGGAACATATAAAAGCCAGGACGGAACGGTTACAGCTCCTTACACATACGCTGTTAAAGACCTGATGGTTGGTGATATGCCTCAAACCATCGTATCTTTTACTACATCTGTTTTCCCTGTAAAAGGGCTGGCCGTTCAGGGTGTTGTTAATTACTATGATCGTTTCTGGGCAGACTGGTCCGCCGGTGATCGTGAGATTACTGCAGGTCAGGATCCTGACAGAGCCCAGAGCTGGGAGGTACCTTCATACTGGAAAGCAGATTTACATACCAGTTATGTTTTACCTCTCAAACTGCGCGGACTCACAATCAAAGCTTTCCTGAATGTTATCAATGTCTTTGATGCCATCTATGTTCAGGATGCTCTCGATAACAGTCCTTACAATGCCTTTACCGCTGACGGCAAAAATCATAAAGCAGATGATGCTGAAGTTTTTCTTGGAGCACCCAGAAACTGGAATACGGGTCTCCAGATCAATTTCTGATCTTTCGAATTAAAGAACTAAAACAAAAAACCCGCTTCGGCGGGTTTTTTGCTATGTTAGCGATTGCCGCCCTCCGCATTTGAGAAGTCAATCCATAATCTTCAGACCGGGGTAAATGCCGTGTTAAAAGGAAAATATCTTCTGCTAGTGTAATAGCATTTTCCCTTACAGGTAAATCCTGGAATGATTTATACATTTAATTTTCCGCTATATAGAATATTCCATCGTTAATATAAACAATAATACCTACTATCTCAACCTCAATCTCAACCTCAATCTAAATCTCTATCTCAATAAAAATCCTTGCACCAATCTTCAGATGCCTGTAAAATTCCACGCAAATAAAACGGACTCGGTACCGGGAAAAATGAAATTAATATGAATGGAGGTTGCATGAGTTGTCTTAATGTCACTCAGCCCCTGAGTCAAAGCGATCAGGACGACCCTGGCCCGCGAAAGCGGACACATGCGACCAATGGGATGATCTTTTTCCGGAACTGATCCGGGAGACGGTTTATCTCCGGTCGCATGGCATCAGTTCAATGTGGCCAATTTTGGAGGTAAACCATGGAAAATGTACTTCTTACCCCGGAACTCCGGGAACTCATTACCAATAATGATACAACTGCCCTTTACGAACTTCTTGAGAACGAACATCCGGTTAAAATTGCGGAATGGCTCTCAGAATTTGAGCCGGAAGAAATCCGCCGGGCTCTTTCTGTGCTGCCCCCGCAACACCAGGCATCTGTACTGATCAATTTTGATGACGATCTTCAGGTGAATGTTGTTATGACATTGAGCCGGGGGGAAGCGTCCCGCCTTTTTACAGCCATGCCCCATGATGACAGAGCGGACCTTTTTCAGATTTTAAGCGAAGAACAACAGGAAGAACTGCTGCCTTCCCTTGCTCATGCAGAACGGGAAGATATCCGAAAGCTTGCTTCCTATCCGGAAGGAAGTACGGGTGCCGTTATGACATCCGACTATGTAACCCTGCCACCGGATATTACGGCCGTTAAGGCATTGGAAAAAATCAGACTTCAGGCCCCGGATAAAGAGACCATTTATTATGCCTATGTGATTGATGAAGCAAGGCGGCTAATCGGTTTTATCTCACTCAAAGATCTCATTCTGGCCAAGCCTTATTCCAAAGTAGAAGACCTGATGCAACGTGAAGTGATCTATTCAAAGGTATCCGATGATCAGGAAGAGACTGCACGGAAAATCCAAAAGTACAATCTGATCGCCATACCTGTGACTAACGGAGGTGATGCCCTGGTAGGAATCGTGACCCACGATGATGCCCTTGATATTATTACGCAGGAACATACGGAAGATATGGAAAAATTCATGGCGATCGCCGGTAGTCACGAATCGGCCGCCTATATGAAAACATCTTCCTGGGAACACTTTAAAAACCGGGGGGTCTGGGTTTTTGTCCTGGCTATACTCGGACTCGTATCCGGTATGATCGTACAGAGTTTTGAGAATATGTTGGTTCAGTTTGCCATTCTTGTCGCTTTTATGCCGATGCTTGCTGCAGCCGGCGGAAATACCGGCTCTCAGTCCGCATCATTGATTGTAAGAGCCCTTGCCCTTAATGAAGTCACACCAAAAGATATCCTGAAAATTTTGTTTAAAGAACTTCAGGTCGCCATATTATTGGGATTACTTTTAGGACTTATGGCTTTTGGCAGGGTGTATATCTTCAGCGGTAACACAAGCATCCCCGATGGATTTTCATTGAATCTTGTGGGATTTGCAATTGCTGTCGCACTGGCTTTACAGGTTCTCTCTGCAACTCTTTTTGGTGCTGTCCTTCCCCTTATTGCCGCAAAAATGAAATGGGATCCGGCTGTGGTTGCCAGTCCTGCTTTGGCCACTATTGTGGATATTACGGGACTCCTGATTTATTTTACAACCGTGACATTGATATTGGGATTGTAAACAGATGTGGAGATTTCTGAATTCTGAATTGAATGATGAATGACGAATGATGAATTGGGTTTGATTCGATAATTATAGTACAAATTCTTTGTGAAGTATAATTGAACCCATGCATTCCATAAAATATATCTCACATGTATTAAATTTTGCCTGATTTTTTTCCTCAACTCTAACCTCTCAATTATCAAAATATATATTGTTATCATTTCTGTTAATAATGTATATTTAGCATAGATGGAAAAGACATTGTTAAAAGATAAAATTTTTTCCCTCAAGGATATTGCCGAAAAGCGTGGTATTGCCCGGGATTCTGCAAGCGTCTGGCTTGTAAGAGCCGTTCACCGGGGTGAGATTCTGCGGTTAAAAAAAGATTTGTACATACATGCAATGGATTGGAAATATTTATCGCTTGAAGAAATGCTTCTTCTTTCAAACCGCATTCAGATACCATCCTATATCTCTCTGTCCACGGCTATGGCTTATTATGAACGTACGAGTCAGGTATACCGGAATGTGATTGAATCCATAGCAATAAAACGAAGTGTGGCGTATTCCGTTAATAACACACAGTTCAAATACTATAAAATAAAAAAAGAATATTATACGCAATTTGAGAAAATCTCCGGACTATTTATTGCTACACCTGAAAAAGCCCTGGCAGATATCATTTATCTCTGTTCACTGGGGAAATATGCCTTTGATTTTAATGCTGTTGAATGGGGGCGGGTTGATTCCAATAAACTTGTAAGAGTTCTTGGAATCTTTCCTGTAAAAACACAAAAATGGTGGGAAAAACATGGATTCGTATCACCGTCATGAAATATTTGAAATGGAGGTTCTGAATCACCTGAATAGTGGACGGATATTATCTGATCTGATATTCGGAGGGGGAACCATGCTGCGTTTGTGTCACGGACTTGACAGATATTCCGTGGATCTTGATTTTTATCTCCGGTATGGGCAAACAGAGAAAAGAATCGAAGAGAAATTAAAACGTCTTTTTAAAGAAAATTATGATATAACAGATCATCAAATGAAAGCAAATACACTCTTATATGAAATCCGGTCACCCCGATATCCCTGTCGTTTGAAAATGGAGATTAATACACGGAAAAATATAACGTCAAGTGAGTCCGAAATTGCCTGGTCTCCATTCAGCGATATTCAGGTTTTAACCGAAACAGTCCCCCTGAATATTATGATGGTTATGAAATGTGAAGCCTTGTTAAATCGTCAGGAAATCCGGGATGCTTATGATTTGGAGTTTTTAATTAGGAAAGACATACCAATACTCGAAGAACTTGATATGCGCCAAAAATTAAAAAATATCATTCAAAGTTTTAAACCTTTGGATTTTAAAGTCAAACTCGGCTCTATCCTTGAAACTGAAAAACGAGACTATTATATCCGCAAAGGATTTACATTTCTTCTATCAAAACTTTAACCCGGAATGTGGCCTCCACACAGACCACATCCACCGCTTCAAGTGACAGTCCGTAATCCTCCGGCTCCGGGCTGAAACAGGCGGTGATGAGGAAGGGGAGAAGACAGAATGAA
>DKER01000050.1 GCA_002452555.1 Fidelibacterota bacterium UBA6817 | reverse complement strand
TGGATCCGGGATTTGCTGATCCGGCCAATGGTGATTTTACGTTGCCTGAAGGCTCACCGCTGCTGACGTTTGCCGATGACGGCGGTGCCGTGGGTGATTCCCGCTGGGTGCCTGAAGTTGTTGTTCCGGAACCGGTTGTTCATGAAGTTTCTGCCGGAACAAACGGGATATCTGATGCCTATGCTTTGGCTACTCCCGGCGATATTATTGAGTTGGTTGATGCCGGTGAGTATTTGACAGATGTCCAACTGACAGTCAGTAAAAACATCACTGTTCGCGGACGGGAAGGACTTCCTTCAAAACCTGTTTTAAAATATATCGGAACCAGCACCAGTGCTAAATTTTTCAAACTCATGGAAAATGCGCGCCTTGAACTGAGTAATCTGGAATTTGCCGGTGACGGAACAGGTTCCGGAGCAACAGCACCTGCCAAATATGTAGTCACTATAGAAAACGGCGATCCGCTATTGAAAGCAAAATTGTTTGTGAATGATATTGTCGCTCATGATTTTAACGACAAATTTATAAAACCATACGGAAATGCCGGAATGGATTCTATGGTTGTAACCAATTCGATTTTCTATAATGGGAAATCAGAAGGGATCGTCCTTTATTCCGGTACATCAAGTGATCCTGCATCCGTGATTGGTTATGCTGAAGTTTCTAACTCGACTTTCTACAATATTGAACGGGAAGCCGTAAAAGGTCAGACGAATCCGACAACGAAAGTCCTCGTGGATCGTTGTACCATTTATAATGTTGGTTCTGTCCAGAATAAACCCATGGTTTATTTTCGGGATATGACGGATGTCGTTGTAAAAAACAGTATTTTTTCCACCAATGATAATACGGACTTGGCAGAAAAATTTGCTGATTTTGCGTCTGATGCAAGTCTTTTTCATAACAATGTTGTGTGGAATGTTCTGAATACCGGCGTAGGTGCAGCAACCGTTTCCGATACGGTTCATCTGGATCCGGGATTTGCTGATCCGGCAAATGGCGATTTTTCACTGCCCGTCGGTTCACCGCTGCTGACATTTGCCGATGACGGAAGCTCGGTTGGAGACAGCCGATGGGTTTCCCTCGAAGGCATGGTTACGTTAAAGGCTTATGTCGTAGGTAAAGGATCGGTTGTACTGAATCCTCCGGGAGGCCTTTATGCAGAAGGAATACAGGTAACATTAACTGCAGTTCCTGATGAAATGTATAAATTTGACCACTGGTCACCGAATGTTATGGTTTTTCCTCCCAATAATCCTGTCGCCGTGCTCACATTGAATGAAAGTATGGAGGTTACTGCCTTTTTTGTTCCTTCAATTCAGCAATATACTGTTACTTATGATGCCGTTGGTTTAGGCCATGTGGAAGAAGAACTGATCACTAATTTCGATGTGGACGGTTACTGGGAAGGGGATACGCTGGTTTTGACGGCCGTTCCCGATACCAATACCTGGGATTTTGTCCATTGGACAGATGCTAATGATATTGTAGTGAGCACCGATAATCCTTTGACTTATCCCGTGTATGCCGATGCACATTTCACAGCCGTATTCAACAGCACAATTCAACAGGTAACTCTCAATGTGAACGTGGTTGGATCCGGTCAAGTAATTGTATCACCCAAACCTGTCTCCGGTTTTGATACGTATGATCTTGGACAGCTGGTTTCACTGACTGCTGTTGAAGATATTGGATGGGAATTCAGCAGCTGGAGCGGAGATGTCACATCAACAGAAGCTTCTCTGGACCTTACGCTTGATTCAGATAAAAACCTGACGGCAACATTTAATGAACTGGCCGTGCCCGATGGAAAACTGTTGGTTGACGGTACGTGGGATCTGAGAGATGCGTTGGCATTTGCAAAAAATAATTCCAACGTTGAAATGATCGTCCTCACGGAAGTCGGTCCTTATATGCCCTCAGAAGTTGACAGGATTGACGGGAAACTTCCTTACCTGCAGATTGATTTTCCGGTTACTATTGTCGGTGACGAATCACTGGCTGATAAACCTGTGATCAAAGCCTGGGGTGAAGGCGGTTCTGAAGGTCTGTTCAGACTTCGTGAAAATGGACATCTTCGTCTGAAAAATCTTGTGATTGACGGTTATTATACGGCTGACAAGATGACAAAATATACGTTCAGAGCAGATGATGGGAAGGAAATAGTCGTTTCCCTGATTGCCGAAGATTGTGAAATGTTTGGGACTGTGGAAGCCTTTTGGAAAAATTATGCCATGGTTCATCTTGATACTATGATCCTTAAGAATACCTATGTCCACCATATCGGTAAAGAAGGTATTTTCCTGAATGCCGTGGGGACAGCAGGGTATGTGGAATTATCCAATTCAACATTCCGTCATGTCAACAGAGAAATCATTCGTCTGAACAATATGGATCCTGAAATTGTTATTGACCATGTAACAATTGACAGCTGTGGTTTTGGTTATGGTACGGAAGGGGCAAAATTTGCATCATTCCGTATTGAAAGCACCACCAATGTAAAAATCACAAATTCCATTTTAGCACACGTTCCGTTTACTGGTGCTGATTTCGTGCCGTATGCCATACGAATTGCCGGCGAGAATTCGTTCATCGCTAATACGCTCCTATACAACACACCTGAAAAACTGGATCTGAGGGACGGAGCTGTTGCCGGACCGGATGTTTACTTCTACGATCCGATGTTCGTTCGCTCTGATGCTGAAGATCTGACCCTGGATGATGCTTCTCTGGCATATCATCTTGCGAATGATGGAACCGCAGCAATCGGTGATCTTCGCTGGGCAACCAGTGCTAATGTTGCCACATATTCAACATTGAATCTGAGTGTGGGCGATCATGGGAAAGTGGAACTTTCTCCCGAACCAATGGCAAAATTCTATGTACCCGGAACGTCCGTTACTCTTACGGCAGTTGCGGATACTTTGTATAAGTTCGGAAGTTGGAGCGGTGATCTTGTAAGCACAAATGCCGTAGAATCACTGACGATGGATGCGGATAAATTCGTCGCAGTTGAATTTGTTAAAGCCTATTATGAAATTACATTGAATGTGAATATGAAATTCTGGGCTGATCAGGGCAAATTCAGTATCGGTACGGACAGCGTGGATGTCGCCGGGAATTTTAACGGCTGGGGAGAAAACCCTGTCTGGATGGAAGATGTCGAGGGAGATTCCATATATACAGCTTGGGTAAAGATCGATGAGAATTTTCCGAATATGGAATGGAAATTCAGAATAAACGGCAGCTGGAACGATGCTACTGCAGAATTTCCGTACGGCGGACCGGCCCGAACGTATACAGCCGAGGCGGATGCCGAATTGACATTCTGGTATAATGACGAAGTACCTACAAATGCATTGGCTGAACTGATACCTCTTCAGTATGAATTGAATCAGAATTATCCGAACCCGTTTAATCCGACGACAACAATCCGGTTTGGACTTCCTGAAGCAAGTCATACTAAGATAATCCTATACAATTTACGCGGGCATGAAGTAATGACTCTGGTCAGCAGAGATATGCCTGCTGGCTATCATAATGTGACTCTGAATGGCTCACATCTGGCCAGTGGTGTTTATTTCTATCGTATTGTTGCCGGTAACTATACAGCCGTTAAAAAGTTGATGTTGATTAAATAAACCTCAAAACATAAAGGGGTCGGTTAATCCCGACCCTTTTTTTTTAAATTTAAAATATGAAACCATATCCGTTAAAAATAATTTTTCTTCTCCTGATGCCTGTTCTGCTTCTCTCAGCTGTTATTACTGTGAGTACCGAAAATGAACTGGAAAATGTAAAAACCCTCTTTGCCGGGGATACTGTCCTTATAAAATCAGGGTATTATTCCGATGTAACGTTCAGTTTTTCAGGAAACGGAACAGAATCCGAACCGGTTGTTGTAATGGCAGAAAAACCGGGAAAAGTTATTCTAAACGGACTCTCAACTCTGGATTTTAGTGGAGAATATATTGAAATTCAGGGGCTTTTTTTTGTAAACGGTTATTCCAGAAGCGGAAAATCCGTCATTGAATTTCGCAGAAGCGGTATCAGGGCCAATAATTCTCGTCTTACTCAATGTGCAATCCTCAACTATAATCCCTCAAGTAAGGACATTGATTATAAATGGGTTAGTATCTATGGGAAGAACAATCGGGTTGATCATTGTCACTTTGAGGGAAAGATCCATAGCGGAACCACGGTTGTGGTCTGGATTCCCACGGATCAGGATAAACCGAATTATCATAAAATTGACCATAATTATTTCGGTCCGCGTCCGGACCTGGGTTTTAACGGCGGTGAAACAATCCGCATCGGAACATCTGACTACTCCCTGACAAATTCACATACTCTGGTAGAATGGAATCTTTTTTACAAATGTGATGGTGAAATTGAAATTATTTCCAATAAATCCTGCGAGAATATTTTCAGACATAATACATTTTTGGAATCCAAAGGCAGTCTGACATTGCGTCATGGAAATCGCTGCAGGGTTGAGGGAAATTTCTTTTTTGGAAATTTCCTGAATGATGCCGGAGGAATCAGGATTATTGGTGAAGATCACATAGTGGTAAATAATTACCTGCAGGATATATACGGTTCGGATTACCGATCTGCCATTTGTATCGTGAAAGGTGTGGAAAATTCCCCCTTGAACCGGTATTTTCAGGTAAAAAGAGCAATCATAGCCAACAATACTATCGTTAATGCCAAATATCCCATAACAATGGGATATGGTTCATCCGATGATCAAACCTTGCCTCCCGACAGTTGTGTTATAATAAACAATGCGATAGATGCAGGTGCTTCCAATACGGTTCTTCGTATCGGCGACAGTGAAGGAACACCGGAACGTTTTGTTTGGGACGGGAATATTTTTTATGGAAAAACACTGGGCATCAATGACCCGGGTGGTATAACATGGGCGGATCCGTTACTTGAACTCTCACCGGATGGGTTGTTCCGGCCGTCTGCCGAAAGCCCGCTGATCGGAGCTGCGGTTTCGGGTCATTTTATTCCGGAAGATGATATGGATGGACATTCACGCAGTATTCCCTTTGATGTTGGGGCTGATGAATTTTCAGAAGAAGTTCCGCTGTACAAACCGGTTACACGGGATGATGTGGGACCAGACTGGCCAGTGGAAATTGAATATATTACTGAAGTAGAAGAAGGAGAGAATACGCTGACAGATGCTTTGGTCCGCATTGCTCCCGGCGATACTCTCAAACTCATTTCTCCCGGCGGGATATACCGGCTTACCCATGCCGTTGATATCGATATGGACGTCACTTTTTTGTCAGCTTTTGAAGGTGATGAACGTCCGGTTATCCGTTGTGACAGCGACACTCTGATTTTCAGACTGAAAAACCGGGCTAAGCTAAATTTGAAAAATTTGATTTTGGATGGTTTTTCTCAATCCGGGAATAAAAAAAGCCTAATCGGCACCGGCGTGTATTCGTCCGGAACACAATCAATACGCATGGTTGCGAACGGATGTTTGTTTTTATGTTCAGGCATAAAACCTGAATCTTTGTCTGCCTTAAAAATCAATCGGTTTGTCAAAGCTGACAGTCTTGTTGTAAACAATTGTGAATTTACCGGGTTTACGGCACCTGTTTTGAATCTTAACGATGCCGCTGAGAACAGCGGTGATTTCAGATTTTCATTATTATCAGTAAAAAATTCAACATTCCGAGAAAATACAAACAGCGCAATATCGGTCTATGGGGGAGATAACAATCCGTTTACTCTGGGTCCTCAGGTTGTTGTGGACCGTTGTACTTTTTATAAACAAGGAACGGATGGCAGCATTACACTCGATCTTCGGGAAACAGATGCGGCATCGGTTCATAATTCCATTCTGGCTGACTGTTCAATCGATACTTTTTCCATATCCCTTTACGGTTGGGGTTATATGGATTATTCAAATATGTATAACAGTGGAAGCCCATCTTTAAACCGGGGAGCCAACATGAGTACGGGAATTTTGTATGTGAATCCGGAATTTGAAGATCCGGATAACGGAAATTTTACGTTGGCACCCGGGCATATACTGTTGACTGCAGCTAATGACGGAGGAGCCCTGGGTGATCCCAGGTGGACCCAAAATATTTCATCCCTTCCGGATTCTCCCGTTCTTCCATTATCCATACAACTCGATACATATCCAAATCCTGCCAATGCATCGATTATCGTATTCTATTCGGTGGAACCCGGGACACCGGCAGAACTCTCAATCTATAATCTTAAGGGATCTTTGTGCAAAGCGGTAAACCTGCGGAATGGAGAAGGGCGAATAACCGTTGATTTGAACGATCTTCACAGCGGTGTTTGGCTGTTCAGACTTACAAATGGCAATGTGAGTATAACCCGAAAAATTGTGGTTCTCAAATGAGATATCGGTTTGACAGGTTCGGCTTTATTCTTTCTTTATTTTTTCTCTGTTTTATTTTTTATTCAGCCTTGTCAGCAGGATTTTTTCCGGATGAATCAGTTATTTTGTCAAACAAACGATATGCTGAAAAAGGAAATGCGGAAATAAAAGAAGCCATCGATAATTTAATAAGACAGGCAAATGATAAAATGACTGCCGGTCCCTTTTCCGTGATATATGGAAAAACCAATCCTGCCGGCGGGGATCCTCACGATTATTGCAGCATGAGTCCGTATTGGTGGCCTGATCCGGATAAACCGGACGGATTGCCCTATATTCGCAAGGATGGCCTGATTAATCCTGAACGATTGGAATACGACAAAACACAATCTGCCGATTTGCAGGACGCTGTTGAAACTCTGACCCTTGCTTATGTTTACACCGGAGACTCACGTTATGCGCAGCGTGCCGCTGATTTAATTCGTATATGGTTTCTGGATGATTCTACACGAATGAATCCCAATATGAATTATGCACAATTCGTTCCGGGCAGACATGAAGGAAGAAGTTATGGGATTATCGAAAGCCGTGTTTTTCTAACCGTCCTGAATTGTGCACAGGTATTATCCGTGAAAAATGAACTGTCTTCTGAGGTTTATGAAGAACTCATGGTATGGACAGCAGACTTTTTACACTGGCTGATGACCAGCGATCATGGTAAAAAAGAACGGAAGGCTGTCAATAATCACGGTTCCTGGTTTGATGTGCAGGCGATGGGATTTGCAATGCTGACTCAACAAAATGACATCATCAACGATGTAGCCAAAACCTTGTACAGATCAAGAATTAAAAAACATATTCTGCCCGATGGTCGTCAACCGGAAGAGCTACAGCGTACCCGGGCATTCTTTTATTCAGGATTTAATTTAAATGCGATTACACGAATTTATTGTATGGCCATGAGCAATCAAGCCCTTTCTGTTTCGGAGAGTGACAAGATTTTTGCCGGAATTCAACGTGCTCTGAATTATTTGTATCCCTACGCAATCGCTCCCGAGTCATGGCCTTATGACCAGATACGATCATTTGACAACGGACGGTTTATGCTTGCTGACGTTCTGCTGATGCTGAACAGCTCTTTCCCTGATTCCGCTTACGCTGAAAAGGCAGCCCGGATTCCCCTGGCTGATGCAGACAGACAGATTTTAATCCTTCGTTACGGATTTTTTTAAGGAGTTACCATGCGTCCGGTTTATTACAGATTATGCATCCTGATCATCATCGTTTTTATGCTGAAAGGATGTTCAGCACGCAACACGGAAGATTATATTAGACTAAAAGAAAAAAACCGGGTAATGAACGCATCATTAAGCTACATGAAAGAATTTCCTGTAACCATTACAGCATTTAACAGTCCCCGATCTGCCGGCGGCATGCACGATTTCTTTTCTGAAGGTGATTATTGGTGGCCGGATTCTGACAATCCGGAAGGACCCTATATCCGGAAAGACGGTCAAAGCAATCCTGATAACTTCGACTGGCACAGAAAAGCCCTTGTACGGCTGAGTCTGCACGTCCCGGCGCTTACATCTGCTTTTATTTTAACGGGAGATAAAAACTATGCTGATAAAGTTCTCGAACACATCCGTGCATGGTTTATAAACGAATCCACACGCATGAATCCTCACCTGAAATATGCCCAGGCGATTCACGGTAGGGTAACAGGCCGCGGTGCCGGGATTATTGATACCATCCACCTTATCGAAGTTGCCCGCTCTGTGTCAATTCTTCATGAGAAAAAGGCAATCCCCGCTGAAGATTATGAAGCAGTTCAACAATGGTTTGCCGATTATCTTGAATGGATGACGACCCATGAATACGGTATAGATGAACGGGAACGGACCAATAATCACGGTTCATGCTGGGTCCTGCAGGTGGCAGTTTTTGCAGGGCTGACTGAAAATGACTCCCTGATCAATGATGCAAGGGAACGATTTAAAACAATTCTTCTTCCCAATCAACTGGCAGCAGACGGCTCCTTTCCCTTAGAGCTGGCCCGGACTAAACCATACAGTTATTCTCTTTTTAACATGGAAATTCTCGGGACTATAGCCCACATACTTTCCACTCCGGATGAAAACTTATGGGAATATTCTGTTGAGAATGGCGCTAGTCTGAAAACCGCGGTCAATTTTCTTTATCCCTATGTGAAAAATAAAACGGAATGGCCCTATGAACCGGATATAATGTATTTTGATTTGCTGCCGGTTCGGTATCAGTTCCTGCTTTTTGCTGCGATTGGGCTGGATCAGAAAAAAACACTGAGAATCTGGGATAAACTCAATCCAGACCCAACGAACCGGGAGATGGTGCGAAACATGCCGCTCAGGCAACCCCTCTTATGGATGAACTGTGCACAGATGAATTTTGATTAAGTAAATTAGTATGATGTATTATAAATAAAGGGATAAAAAGGGCTTTTGATGAAAGTTGGATTAAAAGTTTTGGGAATCATGGTTTTTGTATCAGGTCTGGTTTTTGCCGATCGACAACCGATTGTTACACCGGATTTGCTGCAAACAATAGAAACTCAACTCCTCCTGAAAGAACGTGTTATTGATGGAAAGTTGCCTGAATATACGGAGAATGGCCGGTGGATTTTCAGGGATCAGGTGAACTGGTTCAGCGGAATGACAGCAGGAGAGCTTTTGACATTTTATGAAATGACCGGCGAAAGAAATTTGAAAAATACCGGCATAAAATATGCAGAAGCTTTAATACCCCATGCCGGGATTGACTATACCCATGATATGGGCTTTATCTTCCTGCCGTCTGTTGTGAAGGCATACGAGCTGACCGGCGACAATAAATTCCGTTTGGCCGGGATAAAAGCTGCGGAAATGCTGGTAAAGCGTTATAACGAAAATGGACGGTTTATCCGGGCCTGGGGAGCTCTGGGGACAAAATCCCGTTCTGGCTGGATGATTATTGATACGATGATGAATCTGGAGCTACTCTTTTGGGCCGGTAAGGAAACAGGAACCAATGCCTTTTACGAAACGGCATACAATCATGCTGTAACGGCTATGAATATGATGGTCAGACCTGATGGCGGGAGTTGGCATGTGGCGGAATTTGATCCGGTAACGGGAGCATTGGAAAATCGCCGGACCCATCAGGGCTTCAGTGATGAAAGCACCTGGTCACGGGGACAGGCATGGGGAATTGCCGGTTTTGCAATATCATACCGGTATACACATGATCCCCGATTCTATGCCGTGGCGAAACAGATGGCAAAGTATTTCACAGAACGACTTCCCGAAGACGGCGTGCCTGTTTGGGATCTTGATCTGGCCGGTAAAACAGAATTAAAAGATGCCTCTGCTGCCGCCATTGCTGCTGTCGGTTTTTTTGATCTGGCAGATCTGGCAGAATCCAAAGAAGATTATGAATTTTTCCTTGGTCAGGCGATCAGGATAACACGTTCATTGCTGAAAAATTACCTTTTTACCGAAAGTGCACGTGAACGAGAGGAAGGTCTTTTGCTTCATACGATCTATCACTATCATAAAAAATGGGGTGTGGATGAATCCTTTCCTGCCGGAGATTACTATCTGATTCAGGCGCTGAAAAGATTGCACGATTATGAAAAAACGGTCTTTGTTATTGAAGATTCTCCGGAACGAAGAATTTATCCACTCAATGATAAATGGGCTTTTCTGGAAGAAAATATCACAAGCCCTGAACGGTTTTTCTCTGCGACAAAAATCTGGAAAATGGTAAATATTCCCCATACGTGGAATAACGAGGATGTGATGGATCCCGTTCCGGGTTACAGAAGGGACGGAAACTGGTATGAAAAAACTGTCTATATCCCCGAATTATCCCATGATTCCCGTATCCTTCTTTCATTTGAAGGCGTTAACACGTACGCGGAAGTATGGGTTAACGGAAAGAAAGCAGGAGAGCATACCGGCGGTTATCTGGGTTTTGATGTGGATATTACACCCTATCTTTTTAAAAATGATGAGAATACGCTTCTGGTGTATGCATCCAATGCCATTAACAGGGATATAGTCCCCTCACAGAAATCTGATTTTTTTATTTATGGCGGTATAACACGGGATGTGTATCTGAAAGTTGTTCCGAATGTGTATTTAAAACAGCTGAATATTCTCACACCGGATGTTTCACATGATTTTGCTTCGACAAAAGCCAGGGTTCGTGTTCAGAATGACAGCGGTAAACGGCAGAGAGTAACCCTCCATGCCGAAATTCGAAATGCCTTCGGTGATATCATTGTTGATACGGAGGAAAAATTCCGGGCAGATCCGGGTGAATCCATGTATTCATTTGATTTTCCTTCTGTACAAAACCCCGACCTCTGGTCTCCGGATACACCGGTTCTTTATACGGTGTCTGTTTTAATTAATGCCGGAAAGGAACGGGAAGACAGACTCACGGACCGAATAGGATACCGGTGGTTTCATTTTGAAGAAAACGGCCCCTTTTATTTGAATGGAAAACGACTGTTGCTGCGGGGAACGCACCGGCATGAAGAACACGCAGGAACCGGTGCCGCCATGAGTAATGCTATGCACCGCCGGGATATGGAAATGATTCGGGAACTGGGAGCGAACTTTGTGCGCCTGGCCCACTATCCCCAGGATCCTGAAGTTTATAAAGCCTGCGATGAACTGGGACTCCTTGTTTGGGATGAACTTCCGTGGTGCCGGGGCGGTATGGGTGAAGAAACCTGGCAACAAAATACAATGGCTATGCTGGAAACGATGATCACTCAAAATATGAATCATCCATCCATAATAATCTGGTCTCTGGGAAACGAACTCTACTGGCTTCCCGATTTTCCCGATGGCGATAACAGTGTCCGGCTCCGGGACTTTTTACTCACGCTGAATGAGAAAGCTAAAAAAATGGACCCGACGCGCGTTACAGCTATGCGGAAATATTATGACGATGCGGATGTTGTAGATGTCTTTTCACCCTCAATCTGGGCCGGATGGTACAGCGGTGTCTATACAAATTTTGAAAAAGCACTTGAAGAATCCCGATGGAAATATCCCCGGTTTCTCCACATGGAATACGGCGGTTCAAGTCATGTGGGACGTCATGACGAAAATCCTGTAGACGGAAAAGGGATGCTGCTGGAAGGCGGTTGGGAAGAATCCGTGAACCAGGTCCGAATTAAAAATATTGCACAAAGCGGTGACTGGAGCGAAAGTTATATCGTAGATCTGTTTGACTGGCATCTGCGTGTTTCAGAACAATTGGAATGGTTTACCGGTAATGCCCAGTGGGCTGTTAAGGATTTTGGAACACCTTTGCGGCCTGAAAACCCCATTCCCTATATGAACCAGAAAGGACTCTATGATCGAGCCGGAAATCCAAAGGATGCGTATTATGTCTTTAAGAGTTACTGGACCCGCGATGACAACTATGAAGCGTTTGTTTATATTGAATCTCATACCTGGACTGAGCGTCAGGGACCTGTTAACCAGAGCAGGAATGTAAGTATTTTTTCCAATTGTGATGCCGTTGAACTTCTTTTAAATGGTGTATCTCAGGGGAAGAAAAACTGGGATATTGCCCAATTTCCTGCATCCGGTTTGAATTGGGATCTTATGTTCGTTGAAGGGAAAAACAGACTGATTGCTACCGGTTTCAGAGATGGTCAGGCCGTTTCTGCAGATACACTGACTGTTACGTACCGCTATGAAAAAAACGGCAAACCTGAACAGTTTGAACTAACCGTTGCTGAACAATCAGACGGAAATCTGCTGGTGACGGCTACTGCCCGGGATAAACTGGGTAGACGGTGTCTTGACTATCATGACAGAGTCTACTTTTACCATTCGGGAGATGGCAAGCTTCTGGTCAACCGGGGAACGCCAACCGGCAGTTCCATAATTGAAATGGCAAATGGACAGGCGTCTGTCATGTTGAAACCGGCTCCAGGAGGTTCATGCATGATTGAAGCCCGTAACCAGGATTTCAAAGGGGATTATTTAAAGATTCAATTTTAGGAAGGGAATAGTATGGAAACACGAATCTTTGCCGATCATGTTCGGGTCAAACGTATGAATACAGATGAACTGAGACAGGTTTTTCTTGCGGATAAGCTGTTTCAGAAAGAGCAGTTGAACCTGCTGTATTTGGATACGGAACGGGCTATCGTCGGCGGAGCGGTACCTGTAAATGAAACACTGGCCCTTGAAGGCAGCAAAGAATTGGCTTCCGGTTTTTTTAATGAAAGACGCGAAACAGGAATCCTTAATTTGGGCGGTACAGGAAATATTCTGGTTGATGATATGACATACACGATGGAAAATCTGGAATGTCTGTATATCGGCCGGGGGGTTAAAACAATTCAAATGACCAGTGTCAATCCGGAAAATCCGGCTGAATTCTATATTCTGAGTTACCCGGCGCATAAGGTTTATCCAATAAAGAAAATTGTGCAGAACGATGCTAACCGGATAGACCTGGGAAGTGATGAGGCCTGCAACAAAAGGACCATCTTTCAATATATTCGTCCCGGTGTATGTGAAAGCTGTCAGCTTGTTATGGGTATTACCATACTGGCTGAAGGAAGTAACTGGAATACAATGCCGCCTCATACACATGCCCGCAGGACAGAGATTTATCTCTATTTTGACGTAAAAGAGGATTCCCGCGTGTTCCATTTTATGGGACAACCGTCAGAAACCCGTCATATTGTTATAAAAAATAAAGAAGCGGTTTTATCCCCCAGCTGGTCCATTCATGCAGGTGTGGGAACGTCCCGATACAGCTTTGTTTGGGGTATGGGAGGGGAAAATCAGGAATTTGATGATATGGATTTTATAGATATTCGTGAAATAAGGTAAGGCAAAAAAAATGATACTGGATAATTTTCGTCTGGAAGGGCGGACAGCACTGGTCACGGGTTGCCGCAGGGGAATCGGGAAAGCCATGACTGTTGCTCTTGCCCAGGCCGGCGCCAATATAATTGGCGTTAGTGCCAATCTGGCTGCTGATGGAGGGGAGGTCGCCAGGGAAGTTCGTGATCTGGGACGAACCTTTGCTTCGTATTCCTGTGATTTCAGTGACAGAGATTCTGTATATGGATTTCTTGATAAAGTGAACAAAAACCACCCGGTGATTGATATTCTTGTGAATAATGCCGGGACCATCCGCCGGCGGGAAGCAGAACTGCACAGTGATGAAGAGTGGGATTACGTCATGTCGGTGAATGCAACCGCATCCTTTATTCTAACGCGGGAAATCGGAAAAAAAATGATTCGCCAAAAGTATGGCAAAATTATTTTTACAGCGTCGCTTCTGACTTTTCAGGGCGGTATAAAGGTTCCGGGATATGCTGCCAGCAAAGGAGCCGTGGGGCAGCTCGTCAAGGCATTTGCCAACGAATGGGCACCTTATAATATTCGGGTTAATGCCATTGCTCCGGGTTATATCGCTACTGACAACACGTATGCGTTAAGAATGGATACGGAACGAAACCGGGCAATCCGGGACAGAATTCCGGTCGGAAGGTGGGGGAATCCGGAAGATCTGGCCGGAGCGGTTGTCTTTTTGGCATCGGAAGCGT
>DKER01000174.1 GCA_002452555.1 Fidelibacterota bacterium UBA6817 | reverse complement strand
TGAATCTTTGAACACTGAGCGCAGCTAAGTGATTGAACGGCACGAAGTGCCGACCGGCTACCGGCTACCGGCTACTGGACTGCCGACTGACAACTATTTCCCCCTTTCCAATATTCCGTGTATATTAACTGTATGATCAAGAACACTGTCAATTTGCCTGAGCTCCTTCTTCCTGCAGGAGATATGGAAAAATTAAAGGCGGCACTGGCTTTTGGAGCGGATGCCGTTTATGCCGGCGTGCCCAAATATTCCCTCCGCACCCGGGAAATAGGATTCAGGCAGGAAACACTGAAAGAAGCGGTTGATTACACGCACAAATTGGGTAAAAAGATTTATCTGGTCATGAACATTTATGCTCATAACCTGAAAGTAAACGGATTTCTAAAAGAACTGGACAGGATTGCAGAGATAAATCCGGACGGTTTGATCATGAGCGATCCGGGACTGATTTCTCAGGCTTTGAAAAGATATCCCCATATTGCTGTTCATCTGAGCACTCAGGCAAACACTACCAACTGGACAACGGTTAAATTTTGGCGGGATCTGGGTGTCAAACGCATCATTTTATCCAGGGAACTTCATCTGGACGAGATTGCAGACATGCATCGTCACGTTCCGGATATTGAATTGGAAGCCTTTGTTCACGGTGCAATCTGCATTGCCTATTCCGGCCGCTGTCTCATCTCCAATTATCTGAACCATCGTGATGCCAACCAGGGAACCTGTACCAACAGTTGCCGCTGGGAATATAAACTCGCCTATGACAAAGGGTCAATCCTTGACGTTGAAAAAGAACAGATACCATTCGAAAAAACCATTTCAATTCCGGATGGTTTTTCGTTGACTGAACCTAAAAGGCATGATGAAAAAATGCCGGTCTTTGAAGATGAACACGGGACTTATCTTATGAATTCCAGAGATTTGTGTGCGGTTGAACTCCTTCCTGATCTTGTGAAAGCAGGTGTTGTAAGTTTTAAAGTGGAAGGACGAACAAAATCAGCATACTATGCTGCCATGACTGCCCGTTCGTACCGTCGTGCCATAAATGATATAGCTGATGGAAAACCCTTCAACCCGGAAAATCTCCGGGACCTCATGGCGCTGAGTTCACGGACCTATACAACCGGCTTTTATACAAGAAATCCCCGGCATTTCGGAGAAAATTTCGGAGACGGTTATTCTGCTGGACACACACACCGGGTGACAGGTATTCTGAAATCGTACGACGAAAAAACCGGAATGGGTGAATTTGAAATAAAAAACCGTATGAATATCGGCATGGAACTGGAACTGATCACGCCGGATAATAAAATGAACTTCACGCTCCAAACCATGAAAAACCTGCATGGAGTAGATGTGCACGAAGCTCATGGCGGGGCAGGAAACATGTATATACTTATGCCGTGTTATCCGGGCGACCACGCTTTTCTTCGCCAAAAAATAATTTAACCTGTAACGGGATTTAATATCTGACCATTAAAAAGGGAAGAATCACGCAGGAGATAATCATGAAATATGTACAACTTGGAAAAAGAGGACCTAACGTATCGGTTATCGGTTTTGGAGCATGGGCTATTGGAGGCATGAACTGGGGAAAAACCGATGATGATGTTTCAAAAAAAGCCCTTCATACCGCTTTTGAAGAAGGCGTAACGTTGGTTGACACGGCAGATGTATATGGATTCGGCCATTCGGAAGAACTGATTGCCCGGGTATTGAAAGAGCGGGGCGGAAAAAAAGACATTATTATTGCAACAAAGGCAGGAAATGATTTTTACGGTGCTGGAACGGATGATGATAAGGGATATGGTCCCATTCGTCAGACGTATACAAAAGAATATATCATTTCAGCTGCAGAAAAAAGTCTGAAACGGCTAAATGTTGAGACTCTTGATATCCTTCAGCTCCACAGCGGCGATACGGAAAATTTGAAAAAAGATGATCCTTGGCTTGCATTGGAACAACTGAAAAGAGAAGGGAAAATTCGTCATGCCGGATGGAGCATTCAGAGTTTCAAAGAAACAGATCAGTCGTTTATCCTGGATGATCACCGGGACCTGATCGACGTTATTCAGGTTCGCTACAATCTCCTGGAACGGGAAGCAGAAAACGTTCTTTTTCCGAAAGCGCTTGAATATGGGACGGGAGTGATTGTGCGCATCCCTCTTCTCTTTGGATTTCTGACAGGAAAATTCAATAAAAATACGCGGTTTAATGAGGAAGATCACAGGAGCATGAACCTTTCTCCGGATAAACTTGAAAAATACCTTTTGGAATTGGATAACCTTCAACCCATGTATGATACATACCCCAACTATTCAAAAGCACAGCTCGCCCTTAAATTCTGCATATCTCATCCTGCTGCCCACACAGTTATACCGGGGGCTAAAACACCGGAACAGGTCCGTGAAAATTGTGCCGCCGGAGAGATAGAAGATCTGAACTTCGAGCACTGAGCCGGGAAGATGAGAGTTCATGGGCTCAAACGTTGAAAGGTTGAGAAGTTGAGAAGTT
>DKER01000062.1 GCA_002452555.1 Fidelibacterota bacterium UBA6817 | reverse complement strand
AACAGTTGAAAGAGAACGGATCACTGATTATCCCTGTGGGAAAAGAATCCCAGATGCTAAAGAAAATCCAAAAGAAGAACGGGAAAATTATTGAAAATGATCTTCTTGATGTCCGTTTTGTCCCCCTGCGGCCATCCAACCATATAGTTTAAATACGATATGCTTTTTATCATGGCCTGATACGCTTAAATTTCACGTTGTAAAACAGGAGTATCGTATCACTAGACAATTTACAGTCTATCTTTTTCTCATACTGCTAATTCCCGTTTCCGTGTTATGGTCACAGGAATTGGAATTGGATGCAGTTTCCTATAAAAACCCCCGGACGGCTGTGGCCTTATCGGCTGTTTTGCCCGGTGCGGGACAATTATATAACGGAAAATTGGTAAAAGCAGCCGTGATCATGGGCGCCGAATCGTATACACTCTATAAAGCAAGGGAATATCACAGAATGTTTGAGAAGGACAGAACGGATAAAGATGTTCAGATTAACCGGAACAAACATTTATGGTATACTGCCGGTATCTATGTATATGCCATGCTGGATGCGCTGGTTGATGCCCATCTGAGCAGTTTTCCCGAGGGAAGTCTTGTTTTGGACCCGGAGAGGAGAGGTGTCTGTTTCATCCTAACAATGGAGTTTTAAAATGGAAGTAAAAAGAGAACACTGGGGAAGCCATATTGGTTTTGTGCTTGCCGCCGCAGGCAGTGCCATTGGTTTGGGTAATATCTGGAAATTTCCATATGTGGCAGGTAAAAACGGCGGGGCAGCATTTATTCTGATTTATCTGATCAGTATCCTTTTTATCGGTTTATCTCTTGTAATCGGTGAAATTTTGATTGGAAGGCACTCACAGCTGAACCCTGTCGGTGCATTCCGAAAAATTTCAAACGGGAACCGTCTTTGGACACTAGTCGGTTATCTGGGTGTTTTGACCGGTTTTTTCATCCTGTCCTATTATAATGTGGTAGCAGGGTGGTCTCTCGGCTATTTTGTTGAAGGATTCAGGGGGACTTATCACACATTTACAACCTCAGAAAGTGCGGCGCTCTTTTTTGAAAATCGCATAACAAATCCCGTTTGGATCATGGGATTTCAGGCGGCTTTCTCCATTCTTGTTCTGGCAGTTGTCTATTACGGCGTAGCCCGCGGGATAGAACGATTCTCACGGATCCTGATGCCGATTTTTATCCTTATCCTCCTTTTTCTTGTGGTTTGGGGACTAACGCTTGAAGGATCCGATGACGGCCTTGCTTTTCTGCTTAAACCGGATTGGTCGAATGTGACCGGCAAAACGGTTTTGGAAGCTTTGGGACAGGCATTTTTTTCCCTGAGTCTGGGAATGGGAGCTCTCCTGACTTACGGAAGTTATTTGAAAGAAGATGAAAGTATCCTGAGCAGTTCATTGATGATCGTTGTTCTGGATACGGTTATTGCCCTTCTTGCAGGCGTGGCAATATTTACTTCAGTTTTTGCCATGGGATTCAGTCCGGATGCGGGGCCGGGACTGGTTTTTTGCGTATTGCCGGCTGTTTTCAGCAAAATGCCCGGAGGAAATCTTTTTGCGTTGATGTTTTTTATCCTGCTGGCTATTGCTGCTTTAACTTCTGCCATATCCCTCCTGGAAGTGATCGTATCCTATTTTGTGGATGAAAAAAAATGGTCCCGTCATAACGTTGTTCTGGGCTCCGGTTTTGTTGTCTTCCTTTTTGGAATTCCGTCTGCCCTTTCCTTTGGACCCCTCAGTCAAACAATCCTTTTAAAACGGACATTTTTCGATTTGCTGGATTATTTGAGTTCAAATATTCTTCTGCCGCTTGGCGGACTCTTTACGGCTTTGTTCATTGGATGGGGGGTGAAGAAAAGCCTTTTCTTTGATGAGTTTCGAAAGGGTGCCGGCGGATGGATTGATGTTCATGTTTTTCATCATTTTTCACCCGTAAAAAAGAAGTTCTCTTACCTGACCATTGGAAATGTTTGGTACTTCGTTGTGAAATTCATTGCCCCTGTCATCATATTACTCGTTTTTTTGAAATCCGTCGGGGTTATCTGAATGAAACGGTTTACAGTCACTATCATGCTCCTTTTGATTTTATGCTCTGCCGATCTTATGTCCGGGACTTTTTCACTAATACAACCGGATGATTCCTGGACAAGTTTTGATAAATGGCAGCATTTTTCATTCAGTCTTATGCTCACGGTTCAAAGCGGATATGCCTTGTCTCATAACGCGTGGGTGCATACAGATCCCGATAAAAAAACATTGATGTATTCAGCCGGTTTCAGTCTGTCTCTGGGAATGATGAAAGAGATATATGACAGCCGAAGAAAACCAAATGGGTTATTCAGTTGGAAAGACCTTATATATGATATAGGGGGAACCGCTTGCGGCGTATTTATCCTGAAGGCTGCTTCATCATGACGGATCGTATTGATTTATTGAAAAAAGTCCCTGTACTTCTCTATCACCACATCCAGCCGGGTGGATTCAATACGGTTAATCCCATATTGTTTGAACGGCACATCAGTTACCTCAAGGAGCAAGGCTATACGGGGGTTACTTTCAGACAAATTTTGTTTGATTCGAATCTGCCTGACAAACCTGTTGTTATTACATTTGACGATGGTTACGAAGCTGTTTACCGCTTTGCCTTACCGATTCTTGAAAAAGCGGGATTTAAGGCGGTTATTTTTATGCTGGCCGGATATGTGGGGGAAAAAAATTCCTGGGATTTGTCTCTGGAACCCCGTTCAATAAGACATTTAAATGAACAGGAATTGACAGATCTCAGTCTTAAAGGATGGGAAATTGCATCCCATACCATGAGCCACAGACCGCTGATTGCACTCTCAAAAGAAGAACTGAAACGGGAAGTGGAAAAATCCTGTGAACGCCTGGAAGACATTCTGAAAAGCAAACCCATAGGATTTGCCTTTCCTTTTGGATGCCATAATGCTGAAGTAAGGAAAGCGGTTGAACAAGCCGGTTATCTTTATGCATGCGGTGCTTTGAAAAGACATCAGTTGCCTGAATCTGAATTTCAGCTGGTTCGTATACCGGTTTATCGGTTTGACAGCGTGTTTGCCATCCGCAGAAAGCTCTTATATCCTGAAATTCCCAGATTGGAATATTATAAATTGAAAATGGTCAGTTACCTTTCCCGGCTGACACCTGTTTATCAGACGCTATTTAAAAGAAGCAGGTTAAAAGATAAAGGAAATGAATAGGGATTTGAGACGTTGTGAAAAGTGTGACCATTAAAATGATAAGAGATAAGGAATAAAATGATTGAGGATGGAGGATATGATGATGATCCATTACCCCGATTTATTTTTCTCAAACACCTGTCTGAAATGTCCGGTCAAGCGGGTATAATTTTCAGGGCTTAATTGTTTGGAGAGGAAAACATGATAAAAATTGATCAGGCACTTTGTGATCTTTGCGGGACCTGTGTCGGCGTATGTCCCGTTGATTGTATGGCTATGTCGGATAAAATCCTGGAAATTGATGAGGATACCTGTATTTCATGCAAATTTTGCATACAGGTTTGTCCGATGGAAGCGTTGAGTGAAGGAGAATCTCATGAAGCATAACTGGGATATGATCGTTGTTGGCGGCGGCCCGGCCGGTACAGTTGCAGCCCGTTATGCTGCTCAAAAAGGTGTATCTGTGCTTGTCCTGGAAAAAGATCGTGAAATTGGTCTGCCCGTACGATGCGGCGAAGGGGTAAGCATACGCGGACTGGAAATGTATACGCCTGTTAATCCGAAATGGATCTGCCGGGAAATCAGTTCCGTTGATTTTTATGCCCCGGATGGGCGTCTGGTTGAATTGGATTTCTCGTTAAAAGGTGCAATTCTTGACAGGCGGCTTTTTGACAGGGATTTGGCCGATTTGGCGGTTCAAGCCGGCGCTGTTGTTAAAACACGGGCAAATGTGACAGGTCTACTGCTTGATAACGGGATTGTAACCGGCGTAAAAGTACAAATCCGTCATGAAGAATATGTGCTCAGATCACGGATTGTTATTGCTGCCGACGGTGTAGAAAGTCGGATTGCACGGCAGGCGGGTATAAAAACCGCCGTTACCCCGGAAAATATGGACTGTTGTGTTCAGGTGACGGCACACGGTATAAAATTTAATCCGGATGCCTTGTCCTTTTATATGAAACGCGAATATGCACCGGGCGGGTATGTCTGGGTTTTTCCAAAAAGTGAAACCTCAGCAAATGTCGGTCTGGGTATCAGCGGAAATAATACCCATTTGATCAGTCCCTACCGTTCCCTGATGAAATTTCTGGGGGACACATTCCCGGATGCTTCATGGTCCGGACTGGTTGCCGGCGGGGTGCCTACGGATAAAACATTGAAACAAATTACTGCCCCCGGTTTAATGGTAGCAGGCGATGCGGCAAGAATGGTCAACCCTCTGAGCGGCGGAGGCATTCATGCTGCAATGAGCAGCGGGAAACTGGCTGCGGATACCGCCGTGGAAGCGCTTGAAAAAAATGATATTTCCCGGGAATTTCTGCAGCGATATGCCAACGCATGGCACGAAAAATCCGGTAAAAATCACGAAGGACTCTTCCGGCTAAAAGAAATTGTAAATAAACTGACGGATGAGGATCTGAACAGTCTTGGTGAAAAAATGGCGGCAATTCCAAAGGAAAAAAGAAGTCTGACCAGGATTTTTAAAGCAGTTGTCTGGAATAAGCCCAGGCTTATCCTTGATGTCGCCAGGGCTTTTTCAGGAATATAATAACCCATTGGAGTTTTATGAGATATCCCCCAACTTTTTTAAAGGAAATCGGACTTGATCGTTTTATTGCCTTTGATTTTGAAACGACCGGACTTGAACCGGAAAACTGTGATATTATCCAATTTTCCGGATCCCTTTTTGTTGATGGCGTATTAAAAGAAACCAAAGCATTTTTCTGTAAACCCAACGAACCGATTCCGGACTTTATCCGGCAATTAACCCGGATAACGGATGATATGGTCATCAATGAGAAACACTTTTCGGAACGGGTACATGAAGTTCTGGACTTTTTTGGGGATGTGCCGTTGGTTGGACACAACGTAAAATTTGATCTGGGATTTCTTATTCCTCATCTGTCAGAACCTTTGACCAATTCTATCCTTGATACAGTAGAGTTATCTCGGATCTTTCTGTATTATCTTCCGGACAGAAAACTTGAATCCCTTGCCGCTCATTTCAACCTGCAAACGGAAGGAGCACACCGGGCTGATGTTGATACGGAAAATACCGGCCGCCTGTTGCTGAAACTGTTGAATATTATGTATTATTACGATTACCCCATATTTGAACAGCTTGCAATCATTTCCGCACCGCTTCCCCAAGCACCCAATACCTGGCTTTTTCATCGCTTTCTTCAAGTCTATAAGGAACATGGACGGACGAAAAAAGAAACGCTGGAACCCCTGGTTCCCGTGCCTCCCAATGCCATTGGCGATTTTAACAAGAAGGATGATGAACCGTTAGAAGACATTGATAATTTCACCCTTCAAAAAGTAAATCCCCGGGACATACAGGATGTTTTTGGTATGAAGGGCATATTATCCAGAAAATTGCCCGGTTATGAATTGCGCCTGGGCCAGATCAAATATGCCTCGGATATCGTGACAGCCCTCAACAAAGGGGATAGTCTTGTAGCTGAAGCGGGAACTGGTGTGGGAAAGTCGCTGGCTTATCTGATTCCGTCAATAAAATGGGTCCAAAAAAACAGGGATGCTCGTTTTTCAGTTGTCGTTTCCTCCAATACTAAAGCGTTGCAGGAACAGCTTTTTAATAAAGAAATCCCCTTTATCCGGGATCACATAGATAAAGATTTTACCGCCAGTCTGTTAAAAGGCCGAAAGAATTATATCTGCCTGACCCGGTGGGAACAGTTTTTTGCCAATATGGACGGCGCCGTTGATGTTTTTGAGCGTCCCGATGTCCTGCCTTTGATCGTGTGGTTAAGGGAAACTAAAACCGGTGATATTGAGGAAAACAGCGGATTCAGAGCGTCGCGTTTTACAACAATCTGGAGTAAGATATGCAGTGAAAAGGGGTATTGTACAACCAAACGCTGTTCCTCACACAACGGATGCTATTTGGGAAAAATTCGATGGAAAGCACAGAAATCAGACCTTGTGGTCGTTAATCACTCTCTGCTTTTAAGTGACGCTGCGTCCGATAATCAGGTTCTTCCCGATCATCCGATTCTAATTATTGATGAAGCCCACAATCTGACCAAAAGTGCGTATAAATATTTTGCACTTGAATCGGGACAATGGGTTATTGATCAGGTTCTGGAAACATTTTTTAAACCCGGCAGAGATAATTTTGGACTCCTTGTCCTCCTCAACAGGATGATCAATAAATTGTCGGTTTCCGATTCGCTGATCGAATCGCTGATCAAACGTATCACTGCCCTGGAAAGCGAAACGGCTGCTTTACAGAAAAAAACCCGACAATTTTTTGGTTTATTCCTTGATTATGTGAATACCAATGTGCGGAATCCGTTTCAAAAATACAGTCTGAAAGTTCGTTATAAACCCGATAACAACCCCTTTTCCGGGGAAAGTATGGGCCCAATTGCCGACAATTTGATCCGGGATATGAAGAAAGTTTTGAACAGTTTCCAGTCATTCAAAGAGATTATTGATAAACTGAGTGCGGGTGAACGATTGAAACTGACGACTGTTTTGGATGATTTCGGCACGGCGCTGGAATCATTCCAGGAGCTCATTCTCAATCTTGAAGTTATTTTGAAACCGGATCAGGAAGACTGGGTATACTGGTATGAAGTGCCCGTGGATCAGAAAAGTATCAATATCGGTCTTTATGCTGTTCCCCTCTCTGTGGACACCTATATATATGAAAGAATTCTCAAGACAAAACATACCGTAATTGCCACATCGGCAACCTTGACAATTGCCGGTTCGTTTGATTATTTTGTTAACAGCACGGGTTTTTCCCGAATGGATCCTGCGTGTCTCAATACACAAATTTATGACAGCCCTTTTGATTATCCTGCCCAGTGTGCTGTTTGGGTTCCAACATTTTTGGGAGATCCGGGCAATCCGAAATTTGAAGAAAATGTTGCCGGTTTATTGAACGAAATTGCTGCCCGTTATCAACCGGGAATGCTGGTCTTGACCACATCATATCAGTCGATTAAAGTCCTTAGCGAATTGATGCACGTTCCGTATAAGGAGGAAAATGTTCCATTGATTTATCAGGCGGGATCTGCATCAAGAACGGCTCTGTTAAGCCGGTTCAAAGATATGGGGAATGCAACCCTGATCGGTACCGAATCCTTTTGGGAAGGTGTGGATATTCCGGGGGATGCGCTAGAGATGCTTGTCATGTTAAAACTTCCCTTTGCCGTGCCGACCGAGCCCATCATTGAGGCGATTACGGAAAAGTTAAAGGCAAGCGGAAAAAATCCGTTCCTGGAATACTCTGTTCCGGAAGCAGTGATCAAATTCAAACAGGGTTTCGGTCGCCTGATCCGTAACCGGAATGATACAGGCATCGCATTATTTCTTGACAATCGTCTGAGTTTTAAACAATACGGACGGTTATTTATGGAATCTCTTCCCGGACGGTATTCTTATGTGAAATCCCCGGAAGATCTCTTTAAAAAAATGCACTTCTGGTTTACCAGAAAACGAATGAATCGATGAATAATATCAGCCGGCCGAGACAAAAAATGGTATACGACTGCAAGTTTCTCCGCATGAAAAAGTCCGGGAACTTTTTGCAAACTATTTTGTGAAAAAAACCGGTTCAATATATTGCCATTTTATATTTGAATGACTGTAACTGAGAGGAAACTATGATCAAAGTTGAACATCTTACGAAGAACTACGGAAACCTGACGGCTGTTGATGATATTTCGTTTGAAGTCAGGGATGGAGAGATCCTGGGTTTTTTAGGCCCGAACGGAGCCGGAAAATCCACGACATTACGCATTATGACTTCCTATCTGACGCCAACGGCAGGCAACATTTATATCAATGATATGAATGTTCTTGATGATTCGCTGAATATCCGGAAAGTAATCGGATATCTTCCGGAAAATAATCCCCTGTATCCCGAAATGACTGTCTATGATTTCTTGCGCTTTACAGCGGCTGTCCGGGGTATCGAAGGAAATGCGTTTACGATTCGGCTAAAGGAAGTTTCAGAGTTGTGCGGTCTGAAAGGTGTTATACAAAAAAAGATATCTGAACTGTCCAAGGGTTACAGACAGAGAACCGGCCTGGCACAGGCTATTTTTCATAATCCTGAAATTTTGATCTTGGATGAACCCACAACCGGACTTGATCCCAATCAGATTGTGGAGATCCGGAATCTGATCAAACAACTGGGAAAAGAAAAGACAGTTGTCATTTCATCGCATATTCTTCAGGAAATACAGGCAACGGCAGACCGGATGATCATTATCAATCAGGGAAAAATTGCCGCCGATGGCACCATCGATGAAATAATGGGCAGTTTCATGGGCTTAACACGGCTGCACCTCGAAGTTGAAAACGCAGATGATGTCAGTCCCTTGTCAAAACTGCATCCGGATTTAAAAATTGTAGAAACTCTTTCAAACGGACCGGTCCGAAAGATTGTTCTTGAATATCCCAACAAACTGGATTTGAGAAAGGATGTTTTTAAATGTGCCGTAGCCCGAAAATGGGAAATTTTGGAAATGACCCGGCATCGCACATCCCTTGAAGATATGTTCAGAATACTCACCGTGAAAGAAGGAGGGGAGGCATGAGTAATATCCGTCTAATTTACCGTAAAGAAATGAGCGCATATTTTGACAGTGCTGTTGCTTACATAACCTTTATCATTTTTCTTCTCATAACCGGATGGTTTTTTACCAGTTCCTTTTTTCTGGTTGGTCAGTCCGATTTAAGAATTCTGTTCAATACGGTTCCGGTTGTTTTTCTCTTTTTTATTCCGGCAATCACCATGGGGTTGCTGGCAAGGGAGAATCATGCGGGAACGATGGAATTTCTCACAACTCTGCCTGTACAGGAGGCAGATATTGTTTTGGGGAAATTCTTTGCTTCCGTTGTCTTGATCAGTATCGGTCTGTCTTTTACGCTGGTTCATTTTATAACCCTTTTATTTGTAGGTACGAATCCTGATCCGGGTGCTTTGCTGGCCGGGTACGCAGGACTGGTCCTCGTTGGTGCCGTTTATGCATCGATCGGACTCCTGGGCAGTGCTGTTTCAAATAATCAGATAACGTCGTTCCTTATCAGCTTTGTCATTATTTTTATCCTCTTTCTCCTGGATAAAATTCTCCTGTTTGTTCCTTCTTTTATGGCGGGAATTCTGCAGTTTTTGAGTATAGAATATCATTTCAGCAATATTCGGAGAGGTGTGATCGATTCAAGAAATCTGATCTATTTTTTCTCGATGATCTTCTTTTTTCTCACACTTTCAATACGAGTGCTTGAAATTCGGAAATGGAGGTAACCATGGCTCTTATAACCAATAAAAAGCAATTTGTTCTGAACATATTCCTCTTGGCTCTGATCCTGATCGTGATTAACATAATTTCCCGTTCCCTGTTTTTTCGATGGGATGTCAGTCAGGGAAAAGTGTATTCTCTCTCTGAATCCAGTAAACAGATCATTGAAAAATTGGATGACAGGATGACTGCCCGGGTCTATTTTTCTGCTGATCTGCCGGGAGAATATGTGAATTCAAGACGGTATCTGCAGGATATCCTTGAAGAATACAGAGCATATTCCAAAGGAAATTTTCATTTTGAATTTGTCAATCCCGATGAAAGCGAAAAAAATAAACAGGAAGCAGAATCATATCGGATACCTCCCGTTCAGCTCAGGGTTATTGAAAATGATAAATTGGAAATTAAAAATGTCTATATGGGATTGGTTCTTCTCTTTCAGGATAAACGCGAAGTTTTACCGTTCATACAGTCAACAGACGGACTAGAATATGATCTGACAGCATCCATTAAAAAGATCTTGGCAAAAGATTTGAAAAAAATCGGTTTGATTGCCGGGGACGGTATAGATGCTTCCGTAAAGAATGTGAGTCAATTTCTCAAACAGACGTATATGGTCACGAATCCGGTTTTGAATAAACCTGTTCCCGGTGATGTAAATCTGATTCTGATGAACGGAGTTTTAGATTCCCTGACGCTGGAAGAACTTTTTAATCTGGATCAGTTTCTCATTCGCGGAGGAAAATTATTTATATCCCAGGCTCGACAGGAAGCAAAAGTTCAGGAAGGAATCGCCGAGTCTGTAGCTTCAAATATCTTTAGCTTTTTGGAACACTATGGATTGCAGATTAATCCGGATATCATTATTGACAAACACTGCAGCCAGATACAGATTCAACAGCAGCAGGGAATTTTCCGGTTTACCAATGCAATTGATTATCCTTTTATCCCAGTCATACGAAAATTTAATGAGACCAATCCCATTGTAGCCGGACTGGATGAAGTTAGGGTCTTTTTTGCACATGAAATATCACCTGCCCGTGAGGGCATCGGATTTGAGCCCCTGCTGTGGACATCCGGCAGCAGCGGTTCTATTCCCGAAGGGTATTTTCCTGTTCCCGGGCGAGGAGAAAATTATTCACTCCGTCAGGGGTACAATATTTATCCTGTGGAAAATGAACAGATTAAGAAATTTAACAGACAATCAGCTGTTGTAGCCGTGCTCCGGTCAGGTCGTGCAGAAAGTTTCTTTAAGGATATTACGGATTTTTCATCCCGGGAGGATTTTCTGCCCGGTACCGACAATGCACAAATCCTGCTTATCTCTGATAACCGGTATTTCGATGATAAACGGGGAGGGGGCAGTCCTGAAAATCTGGCGTTCATTTTGAATGCAACTGATGTTCTGTCCGGAGATGAAGAATTGGTGACCATCCGCAACCGGGGTATTCGTATCCGTCCCCTTAAACAGGAAGTCATGGCATCTGAAACTGCCCGCAAATTCTGGAAATGGCTCAATATTATTTTGCCGTCTGCTTTAGTTCTTGTGTTGGCCATTATCATGTCAGCCCGTAAAAAGAAAAAACGCCGTTTACTGGAGGAAAACTATGGATAAACGTTTTAACTGGTTACGATATGTTGTGATTCTTTTAACAGGACTGATCATTCTCTGGGTTATTCAGAACCGTGAAAAGCGATTTGAAGCCAAAACAATACCGGTTTTTGATTTTAACGTGGAGGATATTCATGGTTTTACCCTGACCAGGGGGATTGAAAAAGTAACACTCGGATTGGACGATTCGGTGTGGGTTTTTATTGAACCGGATTCCGGCTGGGTTGATCAGGAAAAAGTTGAACGATTTCTGAATGTGATCACCCGGATGAACCGAGGAGACTTTCTTTCATCCAATCCTGACTTTTATTCTCAGTATAATATTACGGAACAGCGGGCTTTCAGATTAGTTCTTACAGACAAGGACAGTGACGTTTTAGGTGATGTATATGTGGGGATATCCAACACATCGCCTCTCAGAGATAATCTCCGCTATGCGCATGATCCCAATGTTTACCAAGTGGATTTAAAACTCAGCCGCGAATTGTTTCCGTATCCTGAATATTGGTTTGAGGAATAATCATGCCATCCGTTATGATAAGGCAAAACAGTTAATTGATTGCTGTAATTGTCTGAAAAGTTTCGGATATTATTGAGTTTTGATTCAGGAGGGAAGAAGAATGGCAAAAATTGAAGTGACCATTGATGAAATTTTGGACTTGTATACACGATATTTCGAAGCAGAGAACATCCCTGTCAGAAATATTGTTTCTGTTGATGAAAAAACGGCTAAAGGGGAAATTAAAATTCCCTCATTATCCATTGATATACCTGTGACACTGACGTTTGATTCATTTTTAAAACCCAATGTAATATTCAAAGTTCTGTCCAAAAGCAATATCCTGAATAAAATATTACCGGTTTCCGATCATTTTATTAAAAAATACAGCAATAACATTCTTACCATTAAGATGCCCTATTTGATACTTGATACGGAGGCGATGATCGAAAAATATTCTCATGCCGTACAGATTCTTGATGTACAACATGATGGTGAGAAATTTATTATGGATATTGGGATAAAAAATCTCTGATAAACAGAAGGATCAACTTTATGAAAAAAATTCTTGTATGTGCCGTGATAATCATATTTGCAGTTGGATGTGCCGTTAAACCTACAGAAAACAAAATCGAAAAAATTCTGGATTATGAATCGGATTCCCTGTTTGTTGCAAATGCGTTACCAATCATTGATGAAATTGATTCACCCGAGTTGAAATTCCGCATAACGGACAGACTTTTTCCGTTGGTTTGGGGAACAGATAATGAAACATATCAAAAAGTGCTGGACGCAACGCGTCAGACGCACAATGATTTGCAATTTTCCCTCTTAGCCAACAACATTGTATGGAAAAACAGGGATAACAAGGTGTTGGAAGACCGTCTTTTTTCCCTGATTCAGGAAGCGTCAAAAAAATGCCGGACGGATGATTTTATTGATGCCTTGTCAATCCAGCTTAAGAAAAGGGGATATTCACCGGCTGACATTATTGAAGCTGAACCGCAGTATCGAAGTATGATACTCGATACGTATGCTTATTATCTTGTTAAGAAAGATATGGTGGAAGAAGCGTTAAAAATATATAATGAAATCCTTGAAGAGTATGAAGATCCGGAGATTCTCATAAACCTTTCAAAAGCTCAGGCTTCCCTGAATCGGTATCAGCAGGCGTTGGAATCGGTTGTTCAGGCCCTGAAACATGCTCCAAACCATGAAGAAGCACTGTCTCTGGCCTATGAATACGGGGATAATCTTGTTTATCCCACAGCTGCTGTTGACAGCATGGTTGAAGAGGCGGTTGTTCGTGCACGAAATCGTGTAATAGAAAATTTGCCTAAAGTTCAGATCAACATACCGTTGCCGGATTTCACAATAGAAAAACTGGACGGCTCTAAATTCAGTTCTGATGAATTGAAGGGGAAAACGGTTGTTATGGACTTTTTTGCAACCTGGTGCGGCCCGTGCAGAAGGGCTCTGCCCAAAATGCATCAGATGTATCATGCCTACAAAGAGGATGATAATGTGGTTTTTATGTTTATTTCCACGGATAAGGACAGATCAAAAGTGAAAC
>DKER01000010.1 GCA_002452555.1 Fidelibacterota bacterium UBA6817 | reverse complement strand
TACTTTCAGAGACGAAGTTCAGATATCTGAATATTTCGAGCATTTTGCTGTTGCATGTTATTATATTGCTGAAGAAAGAATTATGTTCGATTTTGCCTGTTGCCGGTATTGGGAGTTCTGAGCTGTATCTCTTGTATACCTCAAGGGCGCGGAGTATCACTTCGGCAAAAGCGTCCTTTTCAACGGGCTTGACAACGAAACTCACCGCTCCTTTTTGGAGGCAGCGTACGGCGGATTCGGTCTCGTTCTTCTCAATCATCATCACAACCGAAGATTGCGGAAAACTTTGTGAGATGATTTCAAGTATTTCTTCACCATTTTGATGCGGCATATTCATATCGAGAAGAATGATGGCAGGATCAATTTTATCGGAGTCTTTCAGAAATTCTCGCGTATCATTGAAAGCTACGATGTCTGTTGCCCCTAACTGTCTGAGGCTGCGGACATACATATCGGTCAGTTCTTTTTCATCATCAATTANNCAATTATAACAACTTGTGAGATCATGTAAAGTCACGACAGAGGAAATTAGCTGCTCCTCATCCCCCTATTTTTATTGAATTTATCTTTTCCGGTCTATAAAAGCTAAATCGTATTTGCCGATCATTTAATAAATATTAATAAGATAAACTTGCTCCCATTTTCACCCGCACATACAGCACCGGTGTCAGAAAAAGCAGTTTTTATCTGAACTGCAATCCGATTAACTACCAAACAATATGCCAATATTAGAGAAACGTTACCGGCTGTCAGTTTAGTTTACTTTATTAATCGTCTGAAATGCGGTGTAAACAAAGTTTTTAGATAATTCTGTTATTTCAAACTCTGCATAAACAGGTCACACATCGTGCTAAAAATGGTGATAGGTTTTTTAGAATATTTCTTATTATTTCAAACGCTATTGCATAATTAAACAGCAGTGCTTTGTCTGTTACCTGTTTTTTTTTGTGATTTCTTTTCAGTATTTTTTTTGAAGTATGCGTTTTTGTTTTTGAAACTGTTAAATGACTTATAAATAATAAAAAAATTGTTATTATTTCCGGAGACGTGTAAAATTTTTCCGTTTGTGTCATGTTCTGAGTTCTCCGCGTGAGGGCATTTTTAAGGCAAATATCGGAACCTGTTTTCAGTGTATATCATTCTTTATTAGTAGAAATCTGTGTTATACGCAACGAATTATTTGGTGAACGAAGTTATGTGTAATTGTAAATTTTTTTTACACACTACAAATTAATCAGTATTGTCTGATGATTATAAAATTATTGTAATGTTTTCTTACACAGTTGTACGTTTTGAAAACCCATGACACCCGATAAACAATGAAAATGCGTTTGGCACTGTTATTGCAAGAAATTATGGATATGAAATGGATGGTTTTGTTAATGAGCCTTGAACCGGATTTGTCAACAGGGTGAAGTACACAGTAATCAGTTTTTGATAATAATTTAATTTTGCCCTGCGGTTCTTACCGACCCTGCGATTTTTCTTTTACCTGCTTGTGTCAAGGATCACAGAGAAAACGCTCCGGTATTATTTGCTTATTGATGAAACGCACGATAACGGAGCATTATTGATGAGTCTGTTTGACAGAAAAAAACTTGCCTTACTTATCATTCTGATCATTGTTCAGGCGGCAGTGATCTGCCTTGATACCTTGCATATCCGCCTTCTTGCCAGTATTCCGGTTCTTTTAATGACAGTTTTCATGCTGCGCGCAGTTGCAAGGGATGCGCTCGCAAATGTGAAAACTGACCGCGAAAATAATCTGGTGGGGCAGCTTGAGGTTATAAACAAAGGTCTCGTGCCTGTCAGTTCAATAGTGGCTGATTATTCTTCCATAATAACGGTTTTTCAGGAGCAGATGAAAAAGGTTATCGCTGACAGTGAAGAAGCCAATAATATCATTTCCGGTAATTTTGGCAGAATAGCGGAAAAAGCCACGGAACAATCGGACGATGCCGGACGCGCTCTGGACAGTTTTACATCCGCCAAAACAGGGAAAATGGGCGGTAATTTTGTGGATATCAGCCGTAAGGCTCTCATTTCAGTTATAAGGGAACTTGAGCATACAGGAGAGTACGCGGCGGAAACAAACAGCCAGCTTTCAGGTGTTATAGACGAGATACAGGGAATAAAGGAGATTGTCTCCAATGTTGAATATATAGCAGACCAGACAAACCTTCTTGCTCTGAACGCTGCCATCGAGGCGGCGCGGGCAGGTGAACACGGCAGAGGCTTTGCCGTTGTTGCCGACGAGATACGCAAACTCTCAGAAAAATCCAACAAATTTGCATGTGAGATACGCATGGCTGTGGATGATATCGCCGGAAAGATAAACCACATACACGACAAATCAGTTGAGGATGCTGAAAATATAAAAAACACGTCCGCAAGATCCCATGAAGATGTTGAGAATGCGCTGAACATTCTGGACAAAGCCATCGAAAATGCCAATTCCATAATGGCAGGACTCAAACAAAGCTCAATAAAACTGGCTGAAGATATCAACGACATGGTGGTTTCCATGCAGTATCAGGATATCAACAGACAGCGTCTTGAACACGTCATAGACCCTATGGATATCATGAAGAACGATCTCGGAAGGATATCGGTGGGGTTGCGCGATGTTTCAAAAATGGATTTCAGCTCGGATCTTAAGAGTCTGAGCGATCATGTGAGAATGCTTTATACAATGGAATCGGAGAGAAAGGTCATGACCGAAAGGTCGGCGGGGCGTGCGGGAGTTATATCTGCCGCATCCAGAGACGATAACGTCGAACTATTTTAAGTCTGCGGGGGGATCAGAAGTGAATATAGAAACAACAGTTAACGAAGGCAAAACAGTTATCGATATCTCAGGAAACCTGACAGTCAGCTATGTGGTTGAACTTCATTCCCGTATCAGAGAAGCGCTTCGGGAGTCCGACACTTTGGAGATAAGGATAGGGAAGGTGGACAATGCCGACCTTACGCTTCTGCAGCTGCTCTGTTCCGCACACAGGGCTGCTATGTCCAGAGACAAACGCTTTGATGTCACAGGCAATAAGAACGAGCTTCTAAGCATGGACTGTTTCGCCGGATTCACCAGAGAAAAAGGCTGTGTGATTGATAAATACAACAACTGCGCACTGGTTAAGGAGAGATCAAATGTCTAAAACAATTCTGTCTGTTGATGATTCCGCCAGCATCCGCCAGATGGTGAAATTCACCCTTGTCAAAGAAGGTTACAACGTCGTGGAGGCGTGTGACGGAAAAGACGCTCTGGCAAAGACCGCAGGCGTGAAATGCGACATGGTTATAACCGATCTTAACATGCCGAACATGGACGGCATATCACTCATAAAGGAACTTCGGCAGAAGCCGGAGTTTCGTTTCGTTCCTATCATAATGCTTACAACCGAATCACAGGATTCCAAAAAACAGGAGGGCAAATCCGCCGGCGCAACCGGATGGATAGTTAAGCCGTTCAAACCCGAACAGCTTGTTTCAGTAGCAAAAAAGGTTCTGGGGTAAGATATGTCATTGGATTCCAACCAGCAGGTATTCATAAATGAGGCTACGGAGCTTTTGCAGGAGCTTGAGGAGTCCCTTCTGGAGCTTGAAAATACTCCGGACAGCTCAGACCTGATAGCCCGTGTGTTCCGTGCCATGCACACTATAA
>DKER01000069.1 GCA_002452555.1 Fidelibacterota bacterium UBA6817 | reverse complement strand
CTGACCTCTTGAATGCCATTCAAGCACTCTCCCAGCTGAGCTACTTCCCCGTTTGATGCAAAAAGCCAGAAAATTTAATGAGATCAAAATTGGCAGGCAAATGAAATTTGTTTAAATTAGCAGTCAGCAAACAGTCAATTGACTTGTCGCAGCCGGGGATTCTGTTGCTGTGTGAGACAGATCGTTTTGTCTCATTGATGTATTGTCCGCAATTCATTATTCACTGAAAGGTATTATGAATACTAAACTTTCTGAAATGAGTTTTCTGGATCATCTGACCGAACTGAGAAAAAGGCTCCTGTATCTTATCATTTCCTGGGTTTTAACATCTGTTTTGTGTTTTGTATTTGTCAAGCAGATGATTGATTTTCTGCTGTATCCGGCACTTAACCTGAATCCTCCTTTAAATCTGCAGATTCTGAAAGTTCAGGGAATGTTTATCATTCAGGTTCTGGTCGCTTTTTTTGGCGGATTTGCCCTGTCAATTCCTGTTATGGTTTATCAGATTTGGGCATTTCTCAAACCGGGGTTGTATAAAAATGAAAAAACCTGGGTTGGATTGCTTATTGTTATCACCTTTTTTTGCTTTTTAACAGGGGCTTTCATCGCATATTTTATCATGCTGCCGGTAGCTTTGAACTTTTTTATGAGCATTAGTGAGCCCTATGCTGTTTCACCAATTATTGCTGTTGATCATTATATCCGGTTTATTATCACTATGATGATGAGCGTGGGGATAATCTTTGAATTGCCTGTATTAAGTTTTATTCTATCTAAAATGCAGGTTTTATCGTCTGATTTTATGAGAAAATCCAGAAAATATGCACTGATTATTATTTTTGTCATCGCAGCCATACTCACGCCGCCTGATCCTTTTACTCAGGCACTAATGGCTTTACCTCTAATATTGGTGTATGAAATCAGTATCATTCTGGTAAAAATTACAGAATAAGAGTTACCTTGAATTTATTCACCATTTTTTTTAATTTTCAAAGATTTTAAAAAGATATTTTGAAACTTTTTTGAAAAATGAAACATTGAATATTAAAAAGCAATGGAGGGAAAATGCGTAAAATATTGTTTGTGTTGTTAGTTCTGGGTCTGATGATTGGATGTTCCAGTAAAGAAGCTATTGATGAGGTGTCACAAGAAGCAACACAACCACAGGAAGAAGTCGTTGCGGAAGAAACCAAAGTAATAAAACCTGAGACTGTCGCAGTTGCAGAGGATAAACCTGTAGCAGCAGTTAAACCTGAAATAAAAAAAGAAGATGTAATAACATTGCCTGCTGTTAAAGAAAAGGATGCACCAAAAAAAGAAGAGCCAAAAAAAGAAACGGCAGTCAGTTTATCAGACAGCATTAATGTAATTTATATGACACGTCCCGGTGATTATTTGACAAAAATTGCTCTCAATGAATATGGACGAGCTTCAGTCTGGCGCATGATTTGGAACTGGAATTATGAAAAAATCGGCGAAAACCCCAATCGTATCTATCCTTATCAGGAATATGATCTGAAAAAACCGCGTGAATTGGCAAAACCGGTTAAATATGATCTCTACGATTATGTGGTGAATGAAGGTGAATCGCTCTGGAGCATCGCAAATAAAGAATATGGCAATAATTATTCATGGGTTGTTATTCTGAGAGATAATTTTGATTTATTGGGAAATAACTATGATGTTCTTGAACCCGGTATGGTCCTTAAACTCAGAACCCGCCTTTATTAATTCGTATCAGAAATAATGGATAAAAAAAAGCCCCGTTAACGGGGCTTTTTCATTATCTTGAAGATTTTAAAGATTGATAATGAGATCTTCGTGAGCCAGAAAAATATTCAATTTTGATTCAGGATAATTTGCACGTCTGTATTCAATTGCTCTTTTTAACATACCATGTATTCGATAATCATCATTGTCCGGTTCGTGATGGAAGAGAGCAAGATTTTTTACTTTGGACAGAATGGCAAAATCAACACCTTGCATCGCTGAGCTGTGTCCCCAATCTTCTTTATGTATGGCTTCTTCCAATGTATATTGCGCATCAAAGACCAGCAAATCGGTATTTTTGATAAATTCAGCATGACGCGTAACAAAATCAGATGTTAGGTTTTTATACTCAGAATCTGTAGCGTATACAAAAGATTTCCCTTTATATGTTACACGGTAACCGAAGGAATCCCCGGGATGATACTGAAGAATATTTTTTATTTTGATGTTGCCGATTTTTATTTCACTGTTCTTCTCTAATTGAACAAATACTTTTTTGGATGCCATATGAGAAAGTGAAATTGGGAAAAATCTAAAATCCTGCTGATATTCCAATCGTTCCTGCAGATTGGGATGAGGACTGTAAAAAGTCAATGTGTTCTGGGGAAGGAATGCCGGTTTGAAAAAAGGAAAACCATGGATATGATCCCAATGTGTATGGGTTAGGAAGATACGGATATCCAGATTTTTACCATTCTGTTCATATTCATTTAAATAGTTGCCAAGTCTTACAATTCCACTTCCCATATCAAAGATTATAAGTTTATTATCTGCCCGGACTTCCAAACATGCGGTGTTGCCGCCAACATTCATCCTTTCAATCTCAGGAAGATTCTTAATAAATGCTTCTCTTGATACCGGCGTGGAAATGTCTGAAACCGCTGCCTTTGATAGAATATTTCGTAATTTATCGGTATACTGTGCATTGGACGGCGGCGTTGGCAACGAACCTCGGACTCCCCAAAAACGGATTTTCATAAAGCACTCCGCGAGTTGATATTAATTTTTCAAACCTATTTATTTTCTGTCACTTTATATGTGATGTATCTCACTTTGATAAGTGTTTTTGTTATTATTAATATAATTATAAGAATGTCCAGAAATCAAATGAATAAGATAATTCTGTTCATTTTATTTCCTATTCAAGTAAATTACGCGTTGAAAGATGAGAGGTGTTAATGAAATTGAAATATACCAAAATCCTATTCTTAATATTTATTCTTAATATTGGTTGTTCCAACAATAAGTATTCCGAAAGACAGGACCTGGATATTATACCGTTTATTCGCGTTTACAATGAAGACTCAACGACGATTTCTCTATCCGATCTTTTCTATTCCGATTCTTACGAAAACATTGCATTTAGGAATTATGACGGAATTTCGGTCCGGTATGATACATTGAATTCCATGATTACGATTAAAGCCAACAATTCAGGAAAAAAGATCAACTTTCTCCCTTTTTTCTATAAAGATGCCGAATATGTCATACCCTTAAAAATTGAAAGTCTGATCAACAAGACATTTGCTTTTAAACCTGACTTTACACCTGAGATTATCAGTGTTTTCGGCTCTTTTAATAATTGGAACAGAAATGAATATTTAATGACGGATCCCAATGGAAATGGAATCTATACAGTAGACCTGGGATTTGATCCGGGTCGATATGAATACAAGTTCTTTGTGGATGGTGTTGAATACCTTGATCCGAATAATCCTGACTCTCTGCCCAACGGTCTGGGAGGATATAATTCCATATTATCGGTTGATCCGGAATTTCCCGGTAAAGAACCCTTCCTTTTTCCGGATGAAATCTATTCAAGAGACAATGGTCGTATTGATATTCATTTCATCATTGCCAAAGGTGATTTGAACCTTCCGATAAATAAAACAAATATTTATGGACTCTTTGACAATACAAGAATCACTGATAAAAATATTATGGTTTTTGATGATGCCAATAAAATCGTTATTAGTCTTCATCCCAGGGAGTTTGATTTAGAAGGAATTCATAGAATACGTTGTGTTTTGGCCAATCATAAAGTACGAAGCAATATTGCCGAAATTTATTTGAATAACAGTTTACCGCTTCAATTAAAAAATGAGAAGACAGTTTGGAATGATGCAGTGATTTATTCCTTAATGGTTGATCGCTTTTATAACGGCAATCCGGATAACGATAATCCGGTTAAACATCCTGAACTGGCTGACAGGGCAAATTTCAACGGAGGAGATATCGAGGGATTAATTGAAAAACTGACAGAAGGTTATTTTAATCGTCTGGGTATCAATACGATCTGGTTATCTCCAATACAGAAGACAACAAATAAAGCATTTCAGGAAACACCCGAACCTCAACGCTGGTTCACAGGATATCATGGTTACTGGCCCGTTGATCCAAAAGAGGTGGAACCGCGGTTTGGTTCAAATGATTTGCTCAGGGATTTTCTCAATAAAGCACATAAGAACGATATTTGGGTTTTGAAGGATTTTGTGTCAAATCATGTACATGAAGAACATCCTTACTTTCAAAAAAATCGGGATTGGTTTGGTGTTCTTGATCTGCCGGATGGCCGCAGGAATCTGCGACTCTGGGATGAACACCGGCTCACAACTTGGTTCGATCCCTATATCCCCAGTTATGATTTTCTCGGTTCGGACGAACCCATCAGAGTTGTGACCGATGATGCAATATGGTGGCTTGCAAATTACCGGTTTGACGGTTTCAGACATGATGCAGTGAAGCATGTTCCCAATGAATTCTGGCGTGAAATGACACGCAAAATCCGAAAAAACTTTCCTGACAGAAATCTGTATCAAATCGGTGAAACATTTGGAGATTATGATCTTGTCAGTTCATATGTGACGAACGGACAACTCGACGCACAATTTAACTTTAATCTGTATTGGCCTGCCCGTTATTCATATGTGACAGACGATTCTGATTTCAGAAATCTGGACAGAGAAATGAAAAGAACTCTGGACTATTACGGTCAGCTTCATGTGATGGGAAATATGATGGACAGCCATGATCAACCCCGGTTTGCGGCCTATGCAGATGGTGATTTAAAATGGGATGAAGATGCAACAGAAGCTGGCTGGAACAGAGATATTCAGGTCAATAAGTCTAAAACGTATAAGTTGATTAATCTCTATATGACGTATCTGTTTACAACACCGGGTATTCCCATTATCTATTATGGGGATGAGATCGGGATGACCGGCGGGGGAGACCCGGATAACCGCCGAATGATGCGTTGGGGTAAAGATGTTAAAGAAGTTGAAAAAGAGTTGCGGATGCAGATATCCCGGCTGATAGATATCAGAAATAATCACTCAGCTTTGCGCTACGGCGTTTTCTATACGATAAAAGCAGATCAGAATACGTATGCCTACCTGCGCATAGATCCAAGGGAAACAGTTCTTGCCATTACTTATCGAAATCCCAAGCCTGGAATTATTGAGCTTGAATTGCCCCCCGAATTGAATATTCAACAGGCACAGTCAATTTATGGATCAGATATTTTTACGATGAGCAACAATCGTATTAATATTCAATCAGAAGCATATCAGGGACATATTTATCTGTTAAAATAATATGAATAAAACATTTGAAATTTCTAAAACATTCTATTTTGATATGACTCATCGTCTTTCATTTCATGAGGGTAAATGCAACAATCTTCACGGTCATACCTATAAATTGGAAGTATTTGTCAGCGGAGACCTGGATAAACATGGATTTGTCATTGATTTTGGCGATCTGAAAAAGATTGTTACGGAAGACATTATCAATCTTCTGGATCATACAGTGGCTGTTTATGCAAATGATGATCTCCTGGTCAGTGCTGTATGTGATAAATTTCAAACTGTACTGTTTCCTTTTGAGACGACTGCTGAAAATCTCTGTGCATGGATTGCCGAAAAACTTCAATCCCGGTCATTAAATATATCGAAAATAATCCTATGGGAAACACCAACCAACAAAGCTGTTCTTACCCTGTAAACGACATTTTTTCCAGTATACAGGGTGAAGGATTCTGGACTGGACTTCCAGTTACGTTTATCCGCTTTGCACAATGCAATCTATCCTGTTCATTCTGTGATACGGATTACTCTGTTCGCGAGCGTCTCACAGCAGAAGAAATATTGGAAAGAGTTTTGCTCTATTCTGCCAGGACTCTGATTGTTACCGGAGGCGAACCACTCATTCATCCCCTTGAAAACCTGTTAAAAATTTTCAAACGCACAGGATTCAGAATTCATGTTGAAACAAATGGGACCATAGAAATCCCCGAGGGACTATTTGACTGGATCACGGTTTCACCGAAAACACACAATCCCGTTGTGAAAAAATGTAATGAATTAAAAGTTCTTGTCAATGCCGGGGATGTTCCAGATAAAAGAGGAATTGTTGCTGATTACTATTTTATCAGTCCATTGAATCCCGGTTTAGATGAAAAAGGTCTGATCCATGATGATAACCTGAAATACTGTGTTGATTATGTTTTGAAAAATCCTGAATGGCGCCTTAGCGTACAACTTCATAAATATCTGGGAATTCAATGAAATCTTTGGTCTTATTGTCCGGGGGACAGGATTCGTCAACTTGCCTGTTCTGGTCTTTGAAACACGCTCAGCAAACTGAGGCCGTTTTTTTTAATTATGATCAA
>DKER01000051.1:17221-17353 GCA_002452555.1 Fidelibacterota bacterium UBA6817 | reverse complement strand
AAAGCAAAGAAAATAAAGAGACCGAATAAAACGACAAACGTCACAGACCAGCTAAGGACGATATTGCCGCTTTTCGCCTCAAATGATGCAAAGGCTCTCTCGTTAAGCTTAGGATCAAGCTGTAAAACAGCC
>DKER01000051.1:462-17198 GCA_002452555.1 Fidelibacterota bacterium UBA6817 | reverse complement strand
TTTATATTCTTATTTCCGGTTGAACGGCCGAATGTAATAACCACTTCATCATCATCTTCAGGGGCTTTATTGAGACGAAAGAATACAATCCCTATATTGCCGGCCCTATCCAGTACCGGTTTCGGTTTTTGTCCAAATCTCCTTTGCAGTGTATTTTTCAGCGGTTCTGATATATAGCTTGACCACAAGGATGATTTTTTTGTTTGATCCAGTATTTTCTCTTCGGGCTGTCCATGCGACAGGTTCCAGGCTTTTGCCATGGCTACGATGGAATCTGCTTTTGCACGGGAGATTGATGTAACATCGATTGTAACTTTCTCCGGCCAGGATACCATTTGCAGTTTATCTGTTTCAAAAACAGGCANNCTCATCAACAGTGGCCATCGTATGAACATTAGGAGAAATATCGGCATGAACATTCATTTCAATCGTATCAAGTCCGCTGTGACTTTCAATGAGTCCTGCTAAAATAATCAGCAAGCCCTGTCCCGTCAACATTGCAAGCCGGTAAAATGTACTTCTTATTCCTACAAACCAGGCTTGCTGATGCTGATCCAGGCCAATCATATATAAACCATCAGCAGCGATATCATGAGTAGCTGAACTAAAAGCCATCAGCCAAAAGATGCCAATCGTGATTTTAAAGAACGCCGGCATGGGAATTGTTAAGGCAACACTTCCAAGGGCAGCTCCAATAATAAACTGCATTGTCAGAACCCAAAACCGTTTTGTCTTTAGAACATCTACGATGGGACTCCACAGGGGTTTAATGACCCATGGCAGATAAAGCCAGCTTGTATATAGGGCAATATCAGCGTTTGAAACGCCCATTTTCTTGTACATAACAACGGTTACATACATAACAATTGCATACGGAAGTCCCTGTGCATAATAAAGTGATGGTATCCACCTCCAGGGTGAGCGGCTGTGTTTTGTTTGTTCAGTCATATCAATTCCCATGTTATTTATTCGTTAAACGATTTGGCAATTTACACGATTCGATCAATTGAAACAAGAGCAGCCATACCGGTAGCCGGTAGCCGGTAGTCAGTAGTCAGTAGAGGGTTCAGCCCAATAAAAATCTATCACCAATTTCCTTTACTTTTTCATTAATGGCTGATTCATTATCGGAGAAAAGCGTAATAACTGGATCACCGGGTTTTACTTTATCTCCCAATCGGACGTGGACCAACATTCCGGCTTTAGGATCAATTTTATCGGAGCTTTGACGACGGCCTGCTCCGAGATAAATCGCATCAAGTCCCAATAGATACGTGTCGATCTCCTTGACTATTCCCTCTTCTTCTGCCGTAATCAAAGCAATATATTTTGATTTGGGGTAGCTGTCCGGATTTTCCAAAACAGACACATCACCGCCTTGTGCTTCAACAATTTCCAAAAATTTCTCATAAGCACTTCCGTTATCGATCAAGGTTTCGAGCTCAGTCCGAATACGCTTTCTGTCTGCATTGGGTTCGGCAAGTAAAATCATCTCTTCCGTTAGACGTATGGATAAGTCGCGAACTTCTTCAGGACCGCCCCCCTTTAACACATCAACAGACTCACGGACTTCAAGCCAGTTCCCTACGGCTTCTCCTAACGGCTGATTCATGTCAGTAATAATCGGCGTAACGTTCAATCCTCCGGCTTCACCAAATTTCTTTAAATTTTTTGCCAGTTTTTCAGCGTCTTCTTCAGTCTGCATAAAAGCGCCGTTTCCGGATTTAACATCCAGCACAAGCCCCTGAATTCCTTCAGCAATTTTTTTACTGAGAATAGAGACACAAATTAGGGGTATCGATCGAACGGTAGCCGTCACATCCCGGAGTGCGTATAATTCTCTGTCCGCCGGACAGATTTTATCTGTTTGTCCAATAAGAGCACAACCGATCGCATCTGTTTGTTTTTTGAAATCCTCAATACTTAAGTCTGTCCTGAAACCGGGAATACTTTCCAGCTTGTCCAAAGTCCCCCCCGAATGTCCCAAAGCTCTGCCGGAAATCATGGGTACACGAAGTCTGCCTGTGGAAGCGGCGAGAGGTGCGAGAATTAACGAAATTTTATCGCCAACCCCTCCGGTACTGTGTTTGTCGGCATAAAAAACATCCGGATTGTCAAAGCGAACTCTGATTCCGCTGTCTATCACTATATTGATAAGAGCTGTTACTTCCTCTTCTTCCATTCCCCTAAAATATATTGCCATAAGCATTGTGGACATTTGATATGCAGGAATTTTTCCGGTCAGAAACCCTTTGATAAAGAAATCCCATTCTTTAACCGTAAGAGGTTTGCCGGCTTGTTTTTTCTCTATTAACGAATATGGTAACATTATAACACCTTTATATTAGTTTGATGAATGTACGTTTTTGCCAGTTCCCTGTATCGATCAGCGGATTTCAGAATGGCATCATATTCTTCATCCGTAACGTCCCGGATCACTTTGGCGGGAACACCGGCAACCATTGACCGGGAAGGAACAATAAAATTTTCCCGTATCAATGCTCCTGCTGCAACAATTGACCCTTCATTCACCACCGAGCCGTTAAGCAAGATTGCCCCCATACCGATGAGAACATTATCTTTAATGTCGGTCCCGTGAATAAAAGCGCCATGGCCTGCCGTCACATTGTCGCCAACCAGGGCCGGATAAATCCCAAATCCGGTATGAACAATGACCCCGTCCTGCAGATTTGAATTACATCCGATTCGAATATAATGGATATCGCCTCTCACGATGGATCTGAACCAGACGGAGGAGTTTTCACCGATTTCCACATCTCCGATAAGTGTGGTTTCAGGCATGATTACAGCATTTTTATGAATCTTCGGATTCATTCCCTTATACGTTATTATCATCTCTTATCACTATCGTTTTCATCGCGTTTTTTAAAAATTTTCAATGTAACCTGTTCACGAATTGCATACCATACAAGAAACACACCCAGGATTCCAAAGACAATATTTGAAGACCACATCGCAACCCAGGGGGTAATAATGGCTCTGTCAGCAAGACGTTCTCCTCCCATCAGGGAAGCCCAATAAATCAGAAAAAAAACCACACTCACACCGACAGCCACGCCCATACCGCCCCGGCGCGCAATGATTCCCAAAGGAGAACCAACAAGGATAAAAATTACGCACGCTACGGGCATGGAGACTTTTTTATGGACTTCCACCATGTATTTATTCTCCTGCATTTTATAAGCATGCATAATTCTGCTGTCGGTTTCAAGCCGTCGTTTACGGGCATTCAGATTCCGGATTTTCATGTTAAGCTGCCGCTGAACGCTTTTATCCGGATCAGTTGCGGCGGAATCTTCCTTTGCAGACAGAATAAGTCTGTCCAAAATTTTATCATATTTTTTAAAACTAAAGGAGCTGGTATCCCCGCCCCATTGTGCAATATCGGCATTTATCCTCTTTTTTAGCTGGTCCTGACGTTCCCGGTATTCCCCGGCATATTTCATCATTTCAGCAATATTCATTTCCCGGTCACCGCGACGTTCCGATTCCTGGCGCTGGAGTGACATCTCATCCACAGGTATTGTTATCCTGTGTTTTTCAAAATTCAGAATTCTGTAATCGTCTTCCTGATCAGCCGGAAGTTCGTGGATTTCTCCTTTTTGCAAATCAAGAATCACACGTGTTCCTTTTGTAAATAAAATCCCTTTCTCAGCCCAGACTGTGATATGCTGACCTTCAGGAGATGTATGATAAATAAGCAAATCAGTCAGTTCATTCCCGCTTTTATTTCGAATAAACAGTGTATAATCAGGGATATCATACAAAAAATAGCCGGCATTAATATTCAGGTCCGGATGTTTTTGATAAATTGCCCGTTTTAAAAGCCTTGCTCTGTGATTTGCATCCGGCAGTATATAATTGTTGAAATACAGCAACCCGGTCATAATTATAAAAGCAAAAAGAAGGGATGGGCGTATAATGGATGAAAAACTGATTCCTGACGCGCGCATAGCTGTAATTTCATTATCTTCACCCAGTCTGCCATACACCATAAGCGTGGAGATGAGAACAGCCATGGGAACAGCCATGGCCAGTATCCAGGCCAGATTAAGGAGAATGTATTCAACCACCACAAACCCGAGATTTTTCCCCAGCAGTTTATCCAGACTGGTCATCAGCAGATTGGATATAAAAAGAAAGGCCAATACAAGGATTGCGCCAATAAACGGACCTTGGTGTTCTTTGAAAATATAAATATAGAGTCTGGAAAGTCTCATACAGGGGTAGCTCCGAAAAAATCGTTATTTAAAAATCACCGCCTAATGAAAAGAGGTATCGGGGTTTGGAAAATCCGGTACCGTCATATTCCCAGGCCACATCCATTCGAAGAAGAAAATACCCTAAATAGATTCGAATACCGGTACCGGTTGATGCGATCAGGTCCTGAAACGGATTATTGAACGGCCAGATATCCGGATTGCTTATCAATTGTAAATTATCATACCATGCAGTTCCTGCGTCAACAAATAAAACGCCTCTGATTTGCCACAGGTTCACGGGTAACGGAAAACGAAATTTTGCATACTCCAGAAATGGGAATCGCAGTTCAGCATTAACAACAGCAAATTTATTCCCGTATTTTGAGAAATATGGTGTTCCTCTCACGGGTGTGATAAAACGGGAAAAATAATACAAGGCCATATCTTCACTAAAATTCTTATCGGAAGTCCCGAAAATCGGCGCATCCGTATTGTACCGGTAATTCAACCAATTGTCGACACCGCCTATAAGAAAAGTCTGGGGGTCGCGTCCCCATGAAAAACCACTGTTTACCCGCAAGCCAATATGATAATCAAAATTAAATTTCCAGTATTTTCTTAAATCGAGGGTGAGTGAATTAAAGGCCGGAGAATTGTTTGTGAGTTCCGGGGCAAAGTCGAACTGCAACCGCCAGCGGGCCCCGTCCATGGGTGCTGTGTATGACCATAAAACATTATCCTTAACATAAGCCAGAGATGAAATTGCACTTCTGAAAGAGTGATCTAGCCCTTCATTAACGTCGTACATATCCATAATTTCACGGCTTATAACAGAAAAATTCTGGCTGTATTCCAGGCGCTGATAACGGTCCAGAGGATATGATGCACCCAGATCAAAACCATAATTTCTGTATCGCGTAAACCGAATCGCATACCCTAATTCCGTTAAATAATACGTATAGTAATGATTGGAATCGTTATAATAAGTCATTGCTAAGTTCACCCGGTTCTTCAGATATGCATATGTAACGGAATAATCACTGTTTTTCAGATCAATATAGAGCTCTGTGCCGACTGCAATTTGATGATCTCCCAAGACATCACTAAACAGGAAAACGGTTTGTCCCTGAATGCCGTAAAAGGTAGAATATCCCACCTGGCTGTCTACAAGATCCAGTGAAAACCAGGTTTTGTAATCGTTCTCTTTATAACCGCCTGATTCCGTAAGAAAAACAGTTGAATCCAGAGCAATTGTATCAGCATCGCTGAACGTATCCAGTCTGTGTCTGGGTATGAAAACAAATTTACTATATTCGCTTTGCCTCTCAGGACGTTCAAAATCACTGATTGTCGCCGGGAATTCTTGTTGATCTTCATCAGGTTTCTTCCGGGATTGCGGAATAATAGCCGTTGCTTCAGATGTTTCTACTGTAAAATGGGTCTTTCTGAATTCGGTTATATCCAATTCCAAGGGAGAAAGTTGCAAAGGGGCATTGATCCGGTAAATATCCCAGCCGCCATTTTGAAAAGCCGTCAGGACTAATGTTTCACCATTTCTGGCAATGTCAAGGTGGAAGACTCCGCCGAGAATATTTGTAATGGCATAGGGTTCTTCATTTTCCGGATGTACCCATATATTCAGTATTCCATTCTGGTCGGATGTATAGATTACAGTCCTGTTATCGGGTGCAGATATTGCATAGTCTTCATCCCAATCTGTGTTTGTGATCGCTGTTTTTTCCCCGTGAGGATATGAAACACGCCAAATATCGGTTTGATAGGGATGACGAAACGATTGCAGAGTTAAGCTTCGGGTTCGCTCGGTTGTATACAGAACAGAATTCCCGTCCGGATTCCATTTTGGATTTTTTGCGCCATACAGATCATTGGTCAGATTAACAAGTTCTTTGGTTTTTAAATTATACGTATAAATATCACTCTGTTTTCCGTCATTTCCTGAAAACACAATAATATCCTCTTTGGGATGCCAGTCTGTCGAATATATTCCGTTCAGCTCAGGGATGGGATAGAATGTCTGTTTTTTTGTTTTTACGTTCACGACGACTAAGGCATCATGCGGACCGCTTTTTGCGGCAAATACAATGTTTTTTGAGTCCGGAGACCAACTGATGCCTGGAGAAAGCCATTTAAGTTCTTCCAAATTTGCCTTACGCTGACCGGAAACAATTTTTTTAACATCCATTCCGTCTTCTGTTCGCATTGTGAATATATCGGCATATCCATTTCTGTCGCTCATAAAAGCGATACGTGAACCATCCGGACTTAATGAAGGAGCAATATTCTGGTAATTTTTGAGTTTCTTATGGTCTGTAAGGCGAACACTGATATCCAGAATATCTTCGGCAAAATTGATGTCCGGCCAAAATGTTTTTTGAATATACTTGTGCCATTCGGCCGTAAAATCTTCTTCAGACATATTAAAAACACGATGGATGCTTCTGGAGACATTGTGGGTTGCTTTTAATGACCCAAAAAAATCAGTGAGTTTTTCCATACCATACATTTCGTGGATAAACCGGATAATTGACTGACCGCCTTTGTAGGCATAATAGCCGCTCAGTGCCCACATGGGAGGGAATTGTCCGTTAAAAGCAAAATCTCTCATGAACATATCAGCCTGAGTGTCCCAGCGAAGGGATTCATATTCCGCAGTTCCTTCTGCCAGCCACAAAGGGATATTCAGGGTAACGGACCCGGATATTATTGATTGAATCGAGCCGCCGAAGTACATATCATTCATAACAGCATGAACCATTTCGTGATGAATGACATGGCGAAAATCCCGGTAACTGCCTTCAAAGGGTAAAACAATCCGGTTCTTAAATAATTCCGTAAACCCGCCAACCCCTTCTGAAATATCACCCCAATAAGTATTTGTCTGCTGGAATTTACCGTGACTGTTATACAGAATAATTGAATATCGTTTTTGCAAAGGCCAGTTCAGCAAATTTCGAATACTGTTATAGGCTTCTTCTGCTTCCCGGGCTGCAAACTCTGCAATGGCATAATTATCATCATGATAAAAAATATCAAAATGGTTGCTTTGAATATATTTCCATTTGAAATCATCATACTGAACTTTGTTTTTTCCAAACTGAGCCTGAAGCGGAAAGGCAGATAAAAGAAAAAAAAGAGCAATCAGAATATGCTTACGAAACATGTACTTCTCCATTATAGTATGTGAGAATATTGAAAATCCCAGTCTTAGTCAAGACATCATCGTTCATCAGACACTTTTCCATAGGTGAAGTTAACGCTGAGATCCGTTTGAGGTTTCAGGATGAATGGATACATATGTTGGAGTACATGGATCTTCGTTTTTTTGTAAGAAAAAAAAACCCCGCATCAGCGGGGTTTTTTTTAAACTAATACCTGATTATTTTACCAGATCTTTCAGAGCCTTGCCGGCTTTGAATTTTGGAGCTTTGGAAGCGGCGATTTTGATCTTTTCACCGGTTGCAGGATTAACACCCATACGGGCTTCACGTTCGGCAACATAGAAAGTACCAAAACCAACCAACGTCAGTTTTTCACCTTTTTTCAGTGCATCTTCGACAGCGCCCAGAAAACTGTTCAATGCTTTTCCGGCCTGGTCTTTTGTGACACCGGCATCAGCAGCAATTTTGCTAACGAGATCAGCTTTACTCAAACTCATACTTAGTTCTCCTTTGTTAGTACGTTTGTTTGTTTCTCATTACTCTATACAGAATTAATATTGTGATTATTTTCATACATGTCAAGAGAAAATCCTTTGTTTATGCACTTTCCTTCAACATATTGCTTAAAAAAACATAAAAAATGAACTTGGATGACTATTGGAGTGAATTTATATTAGCTGTCGATCATTTATTATCGGAGGAAATATGAAAAAAATGACACGAAGGGACTTTTTAAAAGTCAGTTCTGCCGGGCTTGTTTTGGCCGGAATGCCTTTTACAATGTCCGCTTGTCTTAAAAGGATGGATGGTGTTGCACCGTCTGATATCCATGATTATTTCTCGCTTTTTGGTGTCGATGAAGAGCTGATCCGTCAGACACTGACGGTTGCCCTTTCAGAAGGCGGCGATTATGCCGATATATTTTTCGAATTCAACACTGGCAATTCCATTGTTATGGAAGACAATCAGGTTAACCGTGCCTATATCCGTTCATCCATAGGCATGGGGGCCAGGGTTGTTAAAGGGGATAAGACAGGGTATTCTTTTACAGAAGAACTCACACCTGAAAATATGAAAAAAGTTGCCCGAACTGCGGCAAAAATTGCCGGCAAAGCCGGGACTCAACATCCTGCTGATTTTAAAGAGGCAGCACTCCCTTCTTATTATGATGTAGGCAAACGCTGGGAAGACGTTTCCGTAAAAAAACGGATACAAATGCTTGAATTTGTAAATAACGAAATGTTGAAACGGGACAACCGGATCACATCCACCCAACTCAGCTTCAATGACGACGAACGCTTTATACTGATAGCTACATCTGACGGCGTTTTGGCCGGGGATTACCAACCCATGACCCGTTTTAATGCTTACTGCGTAGCAGAAACCAATGGCCGCCGTGAAAATAACGGTTTTAATCTGTCTGCCCGTCAGGATGTAAATTGGTTTACACGCGATAAGCTCATATATCTTGCCCGCGAAGCCGTAAACAGGACAATATCTTTATTTGATGCAGTCCCTGCTCCTGCCGGAGAAATGCCGGTCGTTCTGGCTGCCGGAAGTGCAGGGATCCTTCTCCATGAAGCCATTGGCCACGGGATGGAAGCCGATTTCAACAGAAAAGGAATATCAATTTTTTCCGATAAAATCAATAAGAAGGTCGCAGAACCCTTTGTGAATATCGTGGATGACGGCACAAACCAAAATATACGCGGATCCATCAATATTGATGATGAAGGGATAACGGGACAGAAAACGTTTCTGGTGGAAAACGGAATATTGAAGTCGTACATACATGACCGAATCAGTGCCGCTCATTATGGATTGAAACCTACCGGAAACGGAAGGCGAGAATCATTTAAACATCCCCCTCAGCCTCGAATGAGAAATACATATATGCTAAACGGACCCCATACTTTTGAGGAAATTATCAGAAGCACCTCTCACGGAATTTATGCGGATCAGTTCCTGAATGGTCAGGTCTATATTGGTGCCGGGGATTTTACATTTTATGTTAAATCCGGCTATCTGATTGAAAACGGGAAGCTGACTCAGCCGGTGAAAGATATCAATATTATTGGTAATGGTCCGGAAGTCCTGAAAAAAATCACAATGGTTGCCAATGATATGAAACTGGCAGAAGGAGGATGGACATGTGGAAAGGGAGGACAATCTGTTCCCGTATCCCAGGGAATGCCCACTTGTAAAGTTTCTTCAATAACCGTTGGCGGAAAAAATGCGTGAGGTGAATGATTATGAATAAAGAACTCTTAGAAAAAAAACTTAAATGGATTGAAGAAAAAGCCATGAAAAAAGGAGCTGATGCAATCCGTTCATCTCTCAGTGTTTCATCAGGATTTACAATGTCCCAACGGGATGATGAAATTGAAAATATGAGTGAATCCGTTGAATCATCTCTTCACGTTGAAATTTATTATGACAACAGATATTCCTCTCATTCTACCAACGATCTGAATGAAGACCGGTTAGACGGTTTCCTGGAAAACGCCATATCAATGACAGCCTATCTGGAAAAAGATGAATTCCGAAAATTGCCGGAAAAAAAATGGTATGCAACGGAAACGGATGATTCAATGTTGGATTTAGTGGATAACACAATAAGCCGCATCCACCATGAAGAAAAAGTGGCCTTATTGGACCGCCTTGTCAAAAGTGCATACAAGATGAACCGTTCTCTGATTTCTGTCAGCGCTGATTTCTGGAACAACCACTCGTTAACCGTTCTACGGGCTTCAAACGGATTTACCGGATCCGCTGAAAGAACAAGCGTGGGAATGGGTACATCTGTCAGTTTGGAAGAACCTGACGGCAAAAGACCTGAAGACTCAAAGTATATAGGAGCCATGCACTTTAAGGAATTGTGGGAACCGGAAAAAATCTCAGCTGAAGCCGTCCGGCGTGTTGAAGCAAAACTGGGTGCAGGCAAAATTGCTTCAGATAAAATGACAATGGTTGTAGAAAATCAAGTAGCCGGCCGATATTTATATCCGATTTTAAGAGCATTGGACGGACGTGCTCTATCACAAAAAAATTCCTTTCTGGAAGGGAAACAGGACAAAGAAGTAGGGGCAAAACTTTTTACGTTAATTGACAATCCCCTGATTCCCCGTGCACAAGGCAGCCGCATGTTTGATGGAGAAGGATTAAAAGCTGTCAAACGGGTCCTGTTTCAGGATGGTGTACTTAAAACCTATCTTATTGATTCGTATTACGGGAACAAACTGAATATGGAACCAACAGCGGGGGGTATCTCAAACCTTATTCTCCCTCCCGGCAAAAAGAGTCCTGAAGAATTGATCCAAGCAGTAGATCACGGTATTTATATTACCGGTTTCATTGGCGGCAACTCAAATCCCACGACCGGTGATTTCAGTTATGGAATAATGGGACATGAAATAAAAAACGGGAAACGTGTCAAGCCGGTATCAGAAATGAATATTTCAGGTAATTACCTGGATCTTATGAAATCGCTTATTGCTGTTGGAAACGATCCGACTGAATTCTCAAGGTTTCGTCTTCCTACCCTTGTTTTCAAAGACATCGATTTTGCAGGGCTGTAGAAACAAACGTATATAGCGGCGTTTTTTTATGTTTTTACAAAGGGTCTACTTCATATCATAACAAAATCATGATCTTTATTATTACCGATTATGTCTGAATGGGATACTTTAATCAAACAGAAAAAGGGGTTCATGGGCTCATGGGTTCAAGGGTTCAAGAGTTCAAAGGTTGAGACGTTGAAAAGTTTAGACGGTTTGGGATATGGATATGTTGTACGATATTTAATCACCAAGGAATGATGAAGGATGAATTGGATTAGTATGTGACGAATTGTGATTAGAAAACATTCTAATGCCTTATCCTGTATATCCTGAATATCCATGTTTGAATGATGAATTCTGAGTTCTTGGGCTCATGGGNNAGGCTCGCTGCGCTCGCTGTTCATGAGTTCATGGGTTCATGCTTCGAATATAAGATTAATTAGATATTCAGATTCCGTGATGGATTTTCCCCCCGCCCCGGGGGTAAAAATACAGCCACTTTTGGCCATTGTCAATTTTATATTGTTAATTATATATGCTAAAACATGATAATTATGCGTGTATCACGTTAGTTCAATCAACATAAACCGGTTGTGCTTCGTTTTCATTCCCGAATAAATTTACAAAGACCGAAAATTCCAAAAATTAAATATGAATTTTGAGTTGGAGACTTTTATCAACTTTGATCCCGGCACACATTAATCACAACAAATCTTATCAGGATTCAGAATATTTTTGGGATCAAAAGCATTCTTAATATTCCGTAAAAGCTGCATATAATCATCACCGGCCGTTGCTTTCAAATATTCTCTTTTAGCATACCCGATACCGTGCTCGCCTGATACATGACCGCCCAGCTCTTCCCCCTTCGCATAAAGGCGGTCAAAAGCCGCTTTCAATTTACGTTTGTAGGTTTCGTCATCCATCTCGTCTTTCAACAGATAAACATGAAGATTCCCGTCACCGGCATGCCCAAAACTGGCGATTCGAATATCCAGATCTTTTTCGATTTCCCGCGTAAACCGGATAAAGGTTGCAACATTTTTTCTGGGGACAACCACATCACACTCATCCATTTCTGTTGTAGATGATTTGATCGCTTCCAGAAAAGCGCCCCGAGCACTCCAAATAGATTCCTGCCGTTCCTGGGTATCGGAAATAAAAACATCGATTGCACCTGCATCAAGACAGATATGGGCTACATTTTCGTATTTTTTTTCAACATCTTCCCGGGTATTCCCGTCAAACGTAAGTAGTATATAAGCATCAGATGTGGCATCAGGGAATTTCTTTCCCAGATAATCTTCCGCATTCAGAATAACCCGCCTTTCCATGTATTCAATTGCCGTAGGTATATTTTTTGATTTAATAATTTTTGGAACCGTTTCTATTGCCATTTCCAATGTAGGGAAAGGAACCAGAAGGCTGATAGCCACTTTAGGAAGGGGTAAGAGTCTGAGAATTGCCTTTGTTACAATACCGAGCGTCCCCTCCGAACCGATAATCAGATCTTTCAGACTGTATCCCGAGCTGTCCTTAACAATTTTTCCTCCCATTTGTACCACATTTCCGTTGGGAAGAACGACTTCAAGTCCCCGGATAAAATCACGGGTAACCCCATATTTTACGGCCCTCATTCCTCCTGCATTGGTATTAATATTTCCACCAATTGTAGCACTTTTTTCTCCGGGATCGGGAGGATAAAACAGATCATGGGCTTCTACATATTTTGAAATTTCCATGAGCAGAACGCCCGGTTCAACCGTCAGAGTGAGATTGTCTTCATCCAATTCAAGAATAGAGTTCATCCGGACAAGGCTCAAAAGAATTCCGCCTTTTACGGGAACGGCAGCCCCAACCAGACCGGTTCCCTGTCCTCGCGGCGTAACGGGAATATTGTTTTCCCATGCATATTTCATTATTGCCGAAACCTCATCACGACTCTTGACTTCCACGACTACATCGGGATAGCGTCGGATCCCTGCCAGTTCGTCATGACTGAAATCCTCATGGATATCCGATCCGTATATAACTCGGTCAGAACCGCATATTTTTTTTAAAAATTCAATATCTTTATGCGTTATTTTCTTATATGCAGTCACGTTTAGTTCTCCTTTTCCTGTCTATTACGAGAGCTGAACAGGAATCTGTTTCAATAACTCAGGAATGATCTCATACAGATCGCCTATTATTGCATAATGTGCGACATCGAAGATAGATGCGTTGGGATCCGTATTGATGGAAATGATCGTATCGGAATTATTCATACCAGCTACAAACTGAACAGAGCCCGAAACACCGCATGTGATAATCAATTTTGGTTTCACGGTTCTTCCGCTGAGTCCGATCTGTGTTTTTGGATCTGTCCATCCGGCCTCAATCAGAGGACGGGTTGTGGCCATCATACCACCCAGTCTGTCTGCAAGTTCACGGACCATTTTTAGATCTGCTTCTTTTTTAATTCCTTTACCCGCAACAACGATGACTTCCGCATCTTCAATTGAGGCAACTTTCTCTTTTTTACGGACTTCAAGAACACGTATTCTGCTTTTCAGACGCTCGCCCGGGATAGATTCATAAACAATGTCACCGGATGGTTGATCGGATTTTTCCGGTGCGTTAAAAATCTTATAACGTACAGTAGCAAACTGAGGCCGGTGATTGGGTGTATGGATATGGGCCATAATATTTCCTCCAAATGCCGGACGGATCTGATCAAGATCCGTATTTTCCTGCACATCAAGGATAGTGCAGTCGGCTGTCAATCCCGTACGGAACCGGGCAGCAATCCGAGGTGCCAGAGAACGTCCAACAGTTGTGCCCCCTACCAGGACAATTGAAGGACGAACCTTCCGAATAAAATCCTCAAAAACAGCTGAGTATGGCTCAATCCGAAAGTCTTTAAGTTCGTTATGGTCATAAACAAAAATTTTATCAACCCCGTAATGACGGAGTTCTTCAGCTTTATCTTTGATTTGATCTCCCATAAACAGACAGTAAACCGGATGGTTGATCTTTGAAGCCATCTCCTTGGCTTTGCCTAATAATTCAAGCGTTACGGGATGAATTTTCCCTTCCACATGATCTGTGTAAACGGCGATACCCCGCCATTCGTCCTTATTCACTTGAGGTTTGTCTTCTTCCACCCATTCAAAAACTTCCGGATATTTCTTAATACAAATCCGGCACATTTTGCACGCAGCATTAATGCTGAGATAACTGTTCACATAATCAAGGGCATGAAAAGGACACATTTCGATAAGATGTTTTGGATCGTGGATTTTTTCCTGATGTATAACAATTTTCGGCATGATCACTCCCGGATGAATTTCAGTTCTTTAAGCTTATCAGCCAGCCTTTTCCCTAAAACAACCCCTTTGTCGTTCCAGATTTCGCTTACCTGATTTTTGGGAGGGGGAAAAACTTTTAACACCTGTGTCGGTGAACCGTTTAACCCATAATGATAAACATCCTGATCTTTTAAATCCTTAAATGTGATATAAGGGACATCTTTATTCAGCGTTTTCAATTTTAATTTGAAAGAGGGAAGTCGCGGCGTATAAATTCCCTTTTCTACAGTAATCAGACACGGAAAAAGCACTTCCTGAATCTCTACTGTTTCAGGCATATCCATTTCTACCGTAATTAGTTTATCCGTGATGGATAATATTTTCCGGACATTGGAAACATGGGGTACGTCAAGATATTCGGCAATTTCGGGTCCAACCTGTGCCGTATCGCCGTCTGTTGTCATTTTGCCACAAATAATCAGATCAAATTTTCCCAGTTTTCTGATTCCCTGAGACAGCGTGTAGGCCGTTGCCAGCACATCAGCTCCGGCAAATTTTCGATCCGTCAGCAAGGCTCCTTCATCTGCCCCCATCATATACGATTCGCGAATAACCTGTGCTGCCTGAGGTGGTCCCATACTTAAAACTGTTATTTTTCCCCCTTTTTCCTCACGAATTTTGAGGGCAGTTTCCAAAGCATACAAATCATAGGGGTTAATTTTGGAATCAATGCCTTCCCGTTTAAGCACACCGGTCTTTTCATCAACTTCTACGTCTGATGTCCCCGGGACCTGTTTGATGCAGACAAGAATATTCAAATGCAAGACTCCTTTTTATCAGTCCTAAAAAATTATCAATCTTTGAAATTTAAGACAAAATTTGGTCAGCTTCATTGCTTTTCATGCTCACATGCACGAAAGTCCGCAATTATAGAAGAATAGCCACGACCAGAATTCCGGCAAACGTTATCATTAACGGGAAGATGGCTACACTGAATTTTTTGGAAGAAGGATCTTCAAAAACCTGGACATCAAATTCATGGATTGTCGCTTTCCCATGGGCATCAATGCACTCAACACGAAAGGTATTCATTCCGCGTTCGCTATGTCTCGGTTTCCACGTAATCAAACCGGTCTGTTCATTTAATTCAGCCCAACGGGGCATTTTAACCGCATTATACCGAACTTTATCACCGTTCAAATCTTCAGCAGTGATCTGATATTTGTAATCATAGCCTGTCAGAGCCACGATGATCGGTTTACTGGTAATTTCCGGCGGGATATTGACAAACACTTTAAAGGTCTGCGTATCCGTCTGATACCCGTCACTCACCTCAATTTCAAATGGCCAGAATCCTTTTTGTTCAATGCCAGGCGACCACATGATCGTCCGTGTGGAGGGATAAAGCCGTACACCTTTGGGAGCAGAGATCAGTCTGATTTCCATATCCTGTTCTGCATTCAGATCTTCAATCTGAACCTTATACTGCCACACATCACCCTGGTGAATAATATTATCCGGGATGGATACAATACGGGGGGGGCTGTTGACAAAAACATCGAATGTCAATGTATCTGATACAATGGCATCCGTTGCGCGGACTGTGACGGGATACGTGCCGAACTGAAATGGTTTCGGTTTCCATGATGCTAATCCGGCTTCATTCAGGCTCAATCCTTCCGGTCCTTTTATCAATGAAAATTCTACTTTTTTATCACGCCAGATTCGGTGAACCGGCAGATAATCAACCGGTTTTCCCAAAATTCCTGAAAAAATCTCTTTCAGTGTTACCTGTCCGGCATAACGGGGGTCAACTTCAATAAAGAGATCCGGACCTGCATGAAACAGATGGCGTACAGCAGGTCTGACATCTGTTGTGCCTCCATCCTGAGATTCTTTTTTCATGACCGGGACAGATTGCCGGCGTAAAAAGGTTTTTATTTGCTCTTCAATCCTGTCGAATTCGTCTTCATGCTGTACTCGGATACGATAAAGAAAGGTTGCGTTTTTATCGTTATAATTAAGCTGCAAAGACCATAGACTATCCGTATAGGCTGCAGACACCTGAGGCGGGACAATTTTCACCGGATCATTGACATAAAGCATAATTCTCACCGAGTCACGGGCGAAACCGTCATTGGCAATAATGGTAAGCTGGTGATAATCGTAATCATCCTCCCCAACCGTCCAAACCACGCGTCCCAGACTGTCCACATAGGCCGGAGGAGAGTTTTTGCCAATGGAAAAGCGAATCCGGGCATCTTTGTTTTTATCGTCTACTGCGGTTTCGTATCCGAAAATATCCCCGGGCATTAAAATCCGGTCTGCAGGTTCGCTGGTAATACGAGGAGGACTGTTAACATACAAATCCAAAGTCTGTCTGTCTGATGACATATTGTCATTCACGGAAACCACCACCCGATGTGAATCAAGCAGGGTTAAATCCGGTGTCCATTTTATAATACCGTTTTGAGATATTTCCAT
>DKER01000051.1:0-370 GCA_002452555.1 Fidelibacterota bacterium UBA6817 | reverse complement strand
AAAAGATTATTTGAATAATAGTCAAGCATCTCAATCAACGGTCTTACATTTACAAAACGGTTTGCTGCACTCTCTCTCTCGACAGAAATTCGTTCTTTTTTAAGAATGGCATCCGGATCAACTTTAACGGGTCTTGTGAATGTATATTCAAACAAATGATCGTTATTTTTATCATTGACTGTCAGGGGATACTGCCAGGGCCTGTTTACGGGAAGTACGGATGAGGTCGGTGATGAGGAAATTTCTATGGGATGATTAACATATATCATAAACCGGGCAGAATCTACGGAAAAACCATCTGTAACCCGAATTTTTGCTATATTGGCATCCAGATGCTCCATGCCAGGAGTCCAGTGAACTCTGCCGTCCT
>DKER01000053.1 GCA_002452555.1 Fidelibacterota bacterium UBA6817 | reverse complement strand
GCTGCGTGTCCCGGGTCTGGTGAGTCGAATCAACCGGGGATGCATTATTGACAATAACTAATTTATCCGGGTTGACTATAGTCTTCATACCGCTTTGATGAAACTTCTGTATTATTCTGTTAATACTCAGGTTTGACGTAAGGATCAATTCAGGCTGTATGCGTATCAGATCACCGGTATTCTCGATTGTGTTCCCCGTATTTCTCGATAATATTTTTTGTATGAGAGTTTGTGCCATTCATACCTCCTTATATGTGAAAATACCGATATTTTAATCTTAAATCAATTAAAGGTATTGGATAAAAAGTGTTGGAATTAATAACAGACAGATTTAGAATCTGTCAAAAAAGGAGCAGAAATGAAAGTTTTGGATTATATTCTTCGTATGCTTGGTGACATATTTCCGGAACAGGGTTTTAATAAGAGTTCTTCATTCCGGGATATGATTGAAGAAGAGATAGATGAACTGGCGTTAATACAATTTCTCTATTCAATTGAAATGGAATACCTTGTAAAGCTTCCGGAAGAACTGACAGATAATATTGACATGACTATGGAAGAATTCGCCGCTGAAATTGAAAAACTCGATCCGTCAGATGATAAAATGTTCCGTTATCAGTTACTCAAAGAAATTTCTGACGAAATTGCCGCCTGCTATCTGGACGAGGATTTGGAAGAATAGGGATTATTCTACCGGAAGGTCTGTTTTCAAATAGACAGACATATCTACCTGATCCTTCACTTTCATGGGTCCGAAACCGGGACGGGACAAACTGAAATCAGATAAAAGTATACTGAAATCAGCTTTGGCAACCCATGATTGAGACTCCCGGCTGATAGTACCCTGAATATCCAGTTTTCTTTCAACATCATGAATTTTCAGAACACCCTGCAACACAAACTCACCCTCATTCGGATAAATAAAATCAGTGGTTGCCACATAATGGATTTCCGGATATTTGTCCTTCAGCAAAACGTCTGTAAACATATGGTCATCACGTCTGCTGTTTTCAGTGGTAATCTTTTCCACGGGGATTATGACTTCAATTGTCCTGTAACCGCCGGGTTGAATTTCGGATATCGTCACATTGAATTCGCTAATCTTTATTGGAAAATCATGCGTTGGTGTTCCGCCTGTCCCAGTTACAGCTCCGTCAGACTCATTTAATTTAAAGTCCATAGCCTGAATAAAATTAACCAGGCTTAATACGATCAACATTGTTATCATTAATTTTTTCATATATGCATCCTTTTTTTCATCATTAATTTGATTTAAGATCGCATTATATGTTACAAATTTTAACTAAAGAACAATAAACCGGGAATCACAGATTAAATGACTGTGTCTTTTTGAAATTTATCGACTTTTTGGGGGAAATCGGTTCGGTAATGAAGTCCTCTGCTTTCTTCTCTGCTCAAAGCTGATCGTGCGATCAGATATGCAATGGTGGTCATATTCCGTAATTCCAGCAAATCCTTGCTGACATGTGTCCGTTTGTAATAATCTTCAATCTCATCAAAAAGCAAATGTATGCGTCTGATCGCTCGTTGAAGATGGTTCTTAGATCGAATAATACCCACATAATCCCACATTATAGTCTGTATTTCCAGCCGATTATGGCGTATTAAGCCCCATTCTTCAGAATTATCGACTCCCGAATCATCCCAATCCGGTATGATAACATCAAAACTCATGGGATTATTCTGAATTGCTTTTTGAGCTGCACGATGACTGAAGACCATGGCCTCAAGCAAACTATTACTAGCCAGACGATTGGCTCCATGAACACCTGTATGAGCATTTTCTCCGCTGGCAAGAAGACGGTGCATTGAGGTCTGTCCGTTCAGATTTGTCATGATGCCGCCGCAGATATAATGAGCAGCAGGAACAACCGGGATCCAATCCTTTGTTATATCAATATCAAGGAATTCTTTGCAATGTTTGAAAATATTTGGAAAACGTTTTTTTACATCATGGGGAGAAAGGTGTGTCATATCGAGATAAACACATTTATCACCGTTTTTTTTCATTTCATTGTCAATAGCCCGTGCTACAATATCCCGGGGAGCCAATTCAAGATTCGTGTCGTAATCTTCCATAAACCGTTTCCCGTCCCGGTTCCTTAAGATTCCGCCAAAACCACGAAGGGCTTCAGATATAAGGAATGGGGCATGGTCCGGATGATACAAAGCCGTGGGATGAAACTGAATAAATTCCATATTGGAAATTTTAGCTCCGGCCCGGTATGCCATAGCAATGCCGTCCCCTGTTGAAATTTCCGGATTGGTTGTATGAAGGTAAACCCTTGAAGCACCGCCGCCGGCAAGCAGAGTATAAGCTGCACGAAAGGCTTCAACATCACCCGTAGTGTTATTAAGAGCGTAAACGCCAAAACAAATATTGAATGCATACTGAAGGTTTCCCAAAACCTGGTGTTCGGTTATCAGATCAATCGCTGTATAGTTTTCCAATAAACGAATATTGGGATTTTCATTAATACGTTTTAGAAGTGTTTTTTCGATTTCATCTCCGGTCATATCAGCTGCATGCAGAATTCGTTTGACTCTGTGTCCGCCTTCCCTTACAAGATCCAGATTTTTTGCTTCATCCCGCGTAAAATTCACACCCCAGTTCAAAAGATCATTTATCCTTTCAGGACCTTCTTCAACCAATATTTTCACTGAATCTTTATGGCATAAATCGGCACCGGCTATCAGCGTATCTTTTTCATGGAGTTCAAAATGATCATCATCGGAAAAAACAGCGGCAATTCCTCCCTGTGCATATTGAGTATTGCTTTCCATTGCCGTTTTTTTTGTCAGAATCGTTACCGATCCGTAATCAGCAACTTTTAATGCAAATGTCAGTCCGGCAATTCCACTGCCGATTACAAGATAATCTGAATTAATGAGCTTCAAACCAACTGTCTCCTATTCCGATGTCCACTTTAAGCGGAACATTCAATGACATAGCTGTTTCCATTTCATGTTTCACAATGATGGCAAGTTCATCAACTTCATCCGGCGCAGCTTCAAAGACCAGTTCATCATGAACCTGTAAAATCATTTTAGATTTCATGTTTTTTTCGAGCATTTTTGAATCAATATTTATCATGGCAAGCTTGATTAAATCAGCCGCAGAACCTTGTACCGGCATATTGACAGCCATTCTTTCAGCTGCTTCTCTGAGATTTCTGTTATCGCTGCCAATATCCTGAACCTGTCTGTATCGGCCTAAAAGTGTACGGACAACACCCGTCTTTCGAGCCTCGTCTTTCAGTGACTCAATATAATTTTTTACACCGTTGTACTGGTCAAAATATGCAGTAATTATTGCTGCAGCATCCTGCCTGGTCATATCCAGTTCGTTTGATATCCTGAAAGCACCGGCACCGTACATAATACCGAAATTCACAACCTTGGCGGTTCGGCGCATATCAGCGGTAACGTCATCAACCGGAACTCCAAATACCAGAGACGCTGTATGTGCATGAACATCCCTTTCATTTAAAAAAGCGTCCATAAGGTTTTTATCACCGGATAAATGAGCCATGATCCTGAGTTCAATCTGACTGTAATCTGCTGCTAAAATTTTCCATCCCTTTTCACCGGCAACAAAAGCCTTGCGGATTTTTCTGCCTAATTCTGTGCGTATTGGAATATTCTGGAAGTTTGGATCTGTACTGCTCAGGCGACCGGTTGCCGCAACGGTTTGGTTGAACGATGTATGAATCCGTCCAGTACGGCTGTTAACCTGATACGGCAAGGCTTCAATATAGGTGGATTGCAACTTTGATAATGTCCGGTACTCAAGAAGTATGGCGGCTAACGGATAATCTTTTTTCAACATTTCCAATACGGTTACATCCGTTGAATAACCGGTTTTGGTTTTTTTTACAACAGGGTATTTTAGTTTTTCAAACAGAATGTATCCCAATTGTTTGGTTGAATTGATATTAAATGTTTCTCCGGCAATTGAATAAATTTTATCTGTTATTCTCAGCAATTCCTTATTTACGTCACCTTTCATCACGTCCAGAAAACTTACATCAACATAGACTCCGTGGTCTTCCATCCGAGCCAGTACGGGAATCAGGGGTATTTCTATTTCATCAAAGACTTTCATCAGTTTTTCTTCAACGATTTTGTCTTTTAGGATTTCATAAAGCATCCACGTCATATCTGCATCTTCGGCAGCATAAAAACCGGCTTTATCCAGAGGGACCTTATCCATGGTAATTTGCTGACTCTTTCTTTCACCGATGAGATCTTCAATCGGCTGCATGCGATAATTAAGATAGCGTAATGCCAGATTGTCCAGTTTATAGGAATTCATATCAGGGTTGAGCAAGTATTCTGCGATCATTGTATCAAAAAAAGGTCCGCTGACTTCAATCCCGTATTTTTTTAGAACCAACATATCATATTTGATATTGTGTCCGATTTTTAAAATGGCTCCGTTTTCCAGAATTGGTTTTAGATTGAAAAGAATGGTGTCTAAATCATCTTTCTCACCAAACAGTTCCTTCTCTTTATTAAGAAATTTAACCGGGATATAAAAAGCACACCCATTTTTAAAACAAAAAGAGAGTCCCACCAAACCGGCCCTGTTTGCATCAATATGATCCGTTTCCGTATCAAAGGCAAAAGCGTTCTGTTCCCACAATGCTTTAACCAGTTCTTTGAGTTTTGATTGGGTATCAACAATAGAATAATTCTGTTTGATATCCTGATGGGAATCTCTCAACTGAAGCTCATTTATAAGCCCGTAGAATTCCAGTTTTTCCAGATTCTTTTTCAGGGCTTCTTTATTAAAGTCCGAATATTTGAAGGCATCAAGATCCGGTTCAACCGGCACATCGGTTTTAATCGTTACCAGCTCGCGGCTCAGGTACCCGGATTCTTTATTTTCTGTAAGACTATTTCGGATACGCGCATTATTTTCTTTTTCAGCATTGGCAATAACCTCTTCCAATGAGCCGTATGTCTGCAACAGTTTAACTGCAGATTTTTCGCCGATACCGGGAATGCCCGGAACATTGTCTGATGAATCCCCCATTAAAGCCAAAAGATCAACAATTTGATCAGGGTTTACGCCCCATTTCTTTTTTACTTCATCTGCATCATAAATTATCAATTCTTTGGAACCGACAGCAGGAGAATATAAAAAAGTATGCTCATTCACCAGCTGCATAAAATCCTTATCTCCTGATACAAGAAAACAATCAATATCATTGTGAGGAACTTTTTTTGCCAGTGTTCCGATAATATCATCTGCTTCAAAACCGGGGATCGTTAAAGCAGGGATATTCATCGATTCCAGGAGATCGTAAATCCAGGGAATTTGCGGACGCATCTCAAATGGCATTTTTTCCCGTGTTGCCTTGTATTCCGGATATTTTTCATGTCGGAACGTCTTTTCCTTTGCATCAAATACAACAGCCAGATAGTCGGGATGTTCGTCATTGATAAGTTTTAGAATAGATTTAATAAATCCGTATGCTGCGCTAACATGGTGTCCATCGCTGGTAAGTAAGGGATTTCTGATGAAGGCGAAATGGGCTCTGTAGGCAACGGCCATTCCATCTACGAGAAAAAGACGTTTTTTTGGCATAGGAGCAGTTCCCTTTAAGTCCGTATGATTTACTGATTATAACTTAATCTTACAAAGTTCTGCTGTTTTCGGACAGCTCTTTATCCACAAACGCTCCAAAAAGACCTGAAACAGCTGATGTATTCATTGTTCCGCCCAATTCCGGTGTGAGCCATCCTTTATCCATTGCCTCAAAAATGCCTCGTCTTAAAACGCGGGCAGGAATTACCATATCCGTTAAATCATAAAGCATAGCCAATGAATTGTAAATGTTCAGCGGTGATCTGTATTCCTTACCTCCTACAAACCGATCGGCATAGTTTTCGATATAGATTTTCCCTTCATTGGACAGCAGAGAATAACAGGTGAAAAAACCCTGATTCAAAAGGAAATTCAGACTATTGTATAAGTAATCGCCCAGAGGATCGGGGGCAAAAATCCATCGTAAATTTTTCGGTGTTTCCGTTGCGGTTTTCCAGAATTCACGGACGTTCATAACCAAAAAGGGTATGTCCTTTGCTTTGGCTGTTTGTTCAAACAGAACATGCCATTTTCCGAAAATTGTTGATTTTACGTTGACCGGTATAACCATGGTCACATTTTCCGCATGTTTTTTTTGTGCCAGATCCATAAAAAGGTTTAAAACGTGCTGCATAAATTGGGTGGAGTAAACCCGGTTTTCCGCAACCACTTCGAAATCCCTGCCCGGATAAAACGTATCCCGCAAAAGACTGACGGGACGCAGTCTGCTTTCCCTGCAAATATAGAGTCTTACATCAGGGACCTGCGGACCTTTCAGGAGGCATTTACTATCGTGATACATGATAACGGGTCTAACAGCCAGATCATACTGCATGGTTTGGAAAAGTTTGAGACGTAACCCGGTTAGATAAGGTGAATGTGCTTCATACATTTGATCTGTCAGGATGGCTTTGTACGATTTGGCGGTTTTTAGGAAAAACTCCTCTGTCAATAATGCTGTCGTTGCATCAAGACGGTCTTTATCATCAGTAAAGAAATCGACCGTTACCTGTGTTTTAAAATATGAGTTAATAATCTCACTTAAAGCAAGAATGTCTTCTTTGAAGGCTGAGTTGTAACCCTTGTATGAAAACGATGCGACCTTCATGATTTATTTTAATATGTCAGATCAAAGACCGGATCGGTTAGCTGATAATCCCCGAAACCGGTATAATCCATAAAGACAAATCGCCGGTTTAAATTATGATAATACCAGATAATATAAGGTTTATAGGCAATATCAAATGAATGTTGTTCCACATCATCCGGTTCTCCAAAAATGATATAAATCATACCCCGGTCACTTTCCCATCCTTTGCGAAAACCGGAAAAAAGCCGGTTTGACAATTCTACCCGATGATAATATTCATTCATAACTTCATTTTGATCAGTTGTGGGCGAAGGGTCTTTCCGTTTCCAAAAATCTAGAAAAAGCTCTTTTTGATCATCACCTTGTGCATTCTGCATCCTTTTGTATTCATCAGGCAATATAAAATTTGTCATCCTCAAATATCGCATTTGAGCTATTGCCAGATCAATATCATGGATTATGCTTGGCATATTTTCCCACCGGATTTGAAAAGGCGTGGAGCGTTTGACTTCCTGGCCGTTAATAATTGTTGATAATTCCAGAATATATTCCTGATAGTTCAATTCATCAATTGAAACAGGGAAATAATAATCATAAGGAGTGATTTTCATGTTAACAAAAAAATACCCTTCCCGAATCTTTTTCCCGTCTCTGAAAATCCGGTATGTGAACTTCTCCCGTCCTTCTTTTCCTGCAGCAGAAAATACAAATCGGATATAACTAACAGGCGGATGTTTTGTGCTGTCAACCCGAACAGGATCTTCCGAAGGAAAAACCTCCCCGAATGACCATTCCACATCTTTAAACATTGACAATGCAGCTTTGAACTCCTGCTTGCCTTTTCGTTGTGTGAAAATATCTGTGATATAAACAATCACATTAAGATCATCTGCGGGCATTTCGTAGGATTTACTCAATGTCATGTATTTATTCCCGGCAACCGTTTCCTGATATGAATCGGTTTGAATAATTTCGAACCACGTATCTCCGCCTACTTTTTTTCCGTTTTTTAAAAGTGAAATTGTTACATCAATTCGACCTTCAAAAACATCATCAGACTTTTTAAACAGGATAGATTTGTTGGGGATTTTAATTGTAATGTCCAGTTGTCCGTAGTTATTTTGGGATGATGGTTTTATTCGGTGATTTACCGTAAAACGAAGATCTTCAAAATCCCGTTCATAACCTGAAGCGAGGGAAACAAAAAATATAGTCAGAAATAAAATTTTAATTTTCAAATTCATAGAGACTCATCCCTTTATCCGTACCAATATATAAGATATTGCCTGATAATTCCATTGTTTGTATCCGATTGCTGCAGAGTCCTTCCTCCTGAGTGATGCGGACAATTTGTTCAGTATTCAAATTATACGAGTAGAGTCCCTGATTCGTTCCGATCCACAGCCAGGTGTCATTGCAAACCAGATCATTAATCCTGTCATTTGTATTTATTCCGGGAAGATGAATTCTTTTAACGTTAGTTATGCGCGGATCAGAGCTTAATACTGCATGCTCATCACTCCAGAAAAGTTTCTTGCCGTTGCCGGTAATATTTCTCACAGCAAAGTTATGTCTTGTATATTCATAAACGGGACGCAAAAGAAGTGAATCTGTAACCGAATATACCTGTATTCCAAAATACCCACCAAGATACAGGTTGTCGTTGTTCCTGTACCCTGTCAGTGAATTTCCAGGTATATCGGGTATGGGTTTTATATACAAGTCCTTTAAATCAATCATAAAAAGCCCGGTAGACGCAAGAATCCAGCCATATTTTTCATCCTGCATAACTTCAGTAACAGAATTAATCAAACCAACCCCGGGTGTAATCGTATGAATATCATCCCCGGAAGAATCATTAAAAATGATCGAATTGTCAGTAATAACCAGAAGGGTGTCATTATTCTTAACAAACCCTCTGACAGATTGATTGGACAGAGTTGGAAGCATATAATCGTCAAACCAGTGAAAATACTGAAAGCTGGTATCGGATTCACTCCAGCCGTTTCGATCATCGTGACCACCCATATCCGGTCCGTGACCAATTAATACCAGCCCGTCACGAACCATAATTTTCGTAACGTTATTGTTTATCAGCCCATATGGAACATGCTCAACCAGCATCATAAACCGGTCGCCGCCATACAAACCGTTTCCCAGAGTTCCCATCCATAAGTTTTGATAAATACCGAACACTGAAAATGCGATGGGATATTTGACAAACGCATTTTGAACAATCGAGCCCTCTGTATCAATAATATATTCACCGGTAAACTGGACTTTATACAAATCCATTTCGATACCGGACACAGACCAGTCCACAGGGAAATTTATATTTACGTTGTTTTGTATAATCGTCCCATTATAAGGATCCAACTCAACATACCCTTTTCCTACATCCGCAAACAGTCTTTCACCGCTACTGCCGATCCGGATAAATTTATAAAATACATCAACTTTTTCCCAACGAAAGGCTGATTCGGAATAGAGAATATACAGCTTATCTTCAACTGCTGCCCATAGGTATCCTGTTTCTTTATGATAGTAAACCGTTCTGATATCCAGACCGGGAAGCCCAATCGGTTGATTCATGGGTTTTTCCCATTCTTTAAAAACATGAGAATAAACAATAATACCGTTTTCTGTGGCAAAATATGTCTTATCCTGACTTTGAGACATGGAATAGATATATCGAAAGGAATGATAATTTGTCAGCTTTTCTGAATAATAAGCACTATAGGGAAAAGCAGTCCGGATTAAGATGATAAGGAAAAAAACGCCTGACAATATTTTATTATTCATTTTTAAGAATTCCGGGAACGTGCCCTTTTAAAGGAAATCCTGCGATATTTCATTAAGCGAATCAAGAGTGATCGGAATAATGCCGACTTCCTCGCATACCTTTCCGGCAGCAAGGTTTGCCAAAACAGTGCTAACGGGCAGCGAGTATCCGGATGCACTGAACGCAGTAACAGTGGAAATTACTGTATCACCCGCTCCTGTTACATCATGAATTTTCCTGGCCCGGGTTGGTATTTTTAAACAATGATCACGATCGTTGTCCAGCAGAACCATACCTTCTTCACCGAGTGTTATCAGAACATGCTCTACATGTATTCTATCTTTGATTTTTTCAGCTGCCAGGCAGGCATCATCAGCCGTTTCAATTTTCATGCGTATCAGTTCGGCTGCTTCTTTTCTGTTCGGTTTAAATAAATAAGCCCGCTTATATTCCATATAATTTTCAAATTTAGGGTCAACAAAGACAGGGATATGATGTTTATGACACGTTTTCAGCACGCCGCGAATCACTCCTGGCGTTAGTAATCCTTTATTGTAGTCCTGAATAATGACGGCATTAAATGTTTTAACATCCTTTTCAAAACACCCGAGTAATCTTTGTTCTGTTTCTCTGTCAATCAATGAGCGTCCTTCAAAATCCAGTCTCAAAAGCTGTTGTCCATGACTGAAAACACGAATTTTGGTGGTTGTGGGACGATCTTTAACCTGTATCAAACCATTTATCCGGATATTATCCGAAGAGAACAGCGATTCCAGCTTTTTGCCGTTTTCATCCGAACCGGTTGTGCCAAAAACCGAGCATTGTGTCCCTAATGAAACAAGGTTTCTACAAACATTGGCCGCACCTCCCGGTTTTAATTCCGACGAATTTACGTCGACAACGGGGACAGGAGCTTCCGGAGAAATTCTGGTAACATGGCCCTGGTGATAAACATCCAGCATCAAATCGCCGATGACACCGATATGTACACTTTTCAAACGTTCCTGAGCTTCCTGAAAATCAATTTCTCTAATCAAGTCAATCAACGAGGGATTCTCCATCCATTTCTGACGGTTTATTTATATTCAGCCATTTCAGCATTGTCGGAGCAATATCTGCCAGCTTACCGTCTTTTTTAAAAGAACATGGTTCTATATCAGGTTCTATAACAATGAAGGGGACTTTATTCATTGAGTGCTGAGTATGAGGCTGATTATTCCCCTTATCCCACATTTCTTCACAATTTCCATGATCAGCCGTAATAAAAACAGTACCGCCAAACGAATTAAAAATATCTACAATTTCACCGATGCGGCTGTCAAGATATTCCATAGCTTTGATTGCCGCCTCAAGCACTCCTGTATGTCCCACCATATCGCCGTTTGCATAGTTTAATATAATCACGTCATATTTATCGCTTTTTATCGCTTCAATTAATGAATCACTTACTTCAGGAGCGCTCATTTCAGGTTTCAGATCATATGTGCTTACTTTAGGGGACGGGATGAGAATTCTGTCTTCTCCGTCATACTGTTTTTCCACGCCTCCATTGAAGAAATATGTTACATGGGCATACTTTTCTGTTTCGGCAATTCGGAGTTGTTTCATACCCTTTTCACTGATTATTTCACCAAAAATATGTGAAAGTTTCTGCTTGTCAAAAAGTACCGGGTACGGAAATTCTGCCTGATAACGTGTCATTGTTACATAGCTTAAATTGAGTTTTTTTGTTTCAAATTCATGAAAATCGGGATCATTCAGTGCAATGGCAATTTCCCGCATCCGGTCTGCACGGAAATTAAAGGTCAGAACCGTATCGTTTTCCCGAATCAATCCATCGAAACCGTCATGGTCAACCACCACAGGTTCCATAAATTCATCAGTGATGTTTTTTTCATACATCTTTTTCAGGTAATTGACAGGATCCTGAACATGTTCACCGATACCATCTGTAAGCATTCTATACGCTTTTTCAACCCGTTCCCATCGTTTGTCCCGATCCATCGCATAATAACGGCCTATGAGAGTTGATAATTTCCCTGACCGGTTTTTATCCATGAAATCAAGAATTTCACCAACATACTTAATGCCGCTGTTGGGGGGTGTGTCCCGTCCATCCAGAAGGGCATGAATATAAATTTCCTTTATGCCTTCTTGTTTCAAACCAAGAATGATTTGCTTCAGATGGGATAACTGGGCATGTACACCTGCTTCAGACAGAAGACCCATAAGATGAATTCGTCCGGTTCCGTTTTTTACTTTCGTTACACATTCACGGAAAACGGGATTATCGTTAAATGTTTTATTGGCAAATGATTCATCAATCCGGACCAGATCCTGTTTTACGATTCTTCCGGCTCCGATATTCAGATGCCCCACTTCAGAATTCCCCATCACGCCTTCCGGGAGCCCTACAGCTAAACCGTTACATTTAAGGGATGTCCATGGCCGTTCTTTAAAGAATTTATCCAGATTCGGTGTATTGGCAAGCTTTGCAGCATTATTCTCTCGGGTGTCTCTCAGACCGTAACCGTCCAGTATCATAAGCAGTACTTTGTTCCGCATTTGTTCTCCTTTGAAATAGATTGAAATGTAAGCTCTTCCCGCACTAAAATCAACGAACAAGGATTATGATGTATCTGTATTCAAATTTTTAAAGCCTGATACATAAAGCATATTCCTCCGGATAAAGGATTTGCCCGTATANNGAAGATAAAGGATTTGCCCGTATAACAGAAAAACCGGCCCCGCTTAACATATCAATAAATGATTTCGGCCTTGGGAAATCATTGACTGATTCAGGAAGATATGTATAGGCCGATACATGTCCGGATATCACTTTCCCTAAAAACGGCAGGACTTTATTAAAGTAAAAAGGAAAGATAACTTTCATGGGGAATGTTTGAGGTATTGTAAATTCAAGGATATTCAGACTCCCTCCCGGTTTCAGAACCCTGTTCATTTCCTGCAGCCCTTTGTCCGGATTTTCAATATTTCTGATCCCGAAAGCAATCATCACATGATCAAATGTTCCGGTATCAAAACAAAGGTTCTCTACATCTCCTTCAACGATCCGGATATTATGATTACCCGTCTTTTTCTGCGCCAATTGCAACATCCCGGGTGAAATATCCAAAGCTACCAAATTTGGATTACGTTTCTTGTGCAATTTTAAAAATTGACAACTCAAATCTCCTGTTCCGCAGGCTGCATCCAAAATTGTTTCGTTTGAATTGATCGCCATCGATCGGACGAGTTTAATTCTCCAGAAAATATCCATGCCAAAACTTAAAACATGATTCAAAAAATCATAGTGGGGTGAGATATCATTAAACATATCACGGATTATGTGCTTGTTTTTCTCCAAAATCATATGCGATTTTACATTTTCCCTGTTTCAGACCATCTTGGAAACAGATCATGACGAATCGTAAGGCTGTCCAGAATTTTACCGGTTATATAAGCCAGGATGTCTTCAATATTTTTTGGATCAGTATAAAAAGCGGGAACCGGCGGTAAAATATGAGCGCCTGCCTGCGATGCCAGGAGCAAATTTCTCAGATGGATCTGATTCAGGGGAGTTTCTCTGGGGACAAGAATAAGGGGGCGTTTTTCCTTGAGCATAACATCAGCGGATCGTTCGATCAGAGTTGATGAGTACCCGTTGGAAACTGCTGACAATGTTTTCATGGAACAGGGAACAATTATCATGGCATCGGCAAAACCGGATCCGCTGGCAAAAGGAGCAGAAAAATCCAAAACGTCCCAGAATCTGATTTTCTGATAATGGGATTTACAATGCATTTTAAAAAAATCTGTCAGGTTGGTCTCTTTCAAAATCTTTAATTCCTGATAAAATACTTGTTTCCCCATATCAGAAAACAACAGATGGACTTCTGATGAAAAAGCCAGCAATGTTTTCAAAAAATGTAAAGCAAGTGGTGCCCCGGTAGCACCGGTAATCGCAACAATATATTTTTTATCCATTTTCATAGCAAAAAAATACGATCTGTCAGGACAAATAAAAAGTATAATACAGAAATCTGTCCATTCATGGTAAAGAATGCTTTATCAATATTTTCCAAACCCTTCGAAACGAGTCTGTGTTCATGGAAAATGATAAAAGCGATAATGACCAAACCCGCCCTGAGTATTAATCCCGCAGGCAGCAAAACATTCAAAATGATTAAAATTGTCAGCATCAGTCCATGACACAAACGGCTGATTAGCACCGATCTTTGAATACCATATACAGCCGGAATGGATTTTAGTTTTAACTGTTTGTCAAATTCAATATCCTGAATTGAATAAAGAATATCAAAACCTGCTGTCCAGAGTGCTACTGCGCCACTTAAAAGAACCGGAAATATATCCAGCCTGCCCATCAGCGCAAGCCATACTCCGGAAGGTGCAATACCGAGAGAAAGGCCAAGTATAAAATGAGAACCTGCCCAGAAACGTTTGGTATAACTGTATCCCAAAAGAATGAACAGCACAGGAAAAGCCAGGATAAAACAAATAAAATTCAGCATAAAAGCAGAAAGTAAAAACAAGAGAGATGACAATGACACAAAAAGAGCTGCAGATCTAACGGAGATTATCCCTGCAGGAATTTCACGATCACGTGTCCTGACATTCTGGGAATCAAGAGTCCTGTCTACGATACGATTAAAACCCATGGCAGCACTTCTAGCACTGATCATAGCAATCAATAACCATATAAATTTTTCATAGTAATCATTCAGAGTCAAATGATAATGATCAAACGCAAGTATCAGAGAAGCACCGGCAAAAGGCAACGCAAACACAGAATGGGAGAATTTGATCATTCGGCCATAATCAAAAATTCTCATACTATCTGACCTTTGAAAGCTTCAAATCCTTTTTTTCGTAAAAGGCATGCAGGGCAGGTCCCGCAACCAAATCCCCAGGAATGAAACGTTTCATGATCGCCCAGATAGCATGTATGAGTATGATGAATAATTGTTTCTAAACAATTCAGATCATCAGCCAGAGACCAGATGTTTTTCTTTGACAAATGTTGCAATGGGGCTTTTATCCGGATTGGATAATCAAGTCCGAACTTCAGCGTTTTTTCCATTGATTGTATAAAATCATGCCTGCAATCAGGATAACCGGAATAATCCGATTCATTTACACCAATAACCAGTGTATCCAGTTTTCTTCGGTAAGTCAGGGATGCTGCCAAGGTTAAAAAAACAATATTTCTTCCGGGGACAAACGTATTTGGCAATCCTGAATCCTCAATATCGATTATTTTTTCCTCAATCATGGCTGAACCGCCGATCTGACGGAATGCAGGAACATCCAGCTGATGAAGGATGACGTGATTTTCTGAACAGATTTTTTTGGCACACTCCCATTCAATTTTATG
>DKER01000045.1:13242-18851 GCA_002452555.1 Fidelibacterota bacterium UBA6817 | reverse complement strand
AGCAATCAGTGAGCTCCGGTTTATCATTGAGTCGGAACCTAAAATCATCTCGGATGATGTGATGACGATAAAACAAAATGCCTTGCAATATATGAATTTGCTCCTGGAAGAATAATTGATTGACAACAATAATTATTATAGACAGGCAACAGGCACACATTAAAACTCTTTTACAGAGTAAGAGTCTTCAGCGGGAGACCTACATTACAAGCCTTATTGAGTATGGATGTATCGATAGAAATATTCGAAATACAATGAGTTTTAATGACAGGTTAAGGATAATAAAAAGGACGGTTGTGATGCCGCCCCTGAGTTATTTTATGCTGACTGCTGGTATAAGTAGCGAGTAGCGAGGGCCGAGTAACGAGAATTTCCCCAATAAACCTAAACCACACCATGAAATCTTGCGTCTCTTCTCGCACCTCGATACCCGTACCTCGTTACTGTTTTCCGACTTTCGATATAAGCCTGCCCCGGTAAGCCAGAATAACGTTCGGGGACTTTCGACTGTCGACTGTCGACTGTAGACTTATTTCATCAACACCATCTTTTGCGTCTTCATAAAATCACCAGCGACAAGTCTGACAAGATAGATTCCTGAGCTGTATTCGGAACCGTCCCAGGTCACCGTATGGTAACCGGCGGAAAGCCGATCATGGACCAGGTTGGTCACAAAGTTTCCGGTTACAGTGTAAACGGTGAGAATTACGCTGGATTCTGCCGGGAGACCGAAGGTTATATGTGTCACGGGATTAAAGGGGTTGGGATAATTTGATTTTATATCAAATGATTCCGGAGCATTTGACATACAATCTTCAGATGTTTCACTACTGCCTTTTTCTATGATGATTGGTTCGGACCCTTTTATACTTACTGTATTTGAATAATCAGGTGAAGATAACAGTCCATCCCCAGACCGTGCTCTAATCTTGTAATAATAATAACTGGAAGGATTTAAATAACTTGGATAAGAAATATTATAATCTATATATTCATTTGTTGACAGTCCTGAAGCTATACACGAAAAAGTACCGTTGATTCCTTTTCTTCGATAAACATCATATATTGCTGCTTCAGATGGCTCAGACAAATCCCAGACTAATTTGGGATTGTTCTGATAATAATAAATACTAAGATTAGTGGGTGTGGTTGGCTGAAATTTTGAATAATCATTATTTCCATTTGTAATATTGAAGATTTCGCTAAGGGTAATTGTACTTTGATTTGGTATCTGAATACAAGGATTGTTCACTCCTATCAATTTATAATAATATATTCCATTATCATAATACAAATAGAAGTCATTATATTCATAAAATTCACCCGTCCACGGATACCGGGATTCTCGTAAATCAAGACAGATATAAATACTATCTATATATGGATAATTTTGATTATCTAAAGAACAACTGATTTTATATATTCCAGCACTAAGATTCGCATAAATGCTATTGCTAATTTCATTCTCACCAAGATCCCAACCGACTTGATATTCTATGTTATTATTGATAACATAATCTAACGGTCTATGGGGAACGTTATATAAATGTCCAGTTTTATTTCTATCAATAATCATAAACGAATCAGGATAATTATAAAAACCCCATACTGAATTTACAGCGTCAACATAAAAATCATTAGTCAATGAATAATTTATGTCAGGACTATTGTCATAAGAGGTGCATAAGAATATCTCAATTTCTTTAGTTGCTTTTTCATCATCACAAAATAATATTACACAAAGACTAATAATCAATAATGTGGATACTGTGATTTTTCTTATCATATCTATAATCCTCAATAATCCAATTTAGCTCACTTAACGATTGTCATCTTCTTTGCTGCCGTAAAATCATTCACATTCACCCGGCAAATATACACACCACTGGATAAGGTCCCCACAGTAAAAGTAAACGTATGATAACCTGCATTCAGATATCCCCTGTAAATATCCTGAACCAGCCGGCCTGTAAGGTCATATAGCACCAGATGTACTTCTCCGGATTTCGGCATGGCCAGAGGAATAGTTGTCACTGGATTAAAGGGATTGGGGTAATTTTGACCCAGCTTATAGCTCTCAGGCAGTAAATTCTCTTTAATATGGCTGATAACAAGGGTGCTGCCTTCATGGGCACCTTTATAGGGATGATCTGCATCCCGGGGATTTCCGTCAATGTCTTCCGAAATCCACTCAACCGGGATGCCTGCCAGGTTCTCATCCCCATCCGAAGACCCGGTGATATGAAGATCCGTTATGGATACAAATTCCACCGGAACAGCCACCGAGTGTTCATCCTTATTCGTGGCAGATTGCCAGTCGGTGAGTGTTTTTTGCACCGCAGAACCCCAGTAACCGGTACTGGCATTGGATCCGGATACATAAATATTGTTGTAGTCACTCCAATACAGTCCTGAAGTCCAGGGCCAGTAAATTCCATAAGAATTTTCCAGATTCTGTTCATTGACAACGATATTGTTGACAAAATTCACCGTTGTGGCCTCTTGTGTATCCCGTTCCCAGCCCAGACCGGCATGACGCCCGGTGAGCTCTGTTTCCGGCAGGTAAATGGTATTATGCATGACATTTACCGGATTTCCGGCAGAAGGATTGTTGATCACAATGCCATAAACATTGTTTGTTGTATTTATACCGGCATTCGTCAGATTGGCCGCTATGAAATTGTTATAGACGTTCACTTCATTTACACTGGCATTGAGTAAAATTCCACCGGCATACCCTGTCCCGTTTACGGCAAGACCGGAGATTTTATTGCCGTGTACATTAATAGTCCCTACGCCACCACATACATAAATCCCTCCATGCCATGCATTATTGACATGCTGACCGGTGACATATATCATATTGCCCGTATATTCGTTATCTTGTATGTAATAGGTAGTGATTCCCCGCCTTCCGGCATAGATCAGGTTATCTCTTACACACACATTGCTGACTGGCAGACTCAGGTCATTTCCCCAAATAGCAATGGCATCGGTAAATGTCTTTTCTTCAGTCCCGATGGTGTTCTTTTCCAACGTGATCCTTTGAGGAGATACAGTGGATGTGCTGTTTCTGTCTATGAGGATTCCCCGGGATGTGAATGCTGCAGATTCATATTGGACACTCAGGTTTCGAATGGTAATATTTTCGCAGTCATCCACAATACGGATCACCGCAGCGCCCGTTTCATCCTGCAGCCTGAAAGTCATGGCGGAACTGTCACCTCCGAATCCGTCAAGGGTCACCCATGAGGTGTTTTGAATATCAAATCCTGCCTCGCCCATGAGGAGTATTTCAGGAGATGTTTCCGGAACAGGCATGATAGTCAGAGATGTGAATTCTGTCAGATCAGGGCGTTCAAGATGAACGGGATAGATTTCATCAGTCAATAAGGACCCGTCAATCAGTAGTCTTACCGGAGCGGACAAACCCGTCCCGTTCACAGCGCTGATGGCCGCAGCCAGGTCCCCGAATCCCTGTTCATGTTCTCCCTGGGGAATGTAGTAATCACCGGCAAGGGACAAGGAGCTAAAATCAAATTGAGCATCAAACAGCTTTTGGACATATTCATTTGCAAAACGCAGGGCCGCCACGGAACGGATATGGTTGTGTCCCTGGGCAACGATGATGGCCGTCACAATCTCCTGGGTATCACAGGGTGCCATTTCAAAAGGACCTGCACTGAACAGGAATCGTCGGTCTCCCGGCGGAACTTCCGTAATATTCAGCCATCCCTCTCCCGTGACCGGATCACCGGTGTAATGAAAACGGGTCGGTTCACCCGTCGTCGGATCAATCCATGATCCTCCCCCTTTTTTCAATCCCCGGACAACATGATATGCCTCTTTCGTATTGTGAGGATCCTGGTCAAGAGTCGGTGATCCTTTTAGAACGATAAATCCGGACAAATCCGCTTCTCTCCAGCCCGGTCGGAGTTTCCCGGACCAGCTTGCAGTGTCTTCGGGGCTTTGCACCTGAGGCCTTTGAAGAAATGTAAATCCTACTGCCGGGGGTGTTAAACCATATCCTCTGTCCTCGGGATATGCGTTATAACAATATCCCATAACCTGACTTGTATCCACACCGGCAAGATCATCTAATGCATCACCCATATCAGGATCCGTCCAGATACCGGCATACATCTCTTTATAGTGGTTATCCGATTTGTTGATGACAAGGCTCCGGATAAAAAGCACATCTCCCAATATATCACTCCGGTCAAATCCGTATAATGTCGTCTGTATCTCAACACCCATGGGGGTTCCACCCAAAGTGGACGTATGAAGGCTCGTATCCATATCATTGCAGACACTCCATACCATCTGATCACCTGAAAAGAGCGGTTTCCCGGATTCATCCACCGGGGCACCCTGTTCCGCCGGCCAGTTCAGGTAATCAGCAGACAGGCTGTCCTGCCTGTTGATTTTATACAACCTGTAAGACGGATCTGCCGGATCTCCCGCTTTCCAGATGCAGTGTTCCTGAGGATAGTTACTCACAGGCACCACAACCTGGTTTAATGTATCAAAATAGAGAATCTGTCCGGGCTGAAACTGTGAAAAGAACCCGACTACCGCCGTCCGGTTATCCTCGCGGAATGTAAGGGAATCCTTTTCCTTTGTCTGTCCGCTTACCAGAAAGAGTCCGGACTGGAACACATTCGATATTCCGGTACCTTTCGGCCATTCCATGCCGGGATACGATGTGGCCCGATACGAAACCCAGTCCCCCACATTGCTGGTCCACGTGCAGATCCGGTTTCCGTCAAACTGACCATAATCCACAGTAAAATCCCGATTTTCAGTTACAATATGCTCCGCCCGGTCCAGGGTCACGGCTCCATGCGTCACGGATATCCATAGAAGAACGGACATAACAACTAAAATCAGGATATTTCTTTGCCTATTCATAACAAACCTCTTTATCATGCTCTAAAATAGTTTAACAATTTATTAGTTATATGTCAATTCATCATTCATCATTCATCATTCAATTCATCATTCATCATTCTTAATTCTTCATTCTTAATTCTTGATTCTGTCTTCTCCCCTACCTCATCACCGCCTGTTTCAGCCCGGAGCCGGAGGATTACGGACTGGTGCTCGAAGCGGTGGATGTGGTGTGTGTGGAAGCCACATTCCGGGTGACGGCTTCCGGGGTGCCGGAAACGTGGACCTGCGGACTCTACCGGGATGACAGTCTGGTGGTAACAGAGACACTCAGCGGACAAAGCGGTTATATCCGGGATACGGGACTTCTGCCGGCAGCGGTTTATACCTATCACATAACCTATATGAAAGACGGCCGGGACAAAGACCGGTCCGATCCCGTCGCCGTTACCACGCTGGATACCACCAGCCATGATTTTACATGGACCGTGGAAACGCTGGGAGATGCCGGGTCAACCCTCAATGATGTGGCCATTGTGGATGAAAACAATATCTGGGTTGTGGGATATATCAAAAAAGGGGATTCCATCTACAATGCCGCACACTGGGATGGGGAGACATGGGAGATGATAAGAGTATTGAGCGGCCATACTGCAGTAACTGGTATTTCATATTTTTCACGAGATGATATATGGGTTACTCTTGGTATAGTTGCCCAT
>DKER01000045.1:0-13199 GCA_002452555.1 Fidelibacterota bacterium UBA6817 | reverse complement strand
GTGGTGTTTATCAGGTCTGGGGCTCATCTTCGGATAACGTATGGTTTGCGGGAGACAACGGGACACTGGTTCACTACGACGGGAGTCGGTTCCGGCGGGTGGAGAGCGGGATTGATGAGCGTCTGACAGATATATATGGTTTACATTCCGATCTTTTCTGGATATGCGGCGTGGACGGTTGGACGGACGGAACCATATTTCTGGAATATGAAAAAGGGGTAATCCGGGAATTAACACCAGAATCAAATATGGAATATCCCCCTTATTACAGCAGTATTTGGATGAATAATCCTTACAGAATATACATTGCAAGTTATTCAGGATATTGGATATATGACAGACTTGAAAACAAAGTAACCCGTCAGGAGACTGAAAGTGTATGGGTAGGCAATACGATCCGGGGAAATGCAGCAAATGACGTTATTGCCGCCGGACAGGGTGGAGAAATATTGCATTACAACGGAATGAACTGGCACTTGTATACAGAAATCCCGGAAAAAGTCATTTTACCCGGAAGTATTTGGTGGATGGGTTTAGACATCCGGAATGATTTTATTGTGATAAGTGGCATTGTATCCACGTACAAAACAAACAGTTTAATCGCCATTGGAAGAAGATCTTAAAGGAGGAAGCTGGTGTATAAAATATTGAATACAACATTATCACAGAAGTTTCTGATAGCTTATATATTGAACCGCACGATTTAGAAACGGGATTAAATCACAAGAAATTCTTCAGATATCTCTGTTTCCAGTTCTATTAACAGCCTGTCTCCCGAATGGACCGGCCCAACCCCCGAAGGTGTTCCCGTAAAGATAATATCACCGGGCTGCAGGGTCATTATGGAACTGATATATGAAATGATTTCCGGTATGGAATAAATCATGCCTGATGTGTTGCCTTTCTGTCGAAGAATTCCGTTCTGATAGAGCCTGAAATCCAGTTTATCCAGACGGGGAAAGTGAAGAACGGACACAAAATGGGAAATGAGTGCAGAATTATCGAACCCTTTTGCCTCGGTCCAAGCCCGGCCTTCGCGTCTTGCATCATCCAACACATCCCGGGCTGTGAGATCAACACCGACACCTACACCGGCTATGAGTCCCATGGCTTCTCTTTCTTCAACATTTCTTGCTTCCGATCCGATTAACAATGTCACTTCAGCTTCAAACTCAACCTGTGCCGAATAAAAGGGTCGCTCAACAGGCCCAGGGCTGTGTACTATGGCCTGTGAAGGTTTGAGAAAAATGACAGGATGCAGATGGACATCTGTATATTTTGCTTCTTTATACCGGTCTTTGTAATTATGTCCCACTCCAACAATTTTCGGGACATCAATCACTTTTTCAACCGGCTTTAATACGGCGTAGGTCATATCCAGTTCCTTTTATGACTCCATCCGGATTCTTTTCAAATCTTCTATTTCAAGATTAATCAGATCATTAATAATCAATTTCCCGTGATCCCGAACCCTTCCCACTGTTGTACAGGCAACACCAAAATCATTGGCAATGCGCTCCATGTCCATCAATTTATGTTCTTCAATCGTAATCAGTACTGTGGAATGGCTTTCCCCGAAAATCAGGGCATCATCTCTCATTTTTCTCATTGTATAAATTTCGCATCCCATGGGGGAGCTTTCATTAAGAATTGCTGATTTAATGAGAGCCGAACATAAGCCTCCGGTTTCCATATCAATAGCCGATTTGATGACATTTTCACGGGCTGCCTGCATTAGGGCCATATTTAATTGTGATACAAAGTCCCCATCTGCCGGAACGAGTCGTCCTTTGTGAACCCCATGGTAAATTTTGGCATATTCAGAGAATTCAATTTCTCCCCTGAAACTTCCGAGAATACAGATAAAATCCCCGTCATTTTTAAAACCCGGTTCAACCAGTTGTTTCTTATTCTCCAGCAGTCCTGTTGCAGCAACGACCGGTGAAGAGTTCCAGGAAGGTACATTCCATTGAACCTCTGCCGAGAGGACCGGCAGTTTTAAAGCTTTTGCTGCAGACGCAACACCTCGTACGCCATCCAGAAAATGGAAATAATGATCACTTGTATCAGGATTTCCTTCGGAAAATGCCGCCGATATTCCCAAAACTTCCGTACCGAGGCATGCCAGCTGACGGGACACTCTGACAACGGCATTATAAGCAGCAGTATGGGCATCCCGTTCATGTTCGTACTCCACAACGGACATGCTCACAGAAACTAGCTTTTTACTGCCTTTTAAACGGATAACCGGCTGCTCAGTTTTAATTTTGAGTGTATTTCCCCGAATCGTAGAATCTGCCAACCCATTATAAATACCGGGAAAATAAATGTTTGGAGAACGGATGAGTTTCTTTACAACGTCATTTAAATCGTGCGGTTCCGGAATGGAGAAATCTTTGATATTCTTTTTATTCTTCACTTCCAAAACCCGCTCCGATTCATTATGTCCCACGGGTTCACCATTGTATCTGGCCAGTAATTCAAACGGGATTTCTGCCGTTTCTTCATCCCGGGAAACCAGGGTCATCTTTCCATCATCCGTAGAACGCCCAACAGGAGTGAACGCTGCATCATAACGATTAATACATTCTTTTACTTCTCGTTCAAATGTGCGGCGAAAACACAGCAGAAAACCACCCGGATCAGCTGACATCAAAAAATCTGCCGGTTTTTGTCCCCAGGACTCGGAATCCAGCATGATACCCATTCGTTCCTCACCGATCAATTCTGTAAGAGAACACAATATCCCGGACCGGGAGACACGACAGGCAGCCAATACCCAGGGATGAGCAGATATGGCAATCATCATATCATTCAATCGGATTTGCCGAATTTCCCGTTCATCCTGATCGGCTTTTATTTCAGAATATAGCCACCAGATTTCAGCTCCCGGTGTATTTAATGTTGTCTGAAGGGTTTTCCTGTTACGTGATAAACCCAAAGACGTAATTTTGATAAACGGGTTTTTTTGACCAATACGGGCATGATGAATTTTTAGCATAGGAATTCCGGCAGCATAGGTATTCAGTGCCGCCGGTTCAACCAGTCTGGCGACATCTTCTTTGTCTCCCCCGCTGACCATTGCCATGGCAGCGATACTCCGGGCTCCATGTTCAGCAAAATACCGCTCTGTTTTATCCCTGCTGTCCGATACAGAAAACATTAATTGATAATTGTCTCCAATATCCAGAATATCCGGATTATCCTTTGGCAAACGACTGTTCTCACTGACCAGCTCAGACAAAAGATTTTTTGAATATTTTCCACTGCAGTCTTCAGACCACAACCGTCTGAAAATTTCTGTTTCAAGCGGACCGGGTTCTCTGTTCAAAAGTGTTTGCACACGTTCCCTGATTCCTTCAGTTGAAGCCGTTTCCATGTCTGTCACAAGCACCTCACGATTCATTGCCTTTATATTGATTACGGATATGTTCCATAAGTTTCATGATTAAAGTTAAGGATAAGCCGGTTTTTTCCGCAATTTCCTTTTCATCTTCTTTCATCATTTCTTGCACGGATCCATATGTTTCCAGGAGTTTTGCCCGGCGTTTAATGCCGATACCCGGAATTTCGTCAAGGATACTCTTCACCATCGTCTTATCTCGTCTGTCCCTGTGAAATGTAACGGCAAACCGGTGTGCCTCATCACGAATCCTGCGTAATAATAGTAAAGCCGGAGATGTTTTGGGGATATTCTGGGGACTGGCATACCCGGGAATAAACACTTCCTCAAGCCGTTTGGCAAGACCGATAACCGGCAGGTGGACAAACCCAAGATGATCTAAAACTGCTTTTGCAGCATTCAGCTGGCCTTTTCCGCCATCTATTAAGACGAGATCCGGCAATTTTTTCTTTTCATCCAGAATTCTGGTATAGTGTCTTTCAATCACCTGAGCCATTGAAGCATAATCATCCGGGCGGCTTAAATCTTTTATAATAAACTTCCTGTAATCGGCTTTCTTCGGCTGCCCGTTCTCAAAAACCACACAGGATGCTACGATATGTTCACCCTGGATATTGGAAATATCAAATCCTTCAATTCTCATGGGAGGGGCTGTTAGATTCAAGGCTTCCTGCAGGGCAGAAACCATCCTTCCCGGCTGTAATTCCCGTTTCATCCGGTTCAGCAGAAGATCCTTCAACAACATATCTGCATTTTTCCGGGCAAGAGTAAGCAGTTTTGCCTTATCCCCTCGTTCCGGGCTTATAATATGAACTTTTCTTCCGGCCTGTCCTGATAAAAAATCTTCAAATAGGTTTTTTTCATCAATCGGTTCACTATTTATTTCCTGCGGAATAAATGGCGTTTCAGGATAATATGAGCGAATAAATTCCTTAAGGAGTTCGTGCCTTAGACGGTTGCCTGTCTGTTGGAGCGTAAATTTTTCCCGGGAGATAATCCGCCCCTCCCGCACTCTGAACAGAACTACCATAGCCGTGTCAGGTGTGGCGGCCAGACCAATCACATCCCGGTCTTCAAAATCGGTCCGCGTTATATTCTGACCGGGCAGTTCCTTACGAATGATTTCTAACTGGTCTCTATAACGGGCTGCTCTTTCAAAAGCCTGATCCCGGGCTGCTTTTTTCATACGATCTTCCAGAACTAACAGGGTTTCTCTTGTATGCCCTTCTATAAACCGGATAATCTGCCGAATCATGGTATCATAACTTTCTTTGTCAATAAGTCCCTGGCACGGACCTTCACAATTATGAAGGTGGTATTCAAGACAGAGTGCAACTTTTCTATTGCTTACCGTTTCATCATCTAACCGAAAGCGACACGTGCGAATTGGAAAGGTTCGGTGTAATACATGGAGAAGTTTTCTCAAATGGCGCACATCCGTATAGGGTCCAAAATACCGCGACCCGTCTTTTTCCACCGTTCGGGTGATAAAAATACGGGGAAAATCTTCGTTTGTTATACGGATAAACGGAAAAGTCTTGTCATCTTTCAGCCGCACGTTATACCGAGGCGTATATTCCTTTATCAGATTATCTTCCATTAAAAGAGCTTCTGCTTCACTGTCAGTAATGATCCACTCAATATTGTGAATCCTGGAAACCATAATCCCGATTTTTGGATCAGCGTGCTCCCCTTTGAAATATGATGAAACACGGTTTTTTAAAACAGCAGCTTTCCCTATATAAATAATGACACCTTTTTCATCCCGAAAAAGGTAAACACCCGGTTTTCGGGGGACCATAGACAATTTTGAAGATATCATATCCATAATGGGTGAATATAATATCCTTTACAGGAAAGCTCAAAGACTCATTGAGCGTGATGGGTGCTGCCGGGTGCAATTGGGTGATAGATTGGATTGGATGAATAATTGGAGCAGAGTATTACCTGCTGATAAGATTCCAAGGTTATACAAAAAACCGGATATATGATTATGCTTAGGTAATACCCCCCCCCGCTCCGGTGTAACTTATACACCGGGGCGGGGTAAGATACATCGAAACGCGACATGAGGCAAATTAATATTGTTATTTGTATACACAAATTTCTGTATCATCAACTAATTGACACCTTGGATCGAGCACTCCGGTTCCGAAAAGACCGCCGACATACAGGCAAGGCAACGTGCTTATCTTCCGGGAAACAATACGGGACTAACCCTTGTATCCTATCCCTTCTTATTACTCGTTATTTTCTGCTTCATTCTTCATCCATCATCTAAAAATCCATTCCCCTACCCAAAAAAGGACCTTAACTTATCCAATAAAAACAGGTTGTATTATGAAAACGCTTAAAAATATTGCTTTGGTGGCACATGATAACCGAAAAAAAGACCTGATGGAATGGGTCCGGTGGAATGTAGAAACCTTGATTCCCCACCACTTAATCTGTACAGGAACGACAGGCCGGCTTATTGAAGAAACGATTCATGAACAATTGATGAAATCAGGCAAAGAGACCATTGTTCACATTTCAAAACTAAAATCAGGACCATTGGGGGGTGATCAACAAATGGGCGCGTTTATTGCTGATGGAAAGGTGGATTTTATGATATTTTTCTGGGATCCCATGATGCCGCAGCCCCATGATGTGGATGTTAAAGCCCTTTTACGTATAGCTGTCCTTTATAACATTCCTACGGCCTGTAACCGTTCAACTGCCGACTTTATGATCAGTTCACCGCTCATGAATGAAGCATACGAAAGAACGATAAAAGATTTCTCTGATTACTTAAACAGAGAAATTTAATCATTATCTGAAACATGGGAATCTCAAGAAACGCACATTAAATAATAATGAAAGCAGAAAGGATTCAGACACATGAAAATTCTGATAGTATATGATTCATACTTCGGTAACACTGAACAGGTTGCACTGGCTTTGAAAAAATCCTTTAAAGATGATGATAGTGTGGATATTCAACGAATCTCTCAGGTAACAACGGATTCCCTGACCCGAGCAGATCTTTTATTTGTCGGTTCACCCACACGCAAGTTCTCTGCTACACCGGCAATCAAATCCTTTCTGAAAAAACTTCCGGAAAAAAGTCTGGATGGAATAAAAACTGCAGCTTTTGACACACGTATCGATATTCTGGAAATTAACAACCGTTTTCTCACGTTTATGGTTAAGCTCTTTGGTTATGCTGCCGAACCGCTGGATGCCCTGCTCCGGAAGAAAGGCGGGAAACCCGTTCTTCCGCCGGAAGGTTTCATTGTCAAAGATACAGAAGGTCCTTTGAAAGAGGGGGAATTGGACCGGGCTGTATCTTGGGCTCAACAGGCGTTGAGATAATCATGCCTATCGGGACATATCCTGTTCCTGTAATTTTTCTGGCATAGTAGAGGAAAAGATCAACGGATGAAATATTTTCTTTTACCTGTAATATCGGTATTGCTTGCGGCAGGGTGCAGCCGCGAGAATATTTTGTATGAATCAGATAATTTTGTTATCACATCCTCAAAGATTATTCAAGGGGAATATTCTGCTGTTGTTGTATCCGATAAAGAAATTAGATCAAACTACATCAGCACATATGAACAACCTGTTCCAAGGGTGCTGGATTTTAAATTTTCGCTGAACGGATATGATAATGAACGGAGTCCCGGAGAAGATCACCATCTTTTGCTGACGCCGGAAAAAAGCCCGCAGATTTCACCTGTTTACGTTTTTGGAAAGCCGGATCCCACAGAAGCTCTTTATGACGAGAAATGTAGAAATGAATATCTGACTGACGATGTTACGGTTACTGTCCTGGCTGACCTAAGACATGTTTTCAAAGCCTTTAAAGAGACGGGATATTTTACTTTGTATACAGGAGAAAAATTCTATCAGGATTCGTTTGAAGGATTATACATTGCCGGCAGTCTTCCTCCCCTTGATTGGGATTTTGCTTCACTTAAGGGTCAAGAACGTTTTATGATGACAGATCCTGATAATGACGGAATCTATGAAATTACCCTTGCAATTCCCCGCATCCGTAAAGCATCTCAGGATGATATGAAAAAACGATGGACGCAGAAACACGATCACTCCCCTTATCCTGTTGTCAGGACGCAGATACCGCTTATTAATGCGATGTATCGTTTATCTCTTGATGAATTGATTGATAATATCCGAACAGACGGGGCATTTATGGCCGGAGCTAAGTGGCCCGGCGTATGGACCCGGGATATCAGTTATTCCATTCATCTTTCCCTGGCAGCCCTTGAACCGGAGGCATCAAAAACGAGTCTTATTCATAAGGTGAGAGACGGAAGAATTATTCAGGATACGGGAACCGGCGGGTCATGGCCGGTCAGTACGGACAGAATGACCTGGGCGATTGCAGCCTGGGAATTGTATTGTGTTACAGGAGATTCTAACTGGTTGAGAGAATCCTGCGAGATTATCCGGAATTCGGCAGAAGAGGATTTTAAGGCTGTGCGGGATCCGGAAACAGGACTTTATTTCGGGGAATCCTCATTTCTGGACTGGCGTGAACAAAGCTACCCCGTCTGGATGGATCCTAAAGACATCTACAAATCCCGAAGCCTGGGAACGAATGCGGTTCATTTTCAAACTCATAAAATTCTTGAAAAAATGGCAAAACAACGCAATGAACCGACCGATACGCAGGATAGGTCAGCCGTGCAAATCCGCGAGGCAATAAACAACTATCTCTGGATTGAAGAAAGGGGATATTACGGCCAATTTGTTTACGGCCGAACATACCGTTCTTTGTCCAACCGGTCAGAAACATTGGGTGAAGCCCTGTCTATCCTGTTTGGAATATCAGATTCCATCAAAAGCCGGCAAATTATGTCAAGTGTTCCTGTCGGGTCCTACGGCATTGCCTGTATCGAACCGGCGATCCCAAATATCCCGCCGTACCATAACAACGGGCTCTGGCCTTTTGTTGTCGCTTACTGGACATGGGCCGCTAAAAAAACCGGACATGGTCCACAGGTTGAACATGGAATTGCCTCACTTTACAGAGCTGCCGGTCTTTTTCTGACCAATAAAGAAAATATGGTTGCCGGCACCGGTGATTATATGGGCACTCAAATCAACAGCAATCGTCAGTTATGGAGCGTTGCAGGAAATCTTTCTCTAATTTTCAGGGTATTTGCCGGTATGGAATTTCTTCCTGACGGGATATTTTTTAAGCCGTTTATTCCTGAAGGATACGGGAACCGGTTTATTATTGAAAATTTTTCTTACAGGAACGCAATTCTCAATATCAAAATTTCAGGAACAGGAGATACAGTCGATTCTTTCCGTTTAAACGGGAGAAAAATGAACAGACCTTTTATATCCGGGTCTCTCACGGGGAAACACGACATTGAAATCCGTCTTAAGCATTCTGATAATATTCTTCAGGGAATGAATCATTCCGGCGGGAACGTGTCGCCGGAAACCCCTCACCTGTTCCTCAATGGATCAACCATAAAAGCATTGCCGGTTGCCGGAGCAGACATATACAAACTATACCGGAATGCAACTCTGATTCAGGAAAATACAATCCCGCACTTTCCCGATATTCCATTAAACGAATTTTATGAGTATCAGCTTCAGGCTGTTGACAATATGGGGAACACCTCTTTTCTCAGTGAACCGGTTGTTGTCATTCCAAAAAATACCATTATGACTATTCAGGCACAAGGGCCGGGAATGGATACAAAATATGCTGGGTATACCGGCAAAGGGTATATTCCTCTTTCAAAAACGGAAAACCGTGAGACAACATTTAACCTTATACTTCCTGAAAGCGGATTTTACAGTGTTGACTTCAGGTATGCAAATGGGAGCGGCCCTGTCAATACAGACAACAAATGCGCTGTCAGAACGTTATCAGTTGACGGAACGCTGAGACAAACCGTTGTCATGCCCCAGCGAGGATATGAACGGTGGGATGACTGGGGTTATTCAAACTCACAAATCCTGTATATGGACAAGGGACAACACTCAATTCAACTGATATTCATGCCCTGGAATGAAAATATGAACAGCTATGAAAACCGGGCATTATTGGATCATATGCGAATTATTTTTCTTCCAGAATAAAAAGCGGTCTGAAATCAGACCGCTTTTGAGAATTATTTTTCCGGAAATTTATTCTTTAACGGCTTCCCAAACAGTTGTACGGCCTACAAGACCCCATTTGTCCAGCGAACCTCTTACATCCAGATTCCCCTTATCATCCAGTTTAATGGTACAGTTGTATGTCTTGCCGCTTTCCGGATCATAAATCCGTCCTCTTTCCCATTTATGTTCTTTGGCGTTGTAAGAAAAACCCCACACAAGCTCAAGGCCGAGAATAGGCCGCGGGCGGAGTTTTTCATCCGGGTTGTTCCGGTCATATTTTACAACACCGGCTTCAGGATCATCAGCCGGATACACTTCTTCGTCCAGCCAGACTATTTTCCCTTTAAATTCTTTGCCGGATTTAACAATTTCAACTTTGGACTTTCCGCCATCCGTGAGCCACTTTCCAACAATATCACTTTCTGAAGCAGAAAACGCCGGTACTGTTGCAACTGCCAGCAATAAAACAACAAAGAAAATCAAACTTTTTTTCATTATTCCCTCCTGTCATTTGATTTATGGTGTAAATATACGGAGATGAACAATGACAATAAAACTGCAATATTGACATACATTTCTTAACCGGTGCGCCGATACGTCATATTTTGGTTTATGGCATCGGATTTGCAATATAATCTTTGAAGAAAAAAGGAGAATCATATGAATTTCGATAAATACACGGAGAAAAGCAGGGAAGCCCTTCAGCAGTCTCAATTCACTGCTGAAGAATATGGCCAGGAAGAGATCCTCCCTGTTCATTTACTTCATGCTTTACTCATCCAGGAAGAAGGGCTGATTCCCCGTCTGATAGAGATGAGTGATATTTCATTACAGAAAATCACAAAAGAGGCAGAGACCGTCATTAATAAACTTCCGCGACTTGGTAATGTTTCACAGATCCGTCTGGGAAAGGACATGGCTACGGTTCTTCGTCAGGCAGAAAAAGAATCCAAATACATGAAGGATGAATATGTAAGTGTTGAACATCTTTTTTTATCTCTCATTGACCATGAAGGACTTAAGGAACTTTTCGTTAAAGCAGGAATGAACAGGGATTTGTTTTTAAATCTCTTACAGAAAATCCGTGGAGGAAAGACTGTTCAGGACGAAAACCCGGAATCAAAGTATGAAGCATTGAAGCGGTTTGGAATTGACCTGACTGAACGTGCCCGGCTGGGGAAACTTGATCCGGTGATCGGCAGGGATGACGAAATACGCAGGGCAATTCAGGTCCTTGCGCGCAGAACCAAAAATAATCCCGTTCTCATCGGAGAACCGGGTGTCGGTAAAACAGCAATCGTGGAGGGACTGGCACAACGGATTATAAATGCGGATATTCCTGAATCCTTGAAAAACAAACGGATTATCATGCTGGACATTTCATCAATACTGGCCGGGGCAAAATATCGGGGTGAATTTGAAGATCGGTTCAAAGCTGTTTTGAAAGAGGTAGAGGATTCCAACGGACAGATAATTCTCTTTATAGATGAATTACATTTGATTGTAGGCGCAGGAAATGCAGAAGGTGCGGTTGATGCCGGAAATATGCTGAAACCGGCGCTAGCCAGGGGAATTCTTCACTGTGTGGGTGCGACAACTCTAAATGAATACCAGAAATATATTGAAAAAGATTCGGCACTTGAGCGGAGATTTCAGAAAATTTATGTCAGCGAACCGTCTGTAGAAGATACGGTTTCCATTCTCAGGGGGATAAAGGACAAATACGATATCCATCACGGGGTTCGAATAACTGACGGTGCACTGGTCGCTGCCGCACGGCTTTCAAGTCGATATATTTCAGACCGCTTCCTGCCGGATAAGGCCATTGATCTGGTGGACGAGGCTGCTTCAAGGCTCCGGGTGGAAATTGACAGCATGCCGGAAGAACTTGACGAACTTGAGCGGCGTCGCATTCAGCTGGAAATTGGAAAGCAAGCCCTTAAAAAGGAAAAAGACCCCCGTTCCGTGGAAAGGCTTAAAGAGCTGGAAAAACAGTTATCGGTTCTGACAAAAGAACACGAAAACCTGAAAAACAGGTGGATGGCAGAAAAAGCCATGATACAGGGTATTCAGAATCTGAAAAGCGGAATTGACCGCCTCAAATCGGAAGAAACAGACGCAGAGCGACGGGGAGATTATGAAAAGGTCGCCCAGATTCGATACGGAGCCTTGATCGAAATGGAAGAAAAACTGGAAAAAGAGAAAAAGAAACTTAGGAAACTGCATGGGGAATCACCTCTGTTGAAAGAAGAGGTAGGAGAAGAAGACATTGCTGATGTGGTAAGCCGATGGACGGGGATACCGGTGAATCGAATGCTTCAGTCTGAAAATGAACGACTTTTAACATTGGAAGACCATTTGCACGAAAGAGTGGTTGGACAGGATGAGGCATTGAAAGTTGTTTCCAATGCAATTCGCAGAAACAGGAGCGGTCTTTCTGACGAAAACCGGCCTATCGGATCTTTCCTTTTTCTGGGGCCGACCGGTGTAGGAAAAACCGAACTTTCCCGTACTCTGGCACACTTTCTCTTTGATGACGAAAACGCCATGATACGCCTGGACATGTCCGAATTTATGGAGCGGCATTCCGTATCCCGTCTGATCGGTGCCCCTCCCGGATATGTGGGGTACGAAGAAGGGGGTAAACTTACGGAAAGTATCCGAAGACGGCCTTATGCAGTAATACTGCTGGATGAAATTGAAAAAGCGCATCCGGATGTTTTTAATATCCTTCTTCAAATTTTAGATGACGGCAGATTAACAGACGGAAAAGGCCGCACTGTCGATTTTAGGAATACATTGATCATTATGACTTCAAACATTGGTTCCGATCTTGGACGTGATGTCTTTGAATCAGGCAATTCTTTAGATACGTTGAATCACATGTTACGGGAAAGGTTGCAAGACCAGTTTAAACCGGAATTTATTAACCGAATAGATGAAATCATGACATTTCACAGTTTAACACCTGAGCAACTAAAAGCCATTGTAGATATTCAATTCAAACGGATACAAAAGCGGCTGAATCTTCAAAATATCCAGGTCAGTCTGAGTGACAGCGTTCGCAATTATCTGGCTGAAAAAGGATATGATCCTGATTTTGGTGCGCGTCCTCTCAAAAGACTTATTCAGAGGGAAATTGAAAACCGCCTGGCACAGGAAATTCTTGAAGGGAAACTTGTCCCCGGAGGAAAATATTCACTCGAAATAAAGAATGGCGTATTGATGATTGGAGGTTGAGAGGTTCATGAGTTCATGGGTTCATGGGCTCAAACGTTGAAAGGTTCAGAGGTTTAGACGTTTAGGCTCGCTGTGCTCGCAGTGGAAAGTCGAAAGTCGAAAGTTAAAAAGTTGATTGCCTGTTGACTGCCCACTGACAACTGTCAACTGCTTTCTACCGGCTACCGGTTACCGGCTACTGACTACTGATTTTGGCTACCGGCTACTGGCTACTGGACTGCCGACTGTCAACTGCCCTTCTCCCGTCAACCAAATACTAACCAGTACCCAATTAATTTTATTATATTTCATAAAACGCCGGAGTTACAATCCATGATTTTAAAAAGAATATGCCTGCTTGTTTTTATCTCTATTTCACTTTATGCCGCACCCTTTGGAGCAGTGGAAAGCAGAATGATTGCCCCTGGGGTCTGGCACGTTCATGACCGGC
>DKER01000104.1 GCA_002452555.1 Fidelibacterota bacterium UBA6817 | reverse complement strand
GGCAATTTTACCGAAAACGACTGTTTCCAGGAGTGAATTCCCGCCAAGCCGATTAGACCCGTGCACACTTACGCATGCACATTCACCGGCGGCAAAAAATCCCTTTATTTTTGATTCAGCATTAATTTTAACATCCAGCCCGCCCATTGTATAATGCTGACCGGGGGCAACAGGTATGGGACTTTCAATGGGATCAACACCGGCAAAATGGATAGCATGCATGCGGATGCCGGGTAACCGCTGAAGAATTTTTTTCCTGCCCAGATGACGAAGATCCAGGTGGATATATTTTCCTTCCACTCCCCGGCCGGCCAAAATCTCACGTTGCATATTCCTGGCTACAATATCTCTGGGGGCCATTTCCATGGCTTTTGCGGAATCCTCATAATGAGCCAAAAACCGCTCATTTTTACTGTTCAGAAGATAACCGCCTTCTCCCCTGGCACCTTCAGTAATCAAAACATTGTTCGTATAAAGTTCCGTCGGATGAAATTGAATAAATTCCATGTCTTTCAACGGAACTCCTTCATAAAACGGGACGCACATCCCCCAGCCTGTATTGATATAAGCATTGCTTGTTCTGCCGAAAACACGACCGGAACCTCCGGTTGCCCAAATAACGACACGCGAAGCAAAAACCTCCAGTTCACCTGTATTGATATTCAATGCAACGACACCTTTTGCCGCTCCCTTATCAACAATCAGCCGGGTTACAAACCATTCGTCAAAGATTTTCATATCGGCCCGCTCACTGTGGGCTTCAAATTTCAGAGCTTGTTCATAAAGCGTATGAAGCATCAGATGGCCGGTTTTATCAGCGGAGTAACATGTCCGCGGAAAACCGGCACCTCCAAAGGGTCTTTGAGCGATACGTCCGTCTTCCGTACGGCTGAAGGGACAACCCCAGTGTTCCAGTTCATAAATACGCTCTATACCTTCCGTTGTCATTTTTAAAACGGCTTTCTGGTCAGCAAGATAATCACTTCCCTTAATTGTATCGAATGCATGAAGTTCCGGACTGTCAAACTTACCGCGCGGATGATTTCTCAATGCAGCATTTACGCCTCCCTGTGCTGCAACACTGTGAGAGCGGACAGGATGGACTTTTGTTATAACCGCGACTTTCACATTGTGGCGATTCAATTCAATTGCAGCCCGCAATCCGGCCAGTCCGGCTCCTACCACCAGTGCTTCCGAATAAATCATGTCAGAATCCTCCAAACAAACTGCTTAAAGCAGGTATAAAACGGAAAATTGAACCGACGGCTATGATACCGCAAATGATAAAAACCCATAATATTAATTGTCTTTGCTGGTGAGAAAATCGAAGAAAATCCGTTATAGTAATACGAAGACCGTTAAACAAATGCCATAAAACGGCAAGTAAAAGAAAATACTCCAACACATGACCGAACGGTGTGTTATAGCTTTGCATCATACGGTCAAATTCATATCCGCCGGCAAGAGAATGGCCAATAGTGTAAATGTGAAGAAAAATATATAACACCAAAGCCAGACCTGATATTCTGTGAAAAATAAAAGCCGTCATACCCCAGTTGAAATTCAAGTACCATTCCCGTATAAAGCCTGTTTTTTTTGAATTCATCACATACCTCCCCGTTGTGTAAAAGGAAGTAATGCTATAATTCCATAGACGATGAGAAACACACCCATAACCGTGAATAACCAGCCTGTGATTTTCCGAAAAGTATCACCCGGATTGTAATCACAAATAACATTAAAAAGACCATACAAAGCATGGTATACAACGGCAATCAGAAGGATTATATCAAATAAAACCCAGCCGGGCGTCAGCAGTCGATCCTGAACTTTCTGAAAGGTCACCGGCCGTTCTATGGCAAAATGCAGGACATAAAAGTGGACAAGCAAACCGATTGCCAGAATAATGGCGGTTATTCTCTGCATAAACCAATTAAAAGTCGGACTGATATGTCGGGTAAGATTCCCCATCTTTTTCCCCTTTTCTCTTGTAATTGATGAATGGGTTTCGGAAAAATAAAGTTAAGAATAATCTTTCTAAGAAACATGCAAAACTAACGTAAAATAAGGTCCGGTTATTAATGTTTATATTTATTTCACGGATTCATCAGTGCATTAAGCCGATTTATAAAGTCTTGGGGATTCTCAAAACCCAGTAACCGCAAATCCTTTCGTTCAAGGCCGTCCCTGTCAATAAAAACCACGGTCGGAAAACCGAGAATATTATATTTTTTAATCAGTTCTGTGCCGCCTCGCGTCAGATCAACTTTAATCGCCATGACGTCCTTCAGCAAACGCCTTACTTCAGGATCTCTGAACGTAATGGCATCCAATTCCTTGCAGGGGACACAACTGTCCGAATAAAAATCAATCATAACAAATTTATTTTCAACCTTTGCTTCATCCAGCAGTTTCGAATCATATTTCTGCCAGTCCAGTCCGTACATCTGAACCGGCTCAGGTTTAATCATCCAGGTACCTGCCATTACAACAATCAGGCTTAAAAGAATTTTAACTTTTTTAAACCCCTCAGAACTTTCTCCGGACCGATTAAAGACAGCAAAATAAAATCCTGCCAGAATTAGATAAAGGGGAAGAATCAACTTTGATAAAGCTCCGGGCAGCAGGGGATGGATAAACCACACGGCCATACCCAAAAGGACCAAGCCAAAGAAAATCCGCACACCATTCAACCATTCCCCGGACCGGGGCAGTTTGTCAATACGGGCAGAAAAAATTGCAAGAAAAATGTAGGGAATTCCCAATCCCAGCGACATGGAAAAAAAGAGAATAAATCCAAGATAGGGATTTCCCAATGAAGCCACATATGTAAGCAGGCTGATAACAAATGGACCGATGCACGGTGCTGCAACGATTCCCATGGTTAAACCCATTACAAGTGAACCGATATAGCCCGAGCGGCTCCCCCCTCCTATTTGAGTTAATTGATAGGGTAACTGGAATTCATAGACGCCAAACATACTTAATGAGAGGAAAAACATAAGAAGAGCCAGTAATGCCAGGACAACCGGATTGGCCATCAGGGATCCAAAAAGTCCCCCCGAAAGAGCAGCAGCCGTACCGAGAATCGAGTACGTTACAGCGATACCGGTTACATAAAGTATTGCCATAATGATGAGATTCCCCTTTCCTTTCTGTGAGCCAAAATAGCTGACTGTCACCGGGATCAAGGGATATACACAGGGTGTAAGATTCAAGGCAAATCCGCCCGCAAAAACAAGCAAAATAATTAAAAAGAAATTCTTTGATGCATAAGGTGAAGATTCTTCAAGGGTCTGGAATGCGCCTTGCAATGCGGCCGTCTCAGACACTTGAGCCTCTGTTTTTTCAACAGGCTCGGCACTTTCTGTCACAGAAGTTTTATTGTCTGCCGGCCGGAGTGGCTTAATCGACGGTAAGTTACCGTTGATTGTAAACGAAAAACTCAAATCCATGGGAATCAAGCAAATATTGTTATTGCAACCCTGATAAGAAAAACGCCCCGAAATGATATATTCACCCGAAAAATCCGATTTGATTGATTTTAGGTTGAGAATAATCGGAAGGGCTCCATCAAACACGGAACTTTTTCCTCCCAGAGATTCGAGTTCAAGAATTTTAGGTTCGGGAAAAACAATTGATACGAGTTCAACAGCCTCGTGTATATCGAGAACAATCTGAGCAGGGATATAATAATCCTCAAGCGGCTCATGACTGTTAATGTGCCAGTCTTCTTCAATATTAAACAGAATTTGGACCTGAAAATCTCCATCTGTTTGATTATCAAGGATCGTGTGGCCTTCATAACGGACCAATGATTCAGGAATATTGGCTTGCAATAATGAAGCAATTAATAGAATGGATGTGAAAAAAAGACCTTTAATTTTCATGGTTTATCCCTGCATTTTTGCCAAATGAGACCGGTATTGCCGGAATAAGTTACAGAAAAAACAAGCCTGATTACAGGTTTTTAGTATAAAAATAATGTAGATTATACATTAAACAGGAGTATCAAGATGACAAGTAGCGACAGAGAAGTAACGCAGTCGGAAAACAGACCGAATTCCATTCTGACATTTTTAAACAATTCGCCTACATCCGCTCATGCCACATACGAGATGGTTAAATGTGTTCAACAAAAAGGGTATCGAGAATTATCTGAAAAGGATTTATGGACACTCAAACCGGGTGAAGGGTTTTACATTGTCCGTGAAGATGCGGGATTTGTTGCCGGGATAATGAATGAAAAAAAAAACGTAGATCAAAACTGGAACATTGTTGCAGCACATTCTGATTCACCGGGTTTTAGGATCAAACCACAACCGGTCATTAATAAAAACGGGGTTGTTTTGCTGTCTGCTGAAGTCTATGGCGGACCTCTTCTCGCAAGCTGGGCAGACCGGGATTTGTCGCTGGCAGGCCGCATATTGGTCCGAAATGGGAATAAAGGATATCATACCATATTGTGGCAATGTAAAAAACCGGTTTTAAGAATCCCTCAACCGGCTATTCACCTTAATCGTCAGGTCAACGAAGATGGACTGAAATTCAACAAGCAAACACAATTGGTACCCCTTTTCAAATTATCGGAAGGGAATACAGCATTCACTCAGAAGGATTTTACAGAATGGATTGCACATGAAAATAATATCAATGCTGACGATATTATTGACATGTCTTTGGAAATTTATGATATGCAGCCGGCGGTTTTGGGCGGTCCAAATGATGAGTTCCTTCTGTCGGGACGCATCGACAACCTTGCCATGTGTTATGCAGCGGCAGAAGCACTGCCGGTAACGGGAACGCTGTTGAAGAATCCGGTTTTGGCTGTTTGTTTTGATCACGAAGAAATCGGATCCAGAACGCCTACGGGCGGAGACTCCATGTTTCTGGGATCTGTCCTTGAGAGGCTGGCAATAACGTGGGGGCTCAACCGGGAAGAATACCTCAGGTCACTTTCCGCATCAGTTTTATTTTCTGCTGACGGCGTGCATGCCTATCATCCTAACTATCCCGATTTCAACGAATCAAATCATCCGGTTTACATGAACAGGGGACCTGCCTTAAAAATTAATGCACAAAAGCGGTATGCAACAGATCTGTATGCTTCCGCACTCTTCAAAGACCTGGCACAACAGGCGGGTATTCCAACTCAAACTTATGTACACAGGTCCGATTTACCCTGCGGATCAACAATTGGACCTCCGGTATCGGCAAATTTAGGTCTTCGTACTCTGGATGCAGGTGTGCCTATGCTGGCTATGCATTCCGTTCGTGAAATGTCGGGAACGTCTGATATCAATTCCATGATTCGATTGCTGAAAACCTTTCTGACAAAAGATATGTGAATCGCTGAACAGGGTTTTTCGTTGTGCTTTTCAGCAGAATAAAGTAAATTATTTAGGTGGAATAACATCTATATAAAAAAGGGCTTATTATGAAAAACAGAATCGTAATTATCAGTAGTGTCTTCATTACGGCATTATTGGTTTTCGGCTGTTCAGGTCCTAAAAACCTGACTGATGAAAGTGCTCATGCAAGGATAGATTCAGTTGTCCAGGAAATCGGTCTTGTAAAAAGTCGGGTAGAAAGCATATCTACCGGCAGGGGTGGTGCAGTATCGCGCAGCGATCTTGAAACGGTTATTCGTGAAATAAAAAAAATCAACAGCGAAATTGAAGCGTTAAATCTCAAGCAAAATCATACCGTAGAAGAGCTCAATAAATTAAAAGCCGAAGGAATGAATTTCCAGCAAAGTGCAGAATTTATTGACAGTACAAGTTATGGCCTATTTAACGATATCCAGTATTTAAAAAATAAAGTTGCGGCCTTAAACGAAGCCCTAAACAATTTATCCGTTCAGCAACCGGTTGTATCCGCTTTACCGGCCACAGCTCATCCAAAACGCAGATCTCCGGAAGTATTCAAATCAGAATATGTTGAAGCTCTGGGTGATTTTCAGAATAAACGATACGATATAGCCATAAAAAAGTTCTCTGATCTTTTGGGAACCAATCCGGATCATGAACTGGCTGATAATTCACAGTATTGGCTGGCTGAAGCATATTACATGAAAGGTGATTACCAAAGGGCCCTCATCGAGTTTGAAAAAGTTTTTACTTTTACGGAAAAAGGCAAATATGACGATGCTCAGTTCAAGCTGGGATACTGTTATTTGAAACTTGGACAGGAAGAAAGAGCTAAAGATGAATTCGACAGGCTTGTTAAGCACTATCCTTACAGTGAATATTTCAAACAAGCTCAACAAATGTTAAACAAATTAAAATAAGATAATAAACGTATGACTTTACGTATTTATGCTACATCTCACAGCATTACGCCTTTTACGGAATCGACTCTTGCCGGGGATTTTATTCAAAATATTTCCCGCGTATACAATGAAAATAAAATCGACATCCGTTTGTATATGCCGAAATACGGTTTTATTTCTGACAGAAAATATATATTGAGAGAAGTCATCCGTCTGAAAGAAATACCAGTATTTTATAAGAATGATGATATAATTCCCTCGGTCAAATCGGCGTTCATACCGGAAACACGGGTTCAGGTTTACTTTCTTGTTTATCCTGAGTTTTACAAAAAAATCCCAAAAAATCTCGCTGATACTGCTGCAGTTACTCAATATGAATCCTGGGATACCTGCACGGTTCTGTTCAACCACACATCCATCCTGACTTTGGAACATTTATACTGGCAACCGGATATTATGCTTTGTATCAACGCCGAATCGGCACTAACACCTTTCCTTCTTAATGCAAAATATGGAAACAAAGATTGGTATAAACCGACAAAACCTGTTCTCATACTAAGCAATGATAGTGAATTCAAAGCATTTAGCCCTGATATTTTGAAAGATTATGATATTCCCGAAAGTGACGATGATTTGACTGATTCATTGGGATTGCTTAAATCCGCCATTCGCCATTCCAAAGGTGTAATTGTTTTGAATAACGGAAATGAATCCAAAATTCAAACCCTTTTGGAAGATAAATCTGTTAAAAAATTACTGGAACAAAAAAGGGAACAATACCTGAATCACTCCATTCAAAACCCTGATGAAAACACCTGGAATGAAACATCAAAACAGATATATCATTTTCTCGAAACTATCTGATATTTTTTTCAAAAAACATGGTATATTCCCGGGTGGTTTAAACTCCCCCGGGATTTTTTTTGCAGGAAAGCTTATGAAAAAAACGGTTCCTTTTCTTATTATCACTCTATTATTAATCGCTTCGTGCGCAGAAAGTCCGGTTCAATTGCCTTCAGGACCCGGAATTGCCGTTGTTGACACCGTCATTTATTCACATACGGATTTTGATTCTCTGACGGTGCGGTACAACTCTTCTTCATCATCATCCTCAATTTATAATTATGTTGGAGGTTACCGTGATGCAGACTGCAAATCAATCCTTCTTTTTAATAATTTTTCATCTCTCGTAAACCGTGAGCTTGATGTTGATTCAATTGTCCTTAATGAAGCCAATATCATTCTCAAAGAATATAAAACCTGGGGGGACGTTAACACCTTCCAGTTTAACGTATTGCTCATACCCGGAACAGACGAATTTTATTGGGCTGATACAACCAATTTTGATTCGTACTGGCAAAGTCTGACGGGACAGCTTATTCGTATAGATCAGGTCAGCTATACGCCGGATTCATTGAAAATTCTTTTGGATAATGATTTAGTCATGAAATGGTGGAAACCGTCCGGCGAAGAAAAAAATAACGGCTTTGTTTTGGATTATGATCCGGCAAATCCGGATGGAATTATCGGGTATTATTCAAACAATTATTCTACAGTTATGAACAGACCCCGGCTGGAACTACAATGCACCGTTTATGATACATCAGGAGCAAAAGAAGAAACTTTCATTATTTATGCAGGCAGGGATTTTACGTATTCAGAATTAAGAGATCAGGGAAGCACACCTGATCTGTTTATATCCCAGGGGGCAATTCGAAGAGCTTTTATTACATCTTCCCAACTGCTTGCGGATATTCAGGGGGTTTCGCTTAACTATGGACAACTATCCCTGACTGTCGATCCTGCAGCATCCTATTTCGATGAAGATTCACTGACAGTCTATGTTGGTTTATTTACATCCGACAACTGGGACGCTGAAAATTTCAAGTTCAGCACTTATCAGAACAGCGGTAAAATCAGAAGTAATGACATAACCGTAAATATTCCAATTACTGAAGTCCTGATGAATATGCAGGATAATTCCGGATCAGCTGTAAGCGGACTTTATATACGAATGAGCAGTGAGTTATATGGCTTTAATCAGGTCTCTTTCAATCCGGATTCGGTACGTCTGCAAATCGTAACAACAGCTTTTTAACAGGTAGAATATGCATTTATCACTCAAATACATCTTAATTTTCTTTGTTTCGGCGACCCTGATAC
>DKER01000108.1 GCA_002452555.1 Fidelibacterota bacterium UBA6817 | reverse complement strand
TCAACGTCTCAACGTCTCAACCTTTAACCATCGCTCCCACAAGGTCCCTCTTTGATACAAACAATTATATTGATAAATTTAACAATTGTAAAATTGACAGCATAAAACAGGAAATGTAACACGCATGAAAGAACTGCCGAAAATTTATGACCCTGCTCAGGTTGAGGATAAATGGTATTCTGAATGGACCGCCCAAAATTATTTTCAGTCAAAACCCAATCCGGATAAAAAACCTTATACAATAATGATCCCTCCGCCCAATGTTACCGGCATGCTTACAATGGGACATGTTCTAAACAATACGCTTCAGGATATTCTTGTTCGTAAAGCCCGGATGGAAGGGTTTGAGACCCTCTGGCTTCCCGGTACGGATCATGCCGGAATAGCGACACAGACTGCGGTGGAAAAATCCCTTCGCGCCGAAGGAAAAACCCGTCAGGATTTTTCACGGGATGAATTTCTCCAATTGGTATGGGACTGGAAGACCAAATACGGCGGAATAATTATTAAGCAGTTGAAAAAGCTGGGCGTATCCTGTGACTGGTCCCGGGAGCGTTTTACCTTGGATGAAGGGCTTTCGAAGGCTGTTCGTGAGGTTTTTGTCCGCCTGTATGAAAAGGGATATATTTACAAAGGGACCCGTATTGTGAACTGGTGTCCCGTTTCACTGACGGCTCTTTCCGATGAAGAGGTGATTTACAAAGAGGTTCACGGCCATCTGTGGCACATTCGGTACAGCCTTAAAGATGATCCTTCCCGGGGACTTACCATTGCCACGACCCGCCCTGAAACCATGCTGGGAGATTCTGCCGTGGCCGTTCACCCTGACGATAAACGGTATAAAGATTTCATTGGCAAAACTTTAATTCTACCCGTTGCAAATCGTGAAATTCCTGTGATTGCCGATCCGTATGTGGAAATGGAATTTGGAACCGGAGCTTTGAAAATCACACCGTGTCATGACCCCAACGACTATGAAATCGGGCTCAAACACGACCTTCCCTTTATTAACATCTTTCATGCCGATGCTACACTTAATGAAAAAGCCGGTTCAGATTATGAAGGACTCGACCGGCTGCATGCCCGAAAGAAAATTGTGGCAGAACTGGAAAAGCTGGGTGTACTAGTCAAAGTGGAAAAGTATATCCATAAAGTTGGCTTCAGTGAAAGAGCCGGCGTTCCCATTGAACCGCGTGTTTCTGAGCAATGGTTTGTGAAAATGGATGAACTGGCCAAACCTGCCTTGAAAGTTGTGAATGAAGGTCACATCAAATTTAGCCCGGACCGGTGGGTAAAAACCTACAATCACTGGCTGGAAAATGTGAAAGACTGGTGTATCAGCCGTCAGTTGTGGTGGGGGCACAGGATTCCCGTTTTTACTTGTCCTGAATGCGGCTGGCAAAATGCCCTTCGTGAAGACCCCGCTGTGTGTCCTCAATGCGGATCAAAAAAAATCAAACAGGATGACGATGTTCTTGATACATGGTTCAGTTCATGGCTCTGGCCTTTTTCCACGCTTGACTGGCCTGAAAAAAATGATGACCTGAAATATTATTATCCCACGGATGATCTGGTGACAGCACCGGACATAATCTTTTTCTGGGTTGCCCGCATGATCATGGCAGGACTCGAATTCGCGGGAGATATCCCCTTTAAAAATGTTTACTTTACAGGTTTGATACGGGATGCCCAGGGACGAAAAATGAGTAAATCCCTGGGAAATTCTCCCGATCCCCTTGATCTGATTGACCGTTTTGGTGCCGACGCCCTGCGCTTTGGAATAATGCTTATTGCACCTCAGGGACAAGATATTCTTTTTGATGAAAACCGAATTGAAACCGGCCGGAATTTTATGAATAAACTCTGGAATGCCAGCCGATTTGTGATGATGAATTGTCCTCAGGATTACAATTTTGACGCATATGATCCTCACAGCCCCGCTCTTCAAACACCGGACCGGTGGATACTCGGCAAAATGCAGGCTGTGATTAAATCGGTTAATTCCAATCTGAAAAAATATCGCTTTAACGATGCAGCAAAAGATATTTATGATTTTACATGGGGTTATTTTTGCGACTGGTATATTGAACTGATAAAATCTTCCTTATACGGGAACGACCCGGTTCGCAAAGAATCAGCCCTTGGAACAGCGGTGTATGTCCTCAGGACTATTTTGAAATTACTTCATCCCTTTGCCCCCTTTATAACGGAAGAAATTTGGCAGTCCGTAAAAAAGAAGGATGAATCGGATATTATGATCAGTTCCTGGCCGAAATCAGTAAGATTTACGGGAACGGACAAATCGGAAGAGGAAATGAAACTCCTGATGGATGTGATCACAGCGATCCGTACCATTCGAAGTGAAATGACGGTCCCGCCGGCAAAAAAGGCGGATGTGCTCATTCATGGGGGAACAGAGGAACAACGCCGGATTCTTATGGAAAAAAATGAGTATATCCGTGCACTTGCCAAAATTGATGAACTTAAAATTGCGTCCAGACTGGAAAAACCGAAACTCAGCGCGGCAGCTGTCGTTGAAAACCTAGAAATATATATTCCCCTTGCCGGTTTGATAGATGTGGAAAAAGAACAAAACCGGTTGAACAAAGAAATTGACAACTTGAAAAAACACCTTGAAGGCGTCCGGAACAAATTACTTAACCCGCATTTTATCGCTAAAGCACCGGAAAATGTGGTGCAGTTCGAAAGGGAAAAAGAAAAATCCCTGAGTGAAAATCTTTCCCTGTTAATGTCAAATCTTGCAAGACTGGACGACAGATAGGCTTTGTAAGCGGGCACGGAGGTATCTTATGTTGCGGTTATTTATGTCTCTTTTTATTCTGTGCGGATTGCTTTTGGCCGGCGTTCCGGAAGTTCTTATTCTGCCAAACAACGGTGCATGGATTACTTTTAAAGAAGAACCGGTAGAAATCAATGGGAAATTGTATTTACCTTCATTTGGTTTGAATATTTTCCCCGGAACGGTATGGAATTCTCCCGAAAATGAAGGAATCCTGCGTTATTCCTATCCCCGTTATGGATTGTATGACTTGGAAAAAGATACGGATATTCATCTTGTTCTGAAGGAAAGCCTGGATCTCCGCGGAACGTTTTTAAAATTTGACAACAACACTCTTTTTATGGAAAAAGATAAATCTGTAGTAATGATTGATGTTTCCAATATTATTTATTTTGAAATTCCGCAAATCCCTGAGAACAGGCTGTTGGAATTTTTTCCGCCTCCTGGTTCTTCAAAAAAACGGATTGTTCCTGTGAATTTTGGCTTTCAGACCGGTGACCTTGCCTGGTCTGCCGAATATGAACTTCAGTGGAATAATGAAGAAAAAGCAATTTTTTCTCCATGGTTTCGTCTGATAAATCGCGGCAGGGGAACGTTGAATAACGTAAAGGTAACACTCCTTGCCGGTGATGTAAAAACCGGCCGGAGAATAGGTGATGATGTGACCATGAGAGCACCCAAAGGGATGGGGATGGCATATATGGCAGAATCGGCACCGGCGGCCGAACCGGCTCAAAGTTCGGGAGAAAATTATATTTTTAAACTTAAAGATCCGGTTACTTTTTTCCCGGGGACAGAATTCAGGCAGGCTCTGTCCGATCCGGTTGAACTCACTCCCGAAAAGAAAATTATTGTGAGAGGAAATTCGTTTTCATCCTCCGGAAATATTCCTGTCCATGGTGATCTGGAATTAACACTGACATTAAAAAAAACCGGAAAGGATGATTTGGTTTTGCCGGAAGGACTTCTCAGAATTTTCGATGCCGGGGGGATTTTTAACGGGGAGGTTTCTATCCCCAATACGCCTGCAGGCGAACCATTGGTTGTTTCACCAGGGAAATCCTTTGATCTGGTTTTTGAACGAACAATCCTTGATTATAAACGGGAACGGGATACAGCAGAGGGGAAAATACGTTATGAAATCCGGAATCAAAGCAAACGCACACTTCCCGTGACAATTAGAGATACATGGCACGGCAACTGGACAGTGAAAAATTCCACGCATAAAACAGACAGGAAGTCTGCAACCGAACTAGAAATTCCCCTGAGTCTGAAGGCCGGCGAAAAGGTAAGTGTTGAATATAGCTGTTATGTGAGTTACCGGTAAAGTTCTGTGCATCCTTTCTTAAACATTTCCGTCGGTAAACTGCCCTTTATCGGCACCTCCCGGGAAGCCCTTCTAAATGAAATGGGAATTTTAACGGCCGAAGATTTACTCTATTATTTTCCCCGCCGGTATCTTGACAGAACCAATATCAAAGCTATCAGTCATTTAGTAACCGGAGAAGACGTCACGGTCGTAGGCGAAGTAATCAATTCACATATTCAGCAGATCCGTAACCGGCGTATCCTTCATGTAACATTAAGAGATGATACAGGCTACTTGACTTTGAACTGGTTTCAGGGACATCAGTGGATACAGAAGATGCTTAAACCCGGTGAAACCGTTTCAGTCAGCGGTCGTGTAGAATTCTTTCGCGGTCATACTATGACCCATCCTGATTTTGATTTTCTGGATAAAGACCAGATTAACACCGGTATGTTGGTTCCCGTTTATCCCCTGACTTTTGAATTGAGAAGCCGTGGCCTGAGCAGTCGGGTTTTTCGAAAAATATTTAATCGCCTCTTCAATGAATGTCCCGAAACTTTACCTGATCCCCTCCCGGATAATATTTTGGGAAACAACAGGCTTTTATCTTACAGGGATGCCCTGTATCAGATTCATTTTCCCAAGGATGAGACATCCTTGAAAAGCGCATGGTATCGTTTCAAGTTCCAGGAATTGTTCATGCTTCAGCTTTTACTGGCCATGAAAAGACGAACGATTCATAACCAAAAAAGCGCGTTTGCATGTTCAAGAGCAGGCGAAACCATACACAAACTTTATCATTCCCTCCCCTTTGATCTGACAAAGGCTCAAAAACGGGTTATTAAAGATATTTATGAAGACGTGCGTTCAGGGCATGTGATGAATCGTCTTCTCCAGGGGGATGTGGGCAGCGGAAAAACCCTTGTGGCAGCATCCATAGCGGCTATCATGGTTGATAACGGATACCAGACGGCTATAATGGCACCGACAGAAATTCTTGCAGCACAGCATTATCAAAACTTTAACACCCTTTTTTCTCCGCTGAATATACCGATTGCTTTGCTTACAGGTAAGCAAACCGTTTTAAAAAAACGTGATACCTTGCAGGACATTGCCAGCGGAAAAATGCCCATTATCATTGGAACCCACGCACTGATTCAGGAGGGAGTATCCTTTAATCGTCTTGGATTTGTTGTTGTTGACGAACAGCACCGTTTTGGTGTAGATCAACGGGCCACCCTGATTAAAAAAGGACTCAATCCTCATGTGCTTTCCATGACGGCTACACCCATACCCAGAACCTTGACAATGACCCTATATGGCGATATGGACGTTTCTGTGTTAGATGAAATGCCGCCCGGCCGAAAATCCATTCATACCCGTGTAATCCAATCTTCTCAAATCAATCAGGCATACGATTTTATAAAAAAAGAAGTGATGTCTGGACGTCAGGCCTATGTTGTTTACCCCCTCATCAGTGAAAGCGAGAAAATGGACCTGAGAGCTGCAGAAGCCGGTTATGAAGAACTCAAAACCCGAATATTTCCTGATTTAAATGTGGCCCTTCTTCACGGAAAAACACCATCCCGTGAAAAAGGAAAGATCATGAACGAATTTAAAAACGGAAATATTCACATACTGGTCTCAACGACAGTTATAGAAGTTGGTGTGGATGTTCCAAATGCTACAGTAATGGCCGTAGAGAATTCAGAACGGTTTGGTCTTACACAACTTCATCAATTGCGGGGACGAGTGGGAAGGGGTGGGAATCAAAGCTATTGCCTGCTTATTAACAGAAAAAACTCTGAACAGGGAAATGCAAGGCTGAATATCCTGGAAAAAAGTACAAATGGTTTTGAAATTTCTGAAGCCGATCTGAAATTTCGCGGACCGGGTGAATATTTCAGCACCCGTCAACATGGTGATTCCGGACTTAAAATTGCCGATCTTGTGAGTGATATGCCGATCATGATCAAAGCCCGGAAAGAAGCGTTTGAACTGGTTTCAAGAGATCCGCAAATCCTTCAAAACAGGCACAGAACCCTCCGTGAATTCTTTTTGAAACATTACAAGGATAAGTTAGATTATGTCACGGTCGGCTGAAAAATTTCAACCAAACTATACCGGAACCTCTTGTATCGTAGGTATTATAACGATAAAAGAATTTACCCCTGATTAAAAACGGGAAGAGACTCATGACGAAAGATAAAATGAAATTCTGGATGGGCCTGTCGACTCTTGTTGGGTCGTTTATTGTATATTTTATGACGATGGCACCCACACTCTCTTTTTGGGATTGTGGCGAATTCATCGCAACCTCCTATATTATGGGCGTTCCACATCCGCCGGGAAGTCCGATTTATCTCCTGTTAGGAAGAATTTTTACACTTATGCCCCTAAATCCTGATATCGGCTGGCGCGTTAATCTTCTATCTCCCATTGCTTCTGCCGGTGCAGTGCTCCTCCTGTATCTTATCATCATTCAGTTTGTTAATCTTTTTACACAGGAAAAAGAAAACAAGGACAAACGAAGCAGCTTTATGCTGTATATGGCAGCTTTTATTGGGTCTATGACTTTCGCATTCACGAGCAGCCACTGGTTCAATGCCGTTGAAGCTGAAGTGTATGCTATGAGTACTTTCTTTACGGCAATCGTAGTCTGGCTTGTCCTGAAATGGGATGAAGCCGATGAACATAGTATGCACGGTGAAAAATACCTGCTCCTAATCGCTTATATGATCGGACTGGCGCTGGGTGTGCATATGCTGAACCTCCTGGCTCTCCCTTTTATTGCCCTCATCATCTATTTCCGCTATAAAGATTTTAAAATTCTGCCTCTTATTTTGCTTGCCCTTGGAACAGGTCTTTATTATTTGATTATTCAATACGGTATAATTAAAGGGGCTCCAAGAATTGCCTTTTTTTCCGGGATTAATCCGGCTGCCGTTTCATTTCCCATGGCTATCATTTTTATTTTATTGGTTCTTACTGCCCTGTACTTTATCGGGCAAAGTCTGCTTAAAAAGAGTTCTGTATCATGGAAATGGACCCAGATTGCTCTGATTGGCCTGGCTTTGATTACCATTGGTTATTCATCTTATGAAACAATTTTTATCCGCTCCCTTAAGAATCCGAATATTGACGAGAATAATCCGGAATCCATACGCCAGGCAGTCGCCTATCTTGAGCGGGAGCAGTATGGTGCTATCACATCTGACAGGACAGCCCGGTGGCGTGAATCACCCAACAGAAATCAATACTCCGGTCCCATGGATTTCTTCTGGAAATATCAGATTCAAAAGATGTATGTCCGATACTTCAACTGGCAGTTTATCGGAAGAACAGAAGATCACCTGGATCCCACGAAGCTGTGGGGCATTCCCTTTATCATCGGCTGGCTGGGAATGTTTTATCACTTTTTGAAAGACAGGAACAGGGCACTGTCTGTTCTGGCTCTCTTCTTTATGACCGGTATAGCCATTGTTTTCTATCTGAACCAACCCGACCCTCAACCACGGGAGAGAGATTATTCTTATGTCGGTTCATTTTTTGCCTTTTCAATATGGATCGGTTTGGGAGCTTACGGGATTTTGGAATATGTGGATAAAGTGAAAGATAAATTCAAAAATAAAGGTGTTAAGCAAGTTCTTATGCCGGTCACGGCCCTTGTTCTTGTTCTGATACTGCCTTTGAATATGTTATTGGCAAACTATCAGGAACATAACCGGCACGGAAATTATGTTGCATCGGATTATGCTTATAATCTTTTGAACACGGTTGCACCGAACGGAATCCTTTTTACAAATGGTGATAATGATACATTCCCTCTCTGGTATTTACAGGAGGTGGAAAAAGTCCGAACAGATGTAAGAGTGGTTAATCTGAGTCTTTTAAACACCCCCTGGTATATTCTTCAGCTGAAACACAATGAACCCAAACTGGACATTCCTCTCCCTGATGAACAGATTGAACAGATGAATGTTATCCCCTGGAAATCCAGACAGGCGTCCATTCCTGTTCCCGAACATCTGAATCCTGATAAACAAATTGTCTGGGAATTGGAACCGACTTTCAGAAACATGGGTTTGCGTGTTCAGGACCAGATGGTTTATGTTCTGGCAATGGCAGCCAAATGGGAAAGACCGGTTTATTTTGCAGTAACAGTGCCTGACGAAAACCGAATCGGCCTGACAGATTTTCTTTCAATGGAAGGTCTTGCCATGAGACTCCATCCCCGTAAAGTAGACCGTATCGATGAAGAAAAAATCTATGAAAACTTCACGCAGGTTTACAAATTCAGAAATTTGAATAACCCGGACGTGTATTACAACAATAACATCAAACGTCTGCTTCAGAATTACCGGACCTGTGCCATGCAAGGGGTGGTAAATTTTCTTGATAAGGGTGAAAAAGAAAAAGCAGCCCATCTTCTCAATTATTTGAATTCTTCTATACCCGAAGACATTATCCCGATCTATCATAATGAACTCATGCTTCAAATGGGACGTCTTTTTTTTGAAACCGGTGATACCGGTGAACTTGTTGACAGAGTAGAAAAATATCTGTCCCGGGATAATTTGAACTATAATGATTATTTTAATGCTGCACAGATTTATTATATGGATATCGGAGATTACGATGAAGCAGCCCGGATTATGGAAAATGCCTATTTGCTGAGACCAAGAGATGCAAGAACGGTAGGCATGTTGACTATGATTTACAGGGCCGGAGAGAAATATGACAAGGCGCTCAATATTCTTAATACATGGCTTAGAGAAGTGGCTCCGGACGATCGAAATGCTGTGGCAATGCGGGATGAAATACTCCGTTTAAAGGAAGAGCAGGAAAACAAACAATAATGATAAAGGGGAGCAGAAATGCTCCCTTATATTTTTCATGACAAAAGTAAGCATCATCATTCCACATTACAATGGCAGGGATATTCTTCAGGAATGTCTTGATTCTTTAATGAAATCCACATATAGAGATTTGGAAGTCATTCTTGTCGATAACGGGTCATCTGATGACAGCCTGGAAATGGCTGAAAAACATCCGCTGAATGTAAGAATAATCAGAAATAAAATAAATCTGGGTTACGCCGGCGGATGTAATGTCGGTATACGAACTGCCCTTGGAGAATACCTGCTTATTCTGAATAATGATACAATTCATGACCCCGGGTGGATAGAACCCATGGTGAACTGGCTGGATAATCATCTGGACACAGCGTCGGTTATGCCCAAAATTCTTTCATATAATCGTCCTGATTATTTTGATTATTCCGGCGCAGCAGGAGGGATGATTGATAAATATGCCTATCCTTTTGCAAGAGGACGACTCTTTGACTACATAGAAAAAGATACCGGCCAATATGATAATCCGATTGAGATTTTCTGGTCGAGCGGTACGGCATTTATGGTCCGAAAATCTGCTCTTGACTCCTGCGGGACCTTTGATGAACGATTTTTTGCCCACATGGAAGAAATAGATCTTCACTGGAGATTCCATCTGTACGGATTCAATGCGTATTGTATACCGGATTCTGTCATGTGGCATCACTCCGGTTGGACGCTTCCGCCGGACAGTTTCCGAAAAAAATATTTAAATCACAGGAATAATCTGATAATGCTCCTTGCAAACTATAGTTTTTGGTCACTTATTTGTATTGCACCTATTCGATTTCTCCTGGATGGTGTATCGGCAATTTTTGCTCTTTCAAAAAAAGATTCAAAGCGTTTTTTTGCTGTTTTTGCCGCTCATTTTTGGATCTTTTTTCATCCGTTTTATCTGATAAAAAAATATCGGTGTCATCAACGTTTGCGGAAAGTGCCCGATCACCTTATACAGAAAAAGATGACCGGATATGCAATCCCAGTTCAGGTATTTCTACGCAAAAAACACCGGTATTCTCAGCTCTGATCAGCAATAAATACCTTCCTTGTGTTGATAAACATAAAAAAATATTGTATAATGTATAGGAAAAAACAATAAGATTTTTTCCTGTGATGAGATGTTTATGAAAAATGATTTCTATGGACTGAAACGGAGCATTAAAGCGTATTGGAAAGACTATTTAAAACAGGCATTACTGTCAGTTTCAGTTTTATTTATCATTTTGATTTTACTTACAACCCGGGATATGGTTGTTATTGCTTCAATTGGTGCAACATCATTTATTGTATTTGCCATGCCCCATGCAAAATCAGCCTCTGCAAAGGCCGTCATTATCAGCTATAC
>DKER01000140.1 GCA_002452555.1 Fidelibacterota bacterium UBA6817 | reverse complement strand
CTACAGGCTTCAAGATTCAGGATTTCTGCTTGCTGACTCCGTTCAAATGTGCCACCTGTCTTCAATCCGGTCCGGAAATTCCTTGATACAACGGTCCGGCATTATCTCCGCTTTTTTACAACTGCAGACTTACGGCACAGACAGTCAAAAGCCTGTTATGAATATGCGACAGACGGGAATTCCAATATTGTATTGCTTTTGATGATCCTAAGATTCAATCCCAGTATTTCATCATTAAAATATTGTGCCGCTTTTAACGGAGAAAAGCGTCTTATTTTGAGTTTCGTTTCAATTCAGCATTAACCGTATACATGAATACTTCGAATCCCCGGCAAAAACCGGATACCCAACCAGGTAATAATCAGGACAATAAATGACAGTCCTAACATCCATAGCAGAGTTTTACGTCTTGCAGGATAGCTGTAATGGATATGGATGGTTATCAGGTAGAAAAGCCATGTTAGCAGCGCCCAGGTTTCTTTCGGATCCCAGGTCCAATAATTTCCCCATGCAATTTTCGCCCAAAAAGCCCCAAAAATCATTCCCAGCGTAAGAAGGGTAAATCCGGGGTAAACCAATTGCATGGAGAGTCCTATATAATGATTTTGCCGATCAAATTTATTTCTGTGACTGTGCACAAGTCCCTGAAGAGCCGACAGACATGCCGCTGCCAGAACAGCATAGGATATCATATAAATAATCACATGAGGGATGAACCATGGGCTTTGAAGCGCCGGCATCAGCGTCTTGCTGCGGTATTCCGGGTGGATTACATCCACGATTAGAAAAACGGAAGCCATGACTGCCCCCAATAAATACAAAACCTTGTCACGGGTTTTTATGTAAATCAGACCGATAATGCCTGAAACAAAGAGAGCATACCATAAACGGGTCTCCGCCATGGTTCGTAACGGCGGACGTTCTAACTCAATCCAAAGAAAAACAATAAAAACGGCCAGAGCAAGCGTTGAAAAGAAAGGACCGGTTTTAATAATCCATTCCGTTTTGCGGGACGCTTTTTTAAAGAAAAGCAGAAGTGTACCGGTTAACCAGCCGGCAATAAAAAGTGCGGTTGTCAGTATGAGATAGTTCCATGTCATGTCTGTTTTCTCCTGCTGATGCCGGGTGATATAAAGATCAATCCCAGCGCACCTGCACACATCATGACAAGACCCGAATAAACCAATGGAAGCCACGGATCTTTAACGGCAGAAAAAGTACAAACATCACTCTCCCCGGAAGCATCATAATTCTGCAGGTATATCTTCCACCCTTCTGCCCGGACAGGTTGGTTAACTTCAATCAGACGTTCTTCGCCCTCAATTCCCGATTGGGTATATAGTTTAACCCGGGCACCATAATATGCCGGTTCGGGAGGAAGGAGTGCCAGTGAGATGTCAGGGCTGAGATTCAGTACACGAGGAAATGATTTGACTGTTTGTGAGGCAATCCATCCCCTTGCCGTTTTACCGGAAGGTGCATCGATCACAACACGGGCAGCCGGACCTGTGCCCCGAACTCCCCGGACAGATAAAACAGTGTCTGGTCTGACATAAGCATTGGTGTAGAATGTTTCAACATTGATCCGAAATGAATCAATCTTGAAGAGACCCGGCTGATCGACCATTTTTAACTGATCACCCGGAATTTTCAATAATTTCCCCGTCGAGTCAAGAAGAGCCAGTTTTGGGGGATATCCTTTTAAAATAAATTCGCCGAGCTCCAATGCAAACGGTAATTCAACTCTCCGGTTTACGTGATCGGAGCCATACATCACCAGCTGTTCAGACGGACAAATCACCGTCACTTCACGTTTGTCTGCCTGTCCCAGCGAACCGGCTGTGATCACTATCCATAAACCGAAATGATTCAGAAAAAAAATGACATTCCGTTTAGAAACGGGAAATAACCTGCGAACAGTCGTCAATCCAAGAACAACGGCCAAAAAAAGCATGGACAGGGCAAACATCATTGAATCTGTTACCCGTGTAAATCCAAGCCGATCCGGATGTCCGCTCTGGGGGATAAAGGCCATAATCATTACGAGAAATGTGAAGAAAGTTAGGGCAGACAGTGCCGCTTCCGGAGAAGAAAGCCACCGCACGAATCTCCTTTTTTTAAACAAAATCCACACGAGCGGTAGAAGAATAAGTATTTCAGCAAAAATAATAACATTAACGGGAAACTGTATGGATCCAAGAGGAAAATATCCGACAATAATCTGTAAAGTAATCCCCAGGAAAAAAAGTGCTGCCGGAATAATTAAAACTGTTATTATTTGTATGGGTCGTCCGTTTTGTCTGTCAGTCATTAAATATACACTCAGCGGATTCTTTCCGGTATTTTCATGCGGGATTCCCGTTCTTTTGCGATTTCAAGCCATTTGGGAAGCTCTTCGGCAATCCATGTGTTTTTATCCTCACGGAGCTTTACCGGATCAAGTCCAAGATAACGCTGGGCTTTTTCTTTTGTGCTGATATCGGGCATGGGCACGTCTTCAAAGTAACCTGTTTTTGCCAAAACACGGGCAATTTCACGACGGGCTTCAGCGGCTTTTTCCTTCCCGTCTGAGAGAATTCTCATAGATTCCAAAGGAGCATGGAACGATGCGCCATGACTGGCAGCCACAAAATCCCAGCGCCATTGTGCCTGACGGATAAACGATTGAATCGGTTTCATTTCTTTTTCAG
>DKER01000197.1 GCA_002452555.1 Fidelibacterota bacterium UBA6817 | reverse complement strand
CTATTGTTCCCATCCCGATGCCACTGATGAGAAAAACATCAGGACAGAGCAGCCTTTCTATCCGGTTCCTTCCTTGGGGCTTGCTGCCCTTTATGCGTTTTTAGAAAAGAATAACAATAATAACTACCGATTTTCTGCAGTCGATATTAATATCGAAGCGTATGATGAACCGAATAATCCCATTGAGGTTTTAAAATATATATCCCTACTTGAGGAAACAATAAAAAATGCTCATTATGATATCCTTGCCTTGTCAGTGATGTTCATTTTTAATGCGCGGTGGGTTGATTATACGGTAAAACTCTCAAAAAAGTACCATCCTCATGCAAAGATCATCCTTGGTGGAGGCTATCCGACACTATTCCCTGATAAGTGCCTTGTTGACTATGACATTAATGCGTGTGTTATTGGTGAGGGTGAGGCAACATTATTGCATCTGATAAACCTTTTTAATAACTTTTCAGATCCGTCTTTTGAGAAAAAGTATCCCTTTAACGGATATGGATTAAAAACTAAAACGGGTCAGATTCTCATCACTCCAAAGAAAGGGCAATTCCTGAATCTTGAAGATTTGCCCGCTCCAGCCTGGCATGCTCTCAATATTGAGAAATATTTCAAAGGAACCGGTGTCCGGAGCCTGCCCATTGAAGCAAGCCGGGGATGTCCTTACCGTTGCATCTATTGTTGTGTTCATGTTTCCTGGGGGAGGAAAGTCCGGTATCATCCGGTAGAACAGTTTATTGAAGAGATCCTCTTCTTAAAAAAGACGTACCATCTTTCCCATATTCATTTCATCGATGATAATCTGACTTTTTCAAAAGAATGGATAACCAGGTTATTAACTCGACTGATTGAATTAGGTTCTCCCATAAAATTCACAGTTTCAAATTTTTCAATAAAACATTTGGATTCGGATGTCATTGATCTGTTCATCAAGGCTGGGATTACTGAATTTACCTTGGCAATAGAATCCGGATCTCCCATGACCCAGAAAAATGTCGGGAAGAACCTTGACCTGAATCAGGCACTCACAATTGCAAAGGAAATCCAGATAAAAGGTGCGTATATTCATCTCTGCTGGATGATAGGATTTCCACATGAAACCCTCGACCAAATCTATGAAACTTTCGATTTCGCACGGAAAATGCGGGCCGAATCAAACCAATTTTTAACCGTAGTCCCTTACCCGGGAACAGAGTTATTTGAACAGGCAAAAAAAGATGATCTCCTGTTTTTCTCGGAAAATTATCTTGATCGTTATGATATGCGAAGATGCGATTACATCAAATCAGAAGAATGGGACTATAAACAGCTCCAAGAAATCATTTATGATCGTCTCATTGAGTTGAATTTCCTTAATACACCTCTGCTCGAATCAACAAAAGGAAAAACAACGATGGTCTCGAAAATGAAAGGCCTCCTGATAACACTTCCGGATCATATCATTGCACACATCGTCGTGGGATATTTATTAAAACAGAACGGCCAGTCTGATGAATCCCGGCTGCATTATGATACCGCAGTAAGATTGTTGAGAAATAAAAAATTATCAGATGTTTTTACAAAGTATCTGCTTGTGGAGAATGCAATGATCAATGATTTTAACGCATATGCCCGTAGCACGGGATCCTGATCCTTTTTTTTAATTATTCGACCGGATTCTTCTCTAATATTTCGATTATCCCCAAACCGGTAATATGGTAAAAGGAAACCTTTCTGCCCCCAAATAGCACCGCAGGTTTTGGTTTAGACAATGTTCTTACTACCAACCCATCCTTTTGGAATGCATGTAATGTTTCTTCAAGCGAATCAGTCTCATAACAGAAGTGATAGATTAGTTCTGTTCGGTCTTTGAGTATGAAATCCACAGGGCCCCGGGTTTGTGTCTTGAAGATGAGTTCAATATCCGGCATCTGTGCATGAGAGCACATGATCAACTGGACATTCTGGATAGTATCCAGAATCGTCTCTCCTGATTTGTATCCCATACCATGTAAAAACAGCAATGCTTTCACTGGCGAAGATACTGCCAAACCCATGTGATGGAAAATAAGGTCATATTTATGCATAAGTTATTCATCACCGGTTTTATTGATCAAGGGTAAATCTTTTATCATTGGTTTAATTTTTGCATCGCAGTTTTTTCACTACACGAATTTCTCACGTGGTTTCTGTTCCTTTTTTTTTACGATAAAATTTTGATTAATAAATAATCTTTACTTTTTTAACTTCAATTGTATTTTTCTTCATTACCGCCATGATTTCCTTGAAAAATGATGAAGCGATAATCAGGGTATCAATCTGTTTTCCCTTCAGAATGTTGAACGAGTTCACCGTGAGATTTACTCCGGGAATCAGATTTCCGGCCTTGTTTTCATCGCCGTCAACAACGACGAGGTTCACCGCGTCGAGTATGGTTTTGTTGATCTGGTTCAACAAGATCACTGAAGCACTTCCTGCGCCCCACCAGTAGATGGCTTTACCTGCATTATTCGAGAGTATTGATTCAATCTCTTCGGTATTTTTCTTGAATTGTGCCTGGATTTTTCGGGCTCTATCCAGAACATCTTTTTTATCTTCAGTTATTTTCAGGTCCTTATAATTTTTATCGTTTTCACGTACAAATACAACTCTGATGGCCTCATTCTCTTTTATGATATTGGCAATTTTTAGTTTTTTATCCGTACTAAGCCGAACAAAAAATGGCACATTATAATAGAACAAATGCTGGTGGCAGTACCCGTCAAAATCCGGTACTTCAATAATGATCCTTCCACCGGTATTCATTTGTGCAATCATGGTATCAAGAATCGTGAAGGGATCGTCGAAATGTTCAAAAACATGCATTAAAAAAAACACATCAACATCTTTTGATAAAAACGTGTTCTCGGTGAAGTAATCCTTGATAACTGTGATCCCCATCTTTTCTGCGGTAGCAGATTGCGGACCGGGTTCAATTCCTATTAAATGCGGATATCCATCTTTTTGTAACTTACTGAGTAGATATCCTTCTGAACAGCCAATTTCTACAATTTTATCAGTTTTTTTACAAAATTTTTTCAGGGTCGTGATCATACCGTCATACTTAGAACATCCAA
>DKER01000127.1:958-4010 GCA_002452555.1 Fidelibacterota bacterium UBA6817 | reverse complement strand
TCCGATCCCCCGTATCCCCATGCCTGGCAGGATATTCCCGTAGCACCGGATGGTCGCATAGACAACACCTATGATTATCTGTTCTATGAAGCATCGGTCCCCGATCTGTGGCAGCGTGAAGAGGGATGGGTAATCTCCCGAGAAGATTTATCCGGATTCTTTTCAGAAAACCTGAGCGCTTATGGATTTAGCGGCCGGGAGGTTGACGATTTTCTGGAATACTGGATACCCCTGTTGAAAAGTTCACCCTATTACGCCATCTATCCCCAGCACACATCCCACATTGATGATTTGATCACATTGAACATCAGCAAAACGCCGGATTCCATCCTGCGTTTGTTCTATGTGATCAAAGAGGTAAGTGAAGTAAAATCGCTGCCTGAACCGGTTATACCTGAATTTGACAGGGAAGGATTTACCGTGATGGAGTGGGGGGTGGTTTATCGGTAGCCGGGGAATTCTGAATTTTGAATTCTTAATTCTGAATAGAATGATGAATGAAGAATGAAAAAGGATGAATCCCATGAAATTCCCAATCCATATTGGGAACCCTATTTCACGGGATAAATTGAATTAAGAATGATTGAATTTGGTCAGTTGACAGTTGACTTTCGACTTGGGACTTTTAACTTTCGACTCACTACCGCTACTCATTACTTGCTACTTATACCGGTAGCTGGTAGATGGTAGCGGGTGATCGGTAATACTTTACGGCGAAATCGGAATCAGATCTAATACAGACGCTTTTAATCAATAATTCAAACGAAAGACAACCGGTAGGGCAATCCAGACACCGATATCCTTATTATCCTGTTTTGCGGGGGTGAATTTTGTTTTTTTCACTGCGTCGATCGCTGCTTCATCCAATCCGGAGTTCGGGATACTTTTCATGATTTTATATTTTGTCACTTCACCCTTTTCACTGACAAAAGCCTGAATGATCACTGTCCCCTCAAGTCCTGCGGATTTTGCTTTTTCAGGATAGATTATGTTTTTTAAGATGGCGTCTGACCCTCCAATGGGTGAGGGTGGTGTATCATAGGGAATAAATTGAACCTCTTCATCAGGGACATGTTCAATTCTTACAACATTATATCCTGCATCTGATTTTTCGTCAGTTCCAAAATTACAGGCTGTCAGGACTATGGCAATCACGAACAAAGTCAATAAGATCTTATGTTTCATTTTAAACATCATAGTCACTCCTTTTTTATAGGTTGTATTCAGGTATACAATCCTTTTTTTAAGATTGTATATATTGCCGTCAATCCGTGTAAGTGCCATCCCGTTTAAAACCCGCATGCTCCTGCTGTTGCCAATGATTCTCAGCAATAAACCGGAATAATCCGGCGGAGTGATATCGATTCGGTTCAGTGAATGAATATCACAAAGGATTTCACGGTAATACTCACAATAGCGTTTTGCTATCCAGATGAATGGATTGAAAAACCAAAGAACACACAGAACATGTTGGACCATGGTATGAAATACATCGTGTCTGCGGATATGTTCATATTCATGGGCAATGATCGATTGTATTTCTGATACCGGAAGATCCAGGGCTGACCGGGGAAGGATTATCGCGGGATTGATTATTCCATAGGACAGGGGTGAATCGGTATATGAACTAATCTGTATTTTTGCCCTGAGGGAAAAGGAGGGAAGTTTTAAAAGCAATTGGTCCGGAGCAGGAGTGGTTTTCAGTTGTTTGCGGAATAAATATTCATTCAGAATCATCAAACTGAACAAAATCATAAAGCCGATAATCCAAAAATATTGAAATAGCGTTGCAATGCTGAAAGAGGAACTGATAGCCGGTTGAACTGTCATATCAGTAATCATGGGTGCAAGGGTGAATGGTATATTCGGTAGTCTGTCGTTTTGAATATGCAGTGTGAACGGGAAAACATGACGGAGAATGATCAGATACCACAGGATATACATAAGCCTGGGGGATATGTTTTTCCATGCAGACAGGAGCCACAGAACCAGACATAAAACACCTGTCTGGAGGATAAGGGTCGGAATGGAGATCCAGTGGACAGTTATCATGACTTTTTCTCCCTGTAATGATCGATCATTAATTGCAGTTCTTCAATTTCATCTTCAGACAATTTTCCGGATTTAATCAGATATCCGGATAATCTGCTGAACGATCCGTTAAAAGCCCGTCTCACAAAACTTTCCGTTTCGTGATGAAGGGCAGTCTGTTCTCTGATTACCGGTTCATACAGGTTGATTTTCCCTTTTTTCTCTTTTTGAAGAAGCCCCTTATCGACCAATCGTTCAACATATGTCTGAATTGTTGTGTAAGCCCTTTGATAGGATTCGGGAAGCTTATCGGCAATTTTCCGGATACTGGTTTTCCCGTGTTTCCAGAATAACTTCATAATTTCCCACTCAAGGGGTGTCATGGTTTGAGAATTTGGCATGATATCTCCAATTACTACATCTTTAGTAAATAATAAGGAGTTCGATAATTCATGTCAAGAAAAAACTTACTTAATTTGTAGTAATTGAAAATTACTTTGTTGATAGTTGATAACAGTATCACACAATCGACAGGAATCGGACGGGTGGGAAATAGCGGGGATGGATTTCCAGTGAATATAATCCTTGCTAAAAAGAGATAAATTGATTAATTATTTTGTGTGTAGAGATAATAAATATAGAGATGTCATAATATGAGAAAGTCTGTATTGTTATTCATCCTTTTGCTATTCGCAATATCTTTGTCTGCCCAAAGCCTTTCGACTAAAGTTTTCGGCATAAACATACCCCAGGGCTTTGTTCTTGAATCGATCAGCAGCAAAGGCTTTCAGAGTTCAGGAATCAATCATCCGGCAAATATGAATAGTATGAATCCGGCAGCATTATATGCGTTTGAATCCTTATCTGCGGGATTCTCCTATCAGTGGGATTATTATAAGATGCCAAACTGGTTTGCAAATATTGAACATAGAAGAATTCACAATGTATATCCTCAATCGGTAGGATTGGTCATGCCATTTAACAACGTCCGGTTTGGTTTGGGTTTCAGTCAGCGATATAA
>DKER01000127.1:0-908 GCA_002452555.1 Fidelibacterota bacterium UBA6817 | reverse complement strand
GGGTTTTTTCCTATGCCGGAAACCTTTCGTATGCCATCAAACCTTTTGCCTCTCGCAAAAACACAATCAGCGTCGGATTTCAAGGCAATTACAATACTTTGTATATTAATCATACGATGTATTTAGATGATGAAACAATACTTTCAGAAGAAGAAAACAGAACTGACAACATTAGCTGGAAAGCAGGCATTCTGTATGACAGGGCGGGAAGAATCCAGATTGGGTTATTCTATGAAAAGAATTCCTTCTTTGATGACGAGTATATTATTGACGAACTGGTTGGAGAAATCCACGAAAAAGTCCCCGATAAGATGATTTTAGGGCTTACCTGTTCTTTGAATCAAAATATCTCATTATCAACAGAAATTGCAAAAGTATATCGTTCCAATAAAGAAGATCTGTATTTCTTATCCGATTCTTATGATATCAGTTTTGGAATATCCGGGGATGTTGGAGAGCGAATCACCTGTTCACTGGGATTCTTATCCACCCCCTATCTCTATAAAAACAATACAGAATTAAATTATAATTATTATGGTCAGTATCTTTTAGGGGGAATTAACCTGCGTTTTGATCATTTTGATGTAGATTGTACAATCGTCACAAGTACCATGCAGGCCGGGGAATGGCGTAAACAAATAACAGGTAAAATGATTCTGGGATATTATCTGTGATTGTCATTCCGACTGGTTTTTTCTCGTAATGCATGATGATAAGTGAACTAAAAAGAAGTATACACATTCTCTTGATTTTTAACCAAATCCGCCTTACAATCAAAAAGAACAAGAGTATAAAGAAATGATACATGTCAGGAAATATATCATGAATCGATGGCTGATTCTCCTCTTTTTGCCTCTTTTGTTGGCCACATCCTGTCTGGATGATGAAGAGGTGTACACCTGGGTATC
>DKER01000192.1 GCA_002452555.1 Fidelibacterota bacterium UBA6817 | reverse complement strand
TCATTTAGATGGTTTCATAGTCGATAATGGTTTTTTGCGGTTTCGAGGGTGAATATCACATGACATATGCAGCGGTTCCCCCTAAACCTCTGAACTTTTGAGCCCATGAACCCTTGAACTCTTGAGCTCTTGAGCCCATGAACCCATAAGCCCTCAACACCAAGCACGGAATACAACAGTAAGCCGTGAGAAATTTTGGCTTGCTACTTCGTTCAATGGTCAAGAATACAATGTTTCAACACAATATTATACAAAAGCGATTTTACGGGATAGCGATTCTCATTCCCCATTCTGCTCATAAACCAGAATTCAAAAAAATTCATACATTCCGGGTCATTAGATAACAATTACAGGATATATGGCTTTTACATTGGGCTTTTCCCCCGCCCCGGGGGGTAAAATACTATGCTTTATGGAATCACGCAAGATAATATTATTAATCATATATAGTTTTTAAATGGTTTGATTATTAGTCAATTCAACAATCAATCATGATAAACGGATACCGGGTAATCAAGCAGGATCGCCGTCATACATTTTTTGTCATCCTATTATTTTCCGGCCATCTTAATCAGTATTTGAATCGCTTCTAAATGCTGAAGCGTGAGTTCGCCCCGATGTTTTTTCATTTCTTCCAGACGTGCTGTGTATGCATCTGTATCTTTTGATGACATAGATCGCCAACTGTTGATTCGATTCAGACAAGTCAATCCGATATTTGCAGATTCGGAGAGATCTTCACTCAGGGTGCGAATTTCCCAAAGAACAGGGTTGGATTCAATAACACTTTTCAGGTTATCATGATTATCTGACCAGGTTATGAGCATGGTTTCAATCTCTTTTCCCACTTTTGGACAGTGTGATTTCTCATAATCCTGCACCAGTCGGCGGAATCGTCTGGCATCGGGAGCATCGCTCCATGCTGCATCAACCAAACGGGTCAGAGGTGCATGCTGAACATATCTTTTACGATCTGTGGCTCGATGCCGGGAATAATGTTTCAGGGGTTCCACCGTCCCTGCAAGAATATGAAGGGCTTCAATATCCCTTTGGCCGGCCAATCTGCGAAGCATCATATCCCGGTTTTTCAAATGATCAAGTCCCAGTTCTTCCAATCGCAGACTTACTGTTTCCAGTCTGCGGTACATGTCGTCAACATCCCGGATGTGAGCCGGAGACCAAAACCGTTCTGCTATCGCTGCCGTCCGGGGCCATATGCGCAAACCGGTCAGATCTTCCGTAACAAATTCAGCCCAACTGGCGACTTCTGCGCCAAGGATATTCTGAGCAGCAAGACTATCCGTCACATATTCAGGTCTTACGGGATCCATGAGATAATGATATTCCGTATTGAAAAAATGGTCAATATAATACCCGTTGGACATAATTCCCTTATATCCTTTAAGCAGTGCTTCTTCCATCTGTTTTAACCGGGGCCACCAGAAATGAATCACAACATCGGATGGCATATCCGGATCATATATTTCACCCCATCCCACCATTATTTTACCGTGTTTTCGAACAATACCATGAACTCTTCGTGTAAAATAGGCTTGTAATTCGTGCGTTGTTTCAAATTCCATAGAATCCATAAAAGCCGTTATTTCCGGGTTCTGAAGCCACCATTTCCCATTATTTTCATCCCCGCCAATATGGAAATAGTCATCGGGGAAAAGCGTAACCATTTCTGCTATAAAGGTATCGAGAAAAGCATAGGTAAATTCACGGGCAGGATTCATACCCGGATCTTTTACGCCCCAGCTTCTTTCCACCGTATAGACCGTATCCTTACTGGAAAGCTCCGGATATCCGGGAAACCAGGCTGTGGTATGACTTGGCATATCAAATTCGGGCACGACCCGGATACCCCGATCTGCGGCATAATCAACAATTTCACCTATCTGGCACTGCGTGAAATAGAATCCGTCCGAACCTTTTTCATGAAGGAGAGGGTAGGCTTTCGATTCCACGCGAAAGCCCTGATCTTCAGAAAGATGCAGATGCAGTACGTTCAGTTTAACAGCAGACATTGCATCGATATTCTGAAGAATAACATGAACAGGCTGAAAATGCCGGCATGCATCAATCATCAGACCGCGCCATGGGAAACGGGGTTCATCTTCAATTATAACCGCCGGAAAATAATATCCGTTTTCATCGGACATAAGCAGTTGAAGCCAGGTTTCCAATCCATGTAAAAGTCCTAATTCCGTCTCAGCTTCAATTATCATTTCCCGGGTACTGATCCGGAGACGATAGGATTCATCTTCACCTAATTCCAATTCTCCGGGACGATGACACATCAGTTCAAGATTTGCTTCGGGTGATTGGTTGATCCCGGTGATGAAATCCTGATCGAAAAAGAGTCCGGTCCGTCCGCTTAAACGCCGGAGAGCCCGTGTAGCCGCTTTGAAGGTACGGTCTCCTGCTTCACCGACAACATTGATCCTGAAAGACTCATCAACAGGATATTTCCCCTCTTCCCACAAAACGCTTTTGGGGATAGGCATTAAAAAATGGTCTGGTTCAATTTCAGCTAAAACAATACTATTCAGGCTAAAAATAAAACTTAAAATTTTGATGAAATAATTTCTTTTTTTCATTGCAAAACTCCGGAGAATTAATTGGTTCTGATAAGATAAATTAATCTGCTTTTATATCACTTACAACGTTAACCGGCTAAAAACAAAATAATTATGCTGTTTATTATGTGAGATATTTTTCCAACATGTTAAACAAAACACTCTCATTTACCGGTTTAGATATAACATCCTGAAATATATTCTTTGGATCATCCAGTTCTTCTTTACGGGATATAAAGGCAGATTGGAGAATCAAAACAACCGTAGAATTAAACCTGCGTATTTGTTCTGCAGCATCATAACCGTTAAGATTCGGCATTTTCACATCCATCAATACAAGATTTATTTCTGAATGATCTTTGCATTGTTGAACGGCTTCTTCACCGTCTTCCGCTTCGAGAATTGCATAGCCTTTATCTTTGAGTATTTCACCCAGATACATCCTGTTTATTGCTTCATCTTCAGCAATCAGAATTGTCTTTTTATCCTTCATACCCATCCTTCTTTATTGATTTAAATAATAAGATACTGCCTTCCCCATGCTTTTTCAATGATTAAGAAATACTGTGTCCCAATTAACAAAAAATAAATACAGATTAGAAAAGATTAAAAATTTCTCCCTCACTATTTACATCGATAAACTTCGCTGCCGGTTCTTTGGGAAGACCGGGCATACGCATAATTTCACCGGTAATGGGAATAACAAACCCTGCACCGGAAGCAATGAGGATTTCACGGACCGTTACCAGAAAATTCTCCGGTCGTCCCAGCAATTTTGGATTATCCGAAAGTGATTTCTGTGTTTTTGCAATACATACCGGTAATTCATTATAACCATATTGATTGATTTTTTTAAGATCTGCTTTTGCGATGGGTGAATAATCAATAGCTTTGGCACCATATATCTCCCGGGCAACTGTTTTGATCTTATCTTCCACTGAATCCTTCCAGTCATACAGCGAGTGCATAACACAGATATTATCATCCACAAGTCTGCTTACTTCTTCAGCCAGCTCCAGCCCTCCATCGCCGCCTTTTTCCCAGAAGTCCACAACGGCCGCATCAAAACCATATTTTTTAGCATATCTTTTCACAAGCTTCAATTCTTCGTCCGTATCTGTCGTAAAGCGGTTGATGGCAACAATGGATTCCATTCCGAACTTTTTAATATTTTCCAGGTGTTTACCAAGATTTGGAAGTCCCTTTTTCAGTGCTTCAATGTCCGGCTTGGTCAGATCGGATAATTTTGCTCCGCCGTGGTGTTTCAGGGCACGGACCGTTGCAACAAGGACGACTGCAGACGTACACATAGGACCATTGGGACAAACAATATCAAAAAATTTCTCTGCACCCAGATCAAATCCAAACCCTGCTTCCGTTACCACATAATCTGCGAGATGAAGTGCGGTTTTAGTGGCAATGATACTGTTTGCACCCTGAGCGATGTTGGCAAAGGGTCCGCCATGAACAATAGCCGGCGTATTTTCTGTTGTCTGAACCAGATTAGGTTTCAGGGCATCTTTTAATAACG
>DKER01000160.1 GCA_002452555.1 Fidelibacterota bacterium UBA6817 | reverse complement strand
TATATAAAGGGTTTATGCATGATTTCAGGATCAAAAAATTGATTTTTTCAGATATCTGAAGTGCTGATACCTGTGATTTTTCTTTCCCCGCTTGTCAAAGATCTCCGTTTAGAAAAATTCCAGTTGAGCCGGTGATTTCTGTACCGGCGGCGTCTTTTTCCCCCATAAGTTAATAATATCACCATACTGTTTGTCAGTAATTGTCATAATAGTCACACAACCTTTATCCGGAACAAAACTCCGGACTCTTTTAATGTGAACATCTGCACTTTCCCGGCTGGCACAATGACGGATATATACGGAGTACTGCAACATAGCGAAGCCGTCTTTCAACAGATCATTCCGGAATTTTGTTGCTTTTTTCCGTTCTGCTGCTTTTACGACCGGTAGGTCAAAGAAAACGATCAGCCACATAATTCTGTATGCATTAATTCTCTCGTGCGTCATGCTTCAAACATTGGATATTCAATTCTGCGGCCTTCACCGGAAAAACAACGGGCCAGCGATGCTGTTGTATGTGACAGCCCGGATGAAAGAGGACGAACAATCTGTTCAAATTGTGTATCCATAGTTAAAAACTGTAATATCCTCTGTTTTATATACTGATCCAATTCTTCCGCATCCGGATTATCATTGTAAATATCTATCACTGTGTCATCCACATAAGGTCTGTATGGTTCCATTATATCATCCGCGAGGCAAAAGGCATTGTAGCGGTTTTTATGATGTATACCCAGCGTTGGAAGCAACCCTGATCCGGTCAAAGCCCGTGCGACTGCTGCTCTGAGAACAATATACCCATAATTCAGCATGTTATTTGGAGCAGGACCTTCCCTGTCCCGCCGGAAACCTGCACTGAAAAGTCTGGACCAATACAGCCGTGCAGCCAGTCCTTCCCGATTATCGGTATCCCCGCTTTTCACGTTTTTGGCATGACCCATTACATCCTTCCAGGGTAATTCACGGGATTTTAACAGCATAGCCTGATTCCGGATTTTGGCATAAATGGTTTGCTTCCATAGGTTCTTCTTAAGAGGAAGGGATGCTTCAATCTGGTTTTTGAATATTTCAGACTGGATGTGGTTGCTGTCCAGGTTTAAAAGCATGGATGACGGATGATGACGGCTGTCACAGAAGATTACTGCTGTGTTGTTGGATGTCAGCTCTTCCAACAAAGCCTGTGTGATGCTTATCTGCCGGTTATCCAGGATCAGATATCCCAGGTCTTCGACCGGTACAGACGTTGTTTCCCCGCTTTCAGGGTTTAAGACCTGCAGCTGACCGTAACGAATATGTAGTTTGCAAGGTGAGGAAATAACCAACGTACGCTTAATCATCGCTATACTCCAATATCCGGTTATTACGGCTGATTTTGACTTTTACCGGACTCAATTTTTGCCAGGCTTTAAAACTCACAATTCTTAATTTCTGTTCGAAATTATTTATTGTAGAGGCCAGATGATGTCTGAACGTATAATCCATAGAAGACAGTTTCTGTACCCTGTATAAATATGGGGATACGTCTTGCGGTTGAACTGTTTTCCATGCTTCATTCATTTGTAATACGGATGGCAGGCCAATCAGAAACATATCGTTAATTTCAAGAATTGTAATAATTTCTTTTCCGTCTTCCGGAAGTTGATATATCATTTCACCTTTACGTTTCCGTTCAGCAGCTTCCCAAAAGGTTATGATATTTTCCTGCATAAATCCCGTCAGGTCCCGATATAAGATCACATGGTGATTGTTCCGAGGATTCACATACTGGTTAATCGATTCTTTCAATTGTTGTGCAAATCCGATTTGTTCATGAATCCGGACTTTTTTAATTGGAACCGGATCCCCATTTTTATTTGGAAGATAAAGTCTGTATTGCCCATCTTTATAAAAGGCATTTTCCGGGATATTATAGTTACCGTTAATATTTATGCTGTACTCCGATTTCAGGTAGTCTTTTATCAGATTTCGGATGGCTTTATCAACGACTTTATCAACATGTTTATTGTCTTTCAGTGATGTTACAGATTTTCTTATATGGTATCCCTGAAAGCCGTCGGGTGTGGTCCGTTTTCCGTAAATAGATTCTTTGTGAAGCTGACCCCTTGCAGCAAAACCAACACTTTTATATGTTTTCCCGTTTTTGTGTACTTTTTTGATAACCTTCGTCAACACCGGATTATTCTTCTTGTATGAAACAAGTATTCCATTGGCTTTTTCCTGAACCGATTGAAAAAAATTATCCCATGGAACAGGAAATTCAAAAGGTGAATGTGCTCTTCCGCGTTCAATTTCATCTGTTTGCGAATACCAGGTAGATAATTTTTGCAGAAAGCTTCTCTCTGTACAGGCAATTGCCAGGGCATCTATGGCATGATGCCGCTGGTCATCACGATTCTTCTTAGGATCAAAGCGGATCTCGCCCTGTTTATCCACCCAGATATTACCTTCAACGATTTTCTCTCCTTTTTGAAGAGCCGGAGGTCTGTTAACCTGAGCAATCAAATCCGGATTAATATATTCAACCGGAAAACGAACCCAGTATTTTCCGGAAGGTTTATCAGTAATAAAATTGTGGTCCGTATCTGCATCAGATGTGAAAATCCGGTTTCCGTCTATTGTGCCGGTAATGAGAACTTCATCAGGCGATATATCCGGCTTTTGATTATAAACTGGATATAATTTTGCTTTTTCTGGTTCAAGATCGAGAATAATCCAGGCATTTCCATCAGGCAAATCTGTTTTGCATTGAAATACAAAGGAAGTAAAGCGGCCGCTTTGAATTCCTCCATAATATGCAATCTGCTCAGACGTTGTAGTCGGTTTTTTGCTTACATCTTTGAAAGAAATTTTCCTTACCGGCAATTCAGCCCAATACCAACCGTCTGCAAGGGGCAGTGATTCCTTCAATGTAAATTTAAACCTGTCCTTAACGGAAAATTTTCCATTCTTAATTTCACCGGTAAGAATTAAGTTTTCAATAGTCTGATCGGGTTTTATGTTCCGTTGGCGTACCCATTCCAAAGGTCCTCCGAGTTTCAATATAGTCCAGTACTTTCCGTCAGAGTAACCTTCAGCGGGCAATTTTTCCGATAAATAAGGCGAGTAGAACCAATTTTGTTTAACATCTCCCGGGATGGTTGTTTCTCCGGGCTTAACTGAAGGTTTACGGTTATAAATTGGCTTTACTTTTTTATTCTTTCCTTGAATATCCTTGACCAGCCAATGGGGTTTTAAAACATTTTCTTCAAAATCAACATATCCGTAATCAATCGATTCTATCGGTTGTAAAACATTATTCAAACCCCAAAGCCGTCGTAAATCTGATGTAAGCATACCGGGGAGAACCTGAACGTCATCACAAACTGCCGAAAGAATTTCTTTTGCTTTTTTACTGATATATCTCCCGTCGCTGAGTTGCCTGTTAACAAAACCTTCTTGTTCCAAATCTCCTTTTTTAGTAAACCTTTTTGCCTTGATGTAAGGTAAATATTTAAATGCTCTGATAACAATCTCATCCCATGAATCTGCATTCCATAAAGCAGGGTCAGAATTCTCCTGATAGAACTGCCAGGGCGTTTTTTCTCCTTTCATGCGGTTAAAATTACTTTCACATAGTGTAATATTCATAAAACTGTCGTCCAGGGAGATGCTTCGCGGGAAAATATGTTCAATCTGATACTGATTTCTTCC
>DKER01000245.1 GCA_002452555.1 Fidelibacterota bacterium UBA6817 | reverse complement strand
GGGCTTCAGCGGCTTTTTCCTTCCCGTCTGAGAGAATTCTCATAGATTCCAAAGGAGCATGGAACGATGCGCCATGACTGGCAGCCACAAAATCCCAGCGCCATTGTGCCTGACGGATAAACGATTGAATCGGTTTCATTTCTTTTTCAGGAACACCCCTTTTAATAGCAAACGCTGCTTCTATATGGGCCTTGACCAGCATCTCTTCCAACTGAATTTTTTGTTCATGAACTTTATCCTGCCTGTCATATACATTTTTAATCAGAACATCACTGTTTTCACGATGACACACCATGCAAGAATTTTCAACATTGTTCAGAGGACTCTGGATTTTATGATCGGTCAGTTTCTGACTTCCTTCCGTCACATAGGGCATATGGCAATCCGCACAGGAAACACCCCTTTCATAATGGATGCCTGTCACAAAAAGTTCAAAGTCCGGGTGCTGTGCTTTGATAACAGGCGTTTTGCTCAAGGGATGAATCCAGTCGTAAAAATTATAGTCATCATAATAGCTTTCCATTGCTTCCGCACTTAACCCTTTATCCCATGGGAAGGTTACATATTTTCCCGGTCCTTTAAAGTAGTATTCAACATGGCATTGGGCACAGACCATTGTTCGCAGGGAATTGATCGGGGATTGAGTAATGTCCCTGTTTTGCCGTTGATATGCTTCAATTAAGGGTGTTTGAACAATGCGCAGGTGTTGGTTTTCGGGATTGTGACAATTTGCACAGCCGATTGGATTGACGATTTCCGAAAGCATTTGGGACCAGGGCGTTTTATAAAAATCTGCAGCACCGATTTCACTGATAACACGGGGAACATCGGGACTTTTGCACGTCCAGCAGCTTGAACTTTGCATATCGGGGGTGTGTTCGTCCGGAGTGCCGGTCCGAAGAGTATGATGCACATCCCGAACGGCATATATGTGTCCCCGGGGCTGATTGTAATCCCGGGCAAAGGCATAACCGCCGAAAAGAATCACAAGTCTGGGATCTTCAGCGAGGGCATCCCGGAATGCGTTTCCGTTATATTTTGATGAAAAAGACGTATCTGCCATTTCTTTATAACTTGCATATTCCCGGGGATAAGCCATCCCCCAGATTTCATTGCGCGGTTCGGACTCATCCAGCGCATAAAGAGGAACATTCATGATCGTTGCTTCAGTACGCCGCTGAATGATTGTTGAAGCAAAAACACCCAAAAGAAAGACAACAAGGGCTGTCCCCAAAAACAGAAGCCACCCGATCCACCTGTGTTTGTCAACAAGCTCACTGATTTTCATCGTTATTTCCTGCTTTATTTTTTATCATATTTTTTAACCAATCCGGCGCAGGGGATTCTGGAACTGGGACCTGGGTAAAGGGGGTAACCGAAAGACTTCTGACCTTTCCGTGCGGGACGTCCCTGTGGCAATCCCAGCACCGTTTTCCCATCCCTGACTTTGCATCATCATACGTCACACCGGTTTTAACCCGTTCATTCAGATGTTCATGACATCGTATGCAATTTTCCTGAACAACCCGGTTCCCGGGCTCCAGCATCCGAATACTCTGATCATATCCCCGGGTTGTAAATATTGCTGAATGACGCATTCCGTCCATGGCTTTAAAATAATACGATTTGAAAATATTATTCTGAGGTACATGGCAATCATTACAGACCGTACGCTCCCTGTGGGAGGAATGGCGCCATGTTGTGTACTGCGGAGCCATGATATGACAGTTAATGCAGGTTTCCAGTTTATCTGAAATATACGTCCAGGCCCGTGACACATAAAAGGTATAAGCACCGCTGCCTGCCATTGTCCCCAAAAGGATCACAACCGGTATAAACCACCGGCGCGGCGGCGTGAACAACTCCATCAAACTGTTAATTAATTGTTTCAATAATATAATCAAAAGATTTGGAGCGGTAAGGGAAACAGTTTATTGGGCCGCTGAAATCAGGAAGTCGTGATACCGGTCACGACTGTCATTATAACAATAAACATGATATAAATAAATCTTTTACAGAAGAGAGTCATGCTGTAATATAACGATATTCTAAAAAACAAAATCGGAGATTGCGAAATGAAAAAAATGTATGCTGTCCTTTTATTATCCATGGCTCTGTTCTTTTCCGGCTGTCCATTCGGCTCGGATGATAAAGACGACAACCCGCTCATCGGGAAATGGTATTTATACCGTATGACCGAAGTGGAGTATGTTAACGGAGAACTGGAAGAGTCATATGATCAAACGTATAATCCGGTATGGGATAATTATTTCTATGCCGTGATCATTGAATTTACCGACAAGAAAATGATCACGTATGATAACGTTTACAGTAACGATGATTATTATTACGATGAAGAGAGCTATGAATATAAAAATGGCAAACTGATTGTGGAAGGTGAAGAAGTTCCATTTGAAGTCAAAAATGGCATGCTGGTAACGGAATGGATAGAAGAAGATGTGTGGGACGGAGACTCTTACCGCTATGAAGAAACAATGTATTTTAAAAAATTTGAAGGCGAGCTTCCTCCCGCCAGCTGGCTCAGTCCGATTGCCGGTGACCAGTATGAAGCAGACAACAGCTACCAGACTAGTACCCATCTTACAGTTGGAGCAAATTTTCAGCAACATACTTTGACAGCAGATGATATAGACTGGTTCTCGTTTGATGCTGTTGAAGGGAAACAATATCTCATCATAGTAGGAAGCTATATGGATACGTATGTGTCCTTGTATGGACCTGACGGCACGACATATATTACCTATGATGATGATAATGAACGGGATGTTGCCGTAGATGATTTTGGTTATCCTCTCGAATCGGTTCTGTATTGGTCAGCTGCGCGCTCTGAAAAACTCTATTTTAATGTGCAGGGATACAACGCTTCCTATAAGGGTTATTATATCGTTTCCGTTCAAGAGACAAATATGAATCTGGGGAAAGCAGCTTCAGCCGATAAGAAGGTCAGAGAAACAAAATTCCGTAATCCGGCTATTAAATAAGTTTACAACTAAAGGTTCCGACAGAAAGCCCCTTTTCGGGGCTTTTTGTTTAACAGGGTAAATAATAAAAGACTGCAAAAAAGGCTTAAGCCCGGCATAGAATCAATGCTTAAATTATCCTGTTAAATTTTGCGGGAGTATTCATGAAATCCAAACTGTTGATCATTACAGGTGTTCTGTTAATCTGTCAATCCTTATTGGCCGTAGAAGGAATGTATCTTTTAAATGATTTGCCATTGAAGCAAATGCGCAAGGCCGGCCTGAAAATCCGCATGAACGTGGACAAGGAAACCGGTTATCCGGAAATTGCTGCAGGAATAGTAAATCTGAACGGTTCATCAGCTTCCTTAATTTCCCATCAGGGGCTGGTCCTTACAAACCATCATGTGGCGTTTGGGGGAATTCAAAGACTCAGCACCCTTCAGGATAATATCCTTGAGAATGGATTTATTGCAGAAAATCTCGAAAATGAGCGGTTTATTCCGGGATTCAGAGCTTCGATAACGGTATCATTCGAGGATGTTACAGACGAAATCCTTAAGAATCTGCCGGCCGATATGGACCCAAGTGCCCGGTATGATTCGGTTCAATACAGAATTAAACGAGTCATTGCCCGGGAAGAAACAGGTCTGGAAAAAATATTTATCCGGTCTTTTTATAACGGGAAATCATACTTTTTGGTCCGTCGCCTGGAATTTAATGACGTCCGGCTGGTTTATACGCCGCCGCGTTCCATCGGTGAATTCGGCGGGGATATAGATAACTGGATGTGGCCCCGCCATACCGGTGATTTTACAATAGTCCGGATCTATGCAGGACCCGACAATTTACCGGCAGACTATTCCCCTGACAACGAGCCTTTTAAACCGTCATACTTTTTTCCCATATCGGCAAAAGGACTCAAACCGGGAGATTTTACCATGATTCTGGGCTATCCCGGCATGACCCAGAGGTATCTTACTGCACGGGAAGCAGCCTTTGAAGTAAACAGGGAGTATCCCGAATCGATCAGCTATTATAAAACACTCGTGGGCATTATGGATTCACTGGGAGAAAACAACCCGGAAATCGCCCTGAAACTGTCATCGCGCATAAAGGGACTCAATAATTATCGAAAAAAGTATGAGGGTATGCTCGAAGGGTTTAAAAAACATCGTGTTGTAAACGAAAAAGAGCAGTTGGAACAAAATCTTGTCAAACATCCGCAGATGGGATCAGAAATTGAAGCCGTCCTGCAGGAACTCTCTTCACTTCAGGATGATTACGAAAATTCTTACGACTATCACCGTCGTTTCGACCGTCTGCGGGGAGACAGCCGTTTATTGGCCGCAGCATATGATCTTACACGCTGGAATCTGGAAAAATCCAAACCGGATCCGGAAAGGGAATCGGGCTACCAGGCCAGGGATTACGATCGCAGGAAACAATACCTGGATTATTTTATGTTTGGCTATGATGAAACGCTGGATAAAATTCTGCTGAATAAAAACATAAACGCTTCTCTGGATGCAATCGACGCTGAAAGAATAAAGGCTCTGGACATACTTCTTCCGGAAAAAGACGACTCTCTGATCAATTCCTTTATTGATAAATTATATTCTGAAACACAATTGGCCAACGATGATTTCCGCCGTTCATTATTGGATATGAGTCCGGAAGAATTTTCCGGCCTAACCGATCCAATGATCCGGTTTGCCCGGCTCCTTGAAGAGCAGGCCGCACAAATTCGAGAAGAAAATAAGCAAATTTCCGGCAAAAAAATGGTCTTGATGCCTCGATATTTTGATGCACTCAAATCCGTTTCGGAAACTGCCATTTACCCCGACGCCAACGGAACCTTACGCTGCACCTACGGCCATGTGGAGGGGTATTCGCCGGCAGACGGCATTTTTTATAAACCCTTTACAACCCTTCCCGGGATTCTGGAAAAAGAGTCAGGAGAATATCCGTTTTATGTGGAAGCCTTTCTGAAAAAAATCAAACTGACAAATACAAATCGACCTTTTTATGATTCCCGTTTAAACAATTTTCCTGTAAACTTTTTGCATTCCATGGATATTACAAACGGGAACTCGGGAAGCGCAGTTTTCAACAGTCGGGGGCATCTTGTGGGAACAGCCTTTGACGGGAATTACGAGGCCATGACCAGTGACTGGATTTACAACGATAAACTCACTCGGGCCATTTCCGCAGATATTCGTTATATGCTTCTCGTCCTCACGGAAACACCGGGATCAGAAAATCTCCTTCAGGAGTTGACGATTATTTATTAAAACCTTGGATTTGTTCTGAAATTTCCGCTCTCTGCCTGAAAAGAAAATGATAGATCAGGTCTGTGTAGCGGTTTAGCTTGATTTTTCCTTCTGCCGATTCGGAATATCGCCAGAAACCATACAGTTTTGCCAGGTTTATCAGTTTCTTGCTGTAAAGTGCCCAGGTAAAAGAACTTCGGACCCGCTCTACTCCATTTTTTGAGATTTTCTCCCAATATCCGGGATCTTTTTTACATGTTTTAAAAAATGTTTCAATCCCTTCTGCAATCAATTCCGGCTTACTGGTATTGATGAGAAAACCGCTCCGCTCCGGCTCAATGATTTCTGAGGGGCCTCCGAATAACGGACCGAATGTGGGAAGACCGGAAATCATGGCTTCCAGAATCGTCAGACCGAAGGCTTCGAAATGAGCCGGCTGAACAAAAATTCCCTTTCTGTCAGCAATGATGCGGTAAACTTCTCCCGTATCCTGCTTTGTAATACTGGGAAGCCATCGTACGCTGCCGTGTAAATCATATTTGCCGATAATTTCGTATGCCAGCCGAATTTGTTCTTTTTCTTCCTCGTCTTTGGAATCCTCTAATCGAATACTCCCGGCTGAAAAGACCAGATTGCAGGTTTCACGAAGCTTTTCACTCAGCCCAAAGGCTTCAATGAGTCCTGTAATATTTTTTACTTTGTCAAAACGGGCCATGGTGAAAATCGGTTTCTTCTCAGGATCATCAAGACGACCGTAAATATCATCTGCTTCCTCATGAAAAATTCGATTTTCCCATCGACGGGTGCTTCCCTCAAGGCGCTTTTCTTTCTCAAAATATGGAAGTCCACGCCCGGTGGAATCACATTGAATTTGGGAGCAAAAAGATTGATCCCGTTTAAAACCTGGTAAAGGCCGGGCAGCGTAAAATTCTGGTAGGATTCATATTGTCCCATGGCCATTTCCGCGCCGATAATTTCCTGATGGGTGCTGGCAATGATAAAATCGGATTTGTTCATGGCAATCATGTCTGCTGTAAACTGAAGGGAAAAGTGGTATTGATCATCCACGTTTTTCCAATAAAAATCGGAAAAAAGATATTTTGTCTTTTCAAGTGCATGAGCAATGGTGCATTGTGTAACGTCCAAAGCATCGGACATGAAGGATGCCACAAGATTTCCGTCGGAATAATTCCCGATAATAAGATCGGGCTTCCCCTGAAATTCACTCTGAACGGCAAAGGCTGCATCTTCAGCAAATTGTTCCAGATAAGGCCAGACATGAAAACGGGAAATCCAGTGCGGTATTACCTGATGGTGTTTATCCCGGAAGGGAATTCGCAGTATCCATCCGTTTTCCGTTCCGTGAATCTGTTCATGTTTCCGGTCACAAGTCGTGTCTACCGCATCGGGGATCAAGCGGGTGATGACAATAATCCGAGGTTTTATGTCCAATCCCCATAATCGGAAAGACTCTATTAAAAATTCTTCCAAAGCCCTTACCTGGTCCAGAATGTAGATAACCTGTCCCCCCGTATCCGGCTTCCCCAGAACATGTTCCTGACCAAACCATCCATGAGGTGAAACAATGGCAATTTTTGATATGTGCGGCATGGGAACACGGCTGATGAAAGACTCTAAAAGCGAATCATCCGGTTCATTGAGCAGATCATAGAGCAACTGCATGGATTCAGCAATACGTTCCGTCGTATTTCCCCATCCCGGTTCAAACCCGGCTTTCTTCAGGATTGTTTCAATCCGGGAGAACGGCTCATCTTTCGGCTTTTTGGGAAAGCGTTTCAATCATTGTTTCCAGTTCAGTGTAAAAACTGTCAAAATCACTCAGGATAGAACCATTGACCAGCAGTTGATATCCATTATGGCTGTGCATTTTGATAAAATTGAACAGTTTATCGTTCCATTCTTTGGGGTTCTGAAAGAGGTGACTGCTCAAATAACGGTTCAGGTAACGAATTCCCTTACCTACAGAACGTTTATCCTTAATGGACGGTGAAAAATCATAAAAGGGCATAAAATCAATATGCAAGGGTGTAAATATTTTATCAACCGGACTGATTTGGGTATCCTTTATATCTAAATAGGCTCCGGGGTCGATTTTCTCCATGAATTCGCCATACTGCCGAAGCATATAAAAACGATATTTTCCAATACCGTGACGGTACATCAGAGCCATAAATTCATTCCGGATAATGATCTCCTGTATTCTTGACAAAAATTGAGCAACAGAGGATTGTTCATAGAAATCACTGTCTTTATTTTTATCCCGGCAGAACATTTTAAAAATAAGAAGAAGATCATTTTGAAGCAGTATTTTACCTTCATGCTCAGACAGAACGGCAATAAACTCTTTAAATAATTGGAACTCTTTTTTATTAATTAATTTTTCCGTGTTGTTGTTTGACTTCAAGCTCAATCCTTTGTTTTTGCTTTTTCAAATATGTCATAGTGATCCATTCCTTCAAGGATTCCCCCGGCATAGTGTTTCCCCGCAAAGAAGATACGGTTGTTGTCTTTCAGATGTTCCAGTTCTTCGCTGTAATTTCCGACGACAACCCCCAGGGCTCCGCTGCGGAGCATCTCTTCATCATACCCCGAATCTCCGCTGACAATCATTTGGCGCAGGGGAATCTCCCATTTATAGCTTAAATAACGGATTGCTTTCCCTTTTGATGCCAATACAGGAAGAATATCCAGAAACTGGTTGTGGGAATATATCAGGTTATATTTCAGCTTATTTTTTACCAGGGCATTATGAATCATGTCAAGGCGGTCTTTATCCGGTTCCATATAATAACTCACCTTGAATTTCCGCTGTGTATCATCCTCCTGATAAATGAGAAAATCAAAGGAGGCAAGGACGTCTACAATTTTTCCCCGGTTCCACTGCTTGGAAATATGGGCATCGTAGCCCTGGTCGTATGAGAGATCTTTTCCGCAATAGATCTCTGTTCCCACAGACGTAATCAGAAAATCCGGAAACGGTATCCAGTATTCATGAATGATGTCTGAAGCAGATTCAACAGTACGTCCCGTTGCCACTCCAAAACCAAGAAAATCCCGGGCTTCATCTATCTTTCCGCATAATTCACCAAGGTGGTTATTATCTCCGCCGATTAATGTATAATCGATATCAGTAATCAGCAGGTGATTTAGAGATAAAAGCCGCTTCCCCATGGCGTCTACCGGTTTTTTAACGGATACGGGGCTTTCATTCATATTTTTTGGCATTTTTTCAATCTCCCATAAATAGGTGTCAACATGGGCATTCCATGAATAAAACTTTTCGACATTG
>DKER01000102.1 GCA_002452555.1 Fidelibacterota bacterium UBA6817 | reverse complement strand
CTCTTGAACTCTTGAGCCCATGAGCTCATGAGCCCATTGCCGGACAGTCGCCGGAAATGATGCAATACATTGCACCTGCTCAGCTTTCCATGTAAATTATCCCCATGAAATTTTTACGCAATATGGTATTTCTGCTTTTATGTCTGGTATTGCCTGCCGCCGGTTTGTATGCCCAGCTTTCTTCTTTTACTGTTATGGGAAATGTTGTGAGTTCATTTGATTATAATCCGAAATTGCGACTTACATCCTCACAAAACACCCGGAATCTTTTAGGCGTGACCGGTTTACTTGAGGGAAAAACAGAAAATCTCGTGTGGGGAGGGGGATTGAGGATCCGTTACAAAGTCGCGGATCATTATACGGTAAATATTGTAGATGATGTGGATTCACTCACGGGCGAAACAACGGAATTTAAAGATCAGCTTACTTTTGTTGAACTGTTTGGAACCGGTTCAGTTAATCTGTATTCCAATCATTATTTTGCATTATCCATCGGTATGGATTTTGGATTTATGGTTGTTGACCGGAGTTTTTCTATCGGTGACGGGATGTTAAATATGGATTTTCCTTTTGAAATGATGCCGTTTTTCCGTGTATCCGTCTTACCCCGCAATGACTGGAGCCCTGTTATTCGTATAGGATATTTTTTGGCTAAACCCAAAGCCGAAACAAGGGTTACAGAATTTTATGAAGAGACGGCTGTTGTCACGACATTCAAGGAACAAATCAGCTTTTCCAAACCGATGATAGAAGCAGGGATTTCGTTCCGGTTTTGATCATGAAAATACTCTTTTGCCAACCCCCTGTTGAGGATTTTTATACAACGCCTGACAGACATTATCCTCTTGGTCTCCTGTCTTTGGCCGGATATGTGAACGATCTTCCGGTTCAGTGCAAGATTATAGATTTCCTTCATACAGGGGAGCGTTATACCCTGCCCATTCCAGAAAATTTTAAGCCGGTTCGTCACTACTTGCCGTATGACACATCCCCTGTAAAAATTTTCCATCATTATTACCATTTTGGCCGATCCTGGGAGACAATTGCATCGATTTTTCGTGACGAGAATCCTGATGTTATTGCCGTCAGTTCCCTTTTTTATACATACATGCATGACGTTGTCAGGACTGTCCGGATTGCCCGAAAGGCCTGTCCCCGCTCCGTGATTATTGTTGGAGGACAAAATGTCAGAGACGGTTTGAGCCGGTATAACGATGATCTTCCCGCGGATTACCTGATACAGGGTGAAGGAGAAGAACCATTCCGGGCGATCATTAAAAAGTTATTGGGAAAGAACAAGAACCTGATCCATATTCCCGGCATTATGATAAAGGAACAGGGTGTTTTCACTGCATCTTCCGGGAGCCTTCCCTGTACACCCATGGAGTTCATTGAACCGGATCATTCCCTTGTCAAATCCGGTGATTATACGATTGGCGGGTTGCCGGCAGCCATGATTCAAACAAGCCGCGGCTGTTCGTTCGGGTGCGGTTTTTGTACCATTGAACGGACCTTTGGGCGACGGATCCGTTATCGGCCTGTATCCAATATCCTCAACGAAATGGGAAAACTATACCGGAAAGGCATTAAAGTCATTGATTTTGAGGATGATAATCTGACAGCAGACCGGAAATTTGCTTTGGAGCTTTTTTCAAGTATCCGTGAACGGTTTGGAAACACATTCCGCCTTTATGCGATGAACGGACTCAGTTCATGGATGCTGGATGAAGAGATGCTTCGGCTTATGAACGATGCCGGTTTTGTTATGGTGAATCTTTCTGTTGGAACACTGTCGGAAAAATCCCTGAAGAAATCTCACAGAATTGACAGCCGCGGGGATTTTGAAAGGGTTGTGAACATTGCGGCAGCATTGGGCATGAAGGTTATGGGATATTTTATTGCCGGATTGCCGGGTGAAAGCATAGAAGAAAACCTGGATACGCTGGCTTTCCTGAGCCGCCTTCCGGTTGTTGCCGGGATATCACCCTTTTATTATGTGCCGGGACAAAATATGGATATTCCCAATATCCCTGCAGATCCGCGTAATGCCCGGTTGAGCCGGTTTTATCCGGCTGACGATTTTTGGACAGAAAAAGATTTAATCACACTTTTTCGTTTGACGCGATGGGTGAATTATGTAAAAAGAAAAATGAATCATGCCGGAATTCGCTCCTGCCCTGTGGAAGAATTAAACCATAGTTTTCCCCACGATCCGATTATAACAGAACTTATCAGCCATTCCCGCCTGGCGGGATACACGGACAGGAAGAAAAAAGACGTGTATTTTCATGAAATCTCAGACAGCACGGTTACAAAATTTATGAAAATTGTTCGAACCATTGTTTCAGACCATTCTCCCGAATCTTAATTAAGAATTCAGAATTCAATTCAGAATTCAGAATTCTTAATTCATCATTCTCTAAAAAGAATATCCCCCCCCAGCGTTCCGTTTAGTCTTTTTATGTAAAAGGGTGATTTCACTCTTTCCAGCATTTCCATTGCTCTTTCAAGGCGTTCCTGAATGCCCAGGCGATCGGCCTCATTTGTATAGTTGGATTTCTTCAGAAAATTTTTAAGATAGGTGATATGATCCTGCCAGTGTGCTATATCATTTAATTGTTTATTCATGAGCCGATCCCGGTACCAGTCGCTGTTCATCATGTAATCCAATGTAAATAATTTTCTCAGTTCAGGATTTTCAAGAGTCATTCCCTGATGATTCCCGTAAGCCATGATATCCAACAGGGCTTTGAGGGGAGGGCATGCTGCAGCGACACTGCCGTCATTAAAATAGGATTTCGCAACTCTTTGCTGAGCTTCCGTAATGTTGAGAATGCCGTCCACAAAATCTTCCATGCTTTGGCATTCGGGTTTGAGCATTTCTTCATTGAAAACGGTGTGAGGATCTTCAAAGACCCGGCCGAAGAAATCCTGAACAAATTTTTCTGTAATTCGGTAACCCAGGCGTCCGGCATAGATCTTTTTCCCCTTATATGTAAAATCCTCCACCTTCTCAAGATATCCGTTGCTTTTCATGTATTCAGGATCTCTTTCTTTAACGGACAAGCGGCACCAGATTTCCGGAACCAGCAGACTGATGTCATGATCCACCCGGTATTTGGGTCCTATATAACCGGCCGCAGTCGTGAAACCGTCGTATCCTGTCAGAATGTAGGAAACGAGGGCATTGTTGAGATCGGTCGTGGAAACAAGAGAATTAAAGGGTGCTTTTGTCAATGCTCCTTCAGAACCGGCTCCGGTTGTAGACGGTGATTTGCCTGTAAGACTGCAAATGAAATCCATAAAAAGTTCCGGAAGTTCCTGATAATGAATGGGATTATACACGGCAAGGGGACGGATCCCCGGTTCAGGCGGGTTGTTTCGCCGTCCGGGCAACACAGCATTCACCGGGAAATAGACAGGTGATTCTGCCGGAATTTTCCTGAATAAACGGATGGCAGTTTTGGCAATATACTTGTCTCGCGGATCCAGAATATCTGCACGATTCTGCAGGTAGCGCACATTTTTACCGGGTTTGCCGTCGACGATCCTGGGGTGGGATGAACTGACAAAATATGTCCCTTCCGGGTTGTTTGCCGCTTTTTTGATAATGTCTTTGATCGGTTCCGTGTATTTATCAAAGAGTATGGCATTTTCCATGATTTCACGGGCATCGGCAGGTGTCAGAGGCTGAAAATTGGATATGAATGTATTTGGACTGGCCAGATCGGCTTCAGCCTGCCGGTCGTATCCTCTGTGAATGGCTTCATCCGGCCTTTGGAAAAAACGGTATTCACAATTGGCAACGATCTTAACCGCCGGATTGGTGTATTTGGGATTCAGATTATTCAGTTCACGGGTCGGCACAACAGTTGAGGCAGTAATATCATCCTCCATCTGCAGTTTGTCAGCCCCGGTAAAATCCTGCCGAAGCTTATAGGTCCGCCAGGCACCATCCTTTTCAAAACCGACTCTGAGATAACTGGCATACAGACGGTGATTCCGAAGGCGCAATTCATTTCCCGGTTTTCCATTCACGCTGTCCACCGTGAAATGATCCCGCCAGTTGTGCCCCCACTCTTGTTTATAAAACCGTTTTACGATAAAAACCAAACCTTTAACATACATGGGGATAGACCGGAGCCATTTATTGTATTCATCTGTATATTTTTTTGAAGGCGTCAACAGTTTGATGGCAGAGCCCATGGATCGTTCAGGATCCAGAAAAGACCGATTGTCTTGTTCTCCGGCTCCGTCTTTGAATCGTTTCGAATAATCCTTTGATATGATATCATCCAGAAGTTTGAAATCCTTGTGAATATCGGCAACGAAAAAGGGTCCGTAAATTATGGAATTAGATATTGATTTTGAGATTTCCGATTTTCCGCCGCCTGATACTGTGCAGGGTTTATGAATGAATGTCCCTTCAGCAATGGTTCCGGTTAGTTGCCAGAAAGGGGCACCTTCCTGTTTTAACATGCGGATTTTATAACCTGACGGCATGATATAAATTTTATCCGGCAGCAGTTTCAGCTGATATGCTTTCTTTTTTCTGGTCCAGCGGATCAATTGTTCCTTCAGGTTAACCTGAATATCTTCAGGGATATATATGATTTCCGGATATGTGCGGTCGATGGCGAATCCTTCCGGTTGTTCTTCCATCATATCTTTGTAGGATTTGACCATTTCACCGAATGTCAGATTGTTTTGAGGAATGAGATTATCATCCCGGAATTCATCTCCCAGATCATAACTCGGGAAAACCAGCGCGCCGCCGGCATGTTCTTCTTCCGAATTCCCGTAGAGGTTTGAGGAAAAACTGATCTGGGTTTTCACTTCTTTTTTTGTGTAACCGAAATAGTTATCGGAAATAATTGTCAGGATTAATCCTTCTTCGGTTCGTGCCGTAATTTTGAACGGTTGTCCGTCATTATACAATTCATCCGCATTTTCCCAGCACATCCCGTCTCGTTTTTGCCGTTTTGTGGCTTTACCGACCGAAGGAAGTCCCAGCTCTTTTTTTGTCATGGTATTCAAATGCGGCGCCAATATAATGCATCCTGTGTGACCTGTCCAATGGTCGATGTCCAGAGCTGCATCGTTTTGAGGAAGGTACGGATCACCGGCATTGCCGAATATAGATTCAGCAAAATCCAGATTGCCTACCAGGCATCCCGGAGCAAAAAGACGGATTTCCATACTTTTGCATGCGTTGTATCCGGGCACCTCCGGGACAACCACAGGCCTGAGCAGGAGGGATGTCCACAAATATGCTTTTTCCTCCTGAGACGCGGTGAACGGCAATTCAAGAATTTCTTTTGGAACATCCAGAGCTTTTTTAAAAATTTGTTTGAATGTATCACGGGGAACGGCTTTTTTATCATCAGGAATGGGAAGTCCCCCTTCACTCACGTGAAAAACACCCTTGGTTGTCCTTCGGTCATGTTTTGGGTTGTGGAGGATTCCCTGTTCGATACGATAGGATGAAACAGGCCCGTTATGATAGTCATTCTTATCCGGCGGTATGGATAACATCCTGGCGATGCCGTGATGATCCAGAATAAACGTGTTGGAGGGTATGCGAATGCCGCTGTCAGCTTCCGATTCGTTAAAATAATTATTGATGAAATTTTGAATTCTCAAATCAGCCGGACAGAGATAATTTGAGAGGAGCCGGTTTTTCTCCTGGTGATTGGAAATAAGATCTCTGGCCAGGTCAATAAAATCTTTGTCATGCATTGTTCCAAAAACGGGATATCCCATAGCAGCCAGTTTTAAATTGATGTATTGAATCAGCCGCTCAGGATTGTATTGACAAATGGTACCGTCCGGGTCAATGCCTAATGCTCGTCGAAAATCCATGGAACCCTCCCATTTTTAATGATGGAATGACTGTCGGCAGACAGCGGTGCATCGGGAAATCCTTAGGGTCACAGGCACAAATCAAATATCCATCATTTTGTTCAATTTTCTGATATGCCGCCTGGCAGGATAATATTTTCTCAGGCTTTTCAATTCCTTGCCGAAAAGGGAAAGGAAATCATCCGGATTGTTGAACACTGAAAAATCCCTGAGGATTGCGTTGCGCTGAATGTATGTGTGTTTACCTGTCCATCGATACAGGAGATTTTCCAGTTCATGAACACCCAGTCCGTATCCGTTGTATTCTCCCTTTTTGACGGGTATTTTATCCAATTGTTTCTGAATAAATTTTTCCGGAAGTGTCGCGCCTTCCAAAATGATCCAATGATCGTCCTTCAGAGCTTCTACCCAGCCGTGCACCAGTAGTTCGGGAATTTTTCTGTAAAGTTTATCATCGGGAATACCCTTGAGGAACTCTTTTTTAATCAGAAAACCATGAAAACGGCACGGAATGTGTACTAAACGGAGTAAAGCCATTAAAAGAATACTTTTTGACAGACTGAAACCCCATCCGTCCGCTAAAATTCCCGAGGCGGTTTGAATTCGCTTTTTAGGGAACTGATAGGCAATATTATCCCGAACAAATTCATAAATCTGCTGAATTTTTTCAGTATCGGGGAGTTTATCCCATCTGTGGTTTTCATTCAGTGTATAAAATGAAGCATTATGAAAATCGAGGAGCGGGGTCTCATTCAGGAAATGTTGTAAGTGTTCATGTTCCATATATTATTGAATACTTTTAGACTTTCATTTCAATCCTTGCTAATTTACAACAATAGTCAGAGGATGATAAGGTGAATTTGCTGTGAGTATGGAAACCCTGGGACCAAAACAAAAAAGAGCAGGTTTGATCATAGAACGTTTGTATCATTTGTATCCGGGAAGTGCCTGTTCATTGTATCATGTCGATGCATTTCAGCTTCTTATGGCAACGATATTGTCTGCCCAGTGTACCGATGACAGGGTCAATAAAGTGACCCCCGAACTTTTTCGGCGTTGGAATTCTGCTTATATGTTGGCTGAGGCCCCGCTGGAAGACGTAAAAGACGTGATTCGATCCACCGGTTTTTTTAATCACAAAGCAAAAAATATGATTGCTGCATCCAACATGATCGTCAAACGGTTTAACGGAGAGGTCCCGAACCGGCTCGAAGACCTGACTCAACTCCCGGGAGTAGGCCGAAAAACAGCCAATGTTGTTTTGGGAGTTGTGTATCATCAGCCTGCGATTGTCGTGGATACGCATGTTGGCAGAATATCCCGGCATCTGGGTTTCACAAGGGAAAGTGATCCGGGTAAAATTGAGCTTGATCTTCAAAACATTTTACCACGGGAACATTGGATCACATGGAATCATATGATCATAGATCACGGACGCAGGGTTTGTACGGCGCGAAATCCCCGTTGCCACGTGTGTCAATTGTGTGATCTGTGTCCGGGTCCGTTTGATAAAAAAGGAATTAAATTAAATAAAACATGCTTAAAATCATTTCAAAGCACGGACAAGGAGTAAGCACCGGCAATGAACAGATTTAAAGGGTTTTTCAAAAAATCCAATATAAAACCTGCGTTTATTTCAGGTTTGATCGTTGCTATTCCCATAGGCATTACCATATTTACGCTTCAATTTATTTTTCGCTTTGTTGACAATATTTTCGGCAGATATTTTCGTGAATTCCTTCCCTTTTATATTCCCGGAATCGGAATTATTTCTACCTTTTTTATCATTTTGGTCCTTGGGGCTTTTATTAATAACTGGCTTGGACGGAAGTTCTATGAAAAGATTGAAAAACGAATGTCAAAATTACCCTTATTGGGGAGTTTATATACCGTATCCCGCCAGATTGTGGAGATAATCAGTTCATCCAGGCGTAAAGAATTCCAGAAAGTTATCTATCTTCAATATCCTACAGAAGGGATCTGGACTCTGGGGTTTGTCACCGGCCAGTCAATTTCAGATGACGGTGTTCGGATCTATAACGTGTTTGTCCCCACGACGCCCAATCCCACATCCGGATATATGGTTTTCATTCCTCATGATGATGCAGTGGATACGCCGTATACGATTGAAGAAGGACTGAAAATACTTATTTCCGGCGGGATGCTGGCACCGCCCAGACTGCCTTTTCCTGTCCGTAAGAAACAAATGGTGAACAAAGCAGAATCCTTACCGGGTGAAAACGATAAATCGGAGAATGAATCATGAATATTGCAGCACTTATCATTTTATCATATCTGGCCGGATCATTTCCTACTGCCCTGATCATGGGTTATGCATTAAAGGGCGTTGATATCCGTACCCTTGGAAGCGGGAACATGGGAGCCACTAATGTTTTTCGGCAGCTTGGTGCGCCGGCCGGGATTATCACACTCCTGATAGATATGTTTAAAGGATTTGCTTCTGCTTTCTGGATCTCCCGGCTGGGAAGCGGATTGACAGACGATGGGATAGCGTTGATGATCCTTGCAGGAGTATGTGCAATTTTGGGTCACACATTTACCGTATTTGCCGGTTTCCGCGGAGGAAAAGGTGTTGCCACCGCTTCCGGAATGGTTATTGCCATATCACCCTGGATTGTTTTGATATGTGCCGGCATCTTTTTGTTGACGCTCCTGCTTACGGGGTATGTGTCCGTTGCGTCAATGCTTGCTGTTACCACGTTCGGAATTATTCATGTCGTTCAGTATTTAATAGGGGTAACGGACAGCCTTTGGCTGCTGGTTTTCAGTGTTTTTATCCCGTTTTTTATTATCTGGACTCACCGGAGCAATCTTAAAAAACTGGCAGCCGGTGAAGAAAGCCGCTTTGAACGTGTTATGATTTTTAAAAAGAAGGCGAAACAGTGATTCATGTTTCAGCCGGACTTATTATTTTCCATAGTAAAATCCTGATCTGCCAACGGCTCCCGTCCGATCCTCATCCTCTGAAATGGGAATTCCCCGGCGGGAAAGCTGAATCCGGAGAAACAACTGAAGAAGCCCTTGTCCGGGAATTGTTTGAAGAACTCCAAATCTGTGTAACACGTGTTAAACCCGTATATTCCTATACTTTTCAGTATCCGGGCGCCGGAGACATAAAACTCCATTTCTTTCAGGTTCTCTCGTTTACGGGCAGCCTGTTAAACAACCGATCCTTTCAGGAAATTAAGTGGATTGAACCTTCTGAGCTGGGAAATTTTGATTTTCTTGACGGCGATATTCCGTTTATCAGCTTTCTTGACAGAGAATTTTTTAAACACATTTAAAAAAAGTCCCATAATGGGAGCAGGGGTCCCAAAGAAGGAACCCCTGATGTATGGTGTATGATTACTGAGGATTTTTTTCTGCTACGATTTGTTTGATAAAGTGTTCCCGCGTGATCAGAAGTTCAATAAAACTGCTCCGGTATCATAAACGGGTTCAAGGATCAGACGGGCTGAAACCCATGCCAGCTCGTTGGTTGTTGCCATGATAACACCTGCAATGATCAGCCCGATATATAGGATTGTCTTAATTGTCATGAGCGCTTTCATCGTTTTCACTCCCGGTTTGTGAATAAAGACTTTCCTAACGCCTTAAAAGTTGTCCTATCTTTCACTTTTTTTCATTATGGCTTATTAATAAATTAATTTACAGCGGAAAACCATGGATAGAATCACGCGATATACAGTTCTTTGTTTTCTTTTTCTAACCGGATGTGCCGGTCACCCTACGATTTACCCCGGTAAAACAGATCCGGGCAAAACCCTGTACTCTTATACATTTTCCGGAGAAAATCTTTTTCCGGTCTACAGCATTCATCGGGGACTAAGTCCTCTGTGGGATGCAAACCTCCATATAGGGATACCGTTTTGGGGATCGGGTTTCAGTTTGACCTATCTGGCAACAGGAACGCCCGGTTCCACCCGGATGACCAAAGTGAATGCAGGATATATTTTTCAGCAGAATCAGGCCGTGGACCTGACCATTGTAAAGGAGTGGCACAATCCTTATTCGTCATTGTCATCCATTATGGCCGGTCCGAGAGGGACATGGATTCTTAGCGATGTTGCCAATAACCGGGCATTTCGGGTGGGATTTGTGTCCGGACTTGCTTTTAAACGAAAAATGCTGTTTGAAGTCGGTTATACCCATGATTTTGCCCTGGGAAAAGATCGGCGCGATCCCGCTTCCCAGTTCCCGACAGGCCATCATCCCATTACAGGCCTGTCAGTGAGAATCGTTGCGGGAAGTTGGTAGCAGGTCCAGTAGCCAGTAGCCAGTAGC
>DKER01000167.1 GCA_002452555.1 Fidelibacterota bacterium UBA6817 | reverse complement strand
CCGTTTCCAATCTCTTCAGCTGCCTGGCGTGCTTTCGTCTCATCCAGATCAAGAACAGCTATTTTTGCGCCGGACCGGGCCAGATATTCTGCCAATGACCTGCCCAAGACACCGGCGCCTCCCGTTATAACAATTTTTTTCCCTTGAATATCAGACAGGGTAGTCATGTTATCCTCCTTTAATACCCGAAAACACGGGGTAAAATCATACTGATCCACGGGAAATAGGTTACCAGCAACAAAGCAATTATCATTGCCATAAAGAGGGGAATCAGCGGTTTAATAACGTTTTCAATAGAGACATTCCCGATACCGCAACCCACAAAAAGAACACTCCCAACCGGCGGCGTGCAGAGACCAACACTCAGGTTAAGAACCATCATAATACCGAAATGAATGGGATTCATCCCCGTATTCATGACGACCGGCAGAAAAATCGGAGTAAAAATCAGCACTGCAGGTGTCATATCCATAAATGTTCCGATGAACAGCAGGATTATATTAATGATCATGAGAATTAAAAATCGGTTTTGCGTCAGATTTAAAAGGAAAGCGCTTACTGACTGGGGAATATTTTCATAACTCATGATCCAGCTCATAGCCATTGATGTGCCGATCAATAACATCACAATAGATGTTGTCATGGCACTTTTCAGGAGGATATCCGGGATATGCTTCCATGAGACTTCGCGATAAACCATTACGGAAAGAATAAACGTATATAACACAGCAATTGCAGATGCTTCCGTTGCGGTAAAAAAGCCTGCAACAATTCCTCCAATTACAATTACGATAAGCATCAGGCTGGGGATAGCATCAAAAAACTTCAGAATGCCCTCTTTCGCAGAGATTCCCGGAACCGTTGGATACCCATTTTTCCAGGCGATGATTCCGCTCACCAGCATGAGCATGAGTCCTACAAGAATGCCCGGCAAGTATCCGGCAATAAAAAGAGCTGCAATGGATACACCGCCTGAAGCCAGTGAATAGACAATGAGGATATTGCTGGGAGGAATGATCATCCCTGTGGTTGAGGAAGTGATATTTACTGCAGTGCTAAATGCTTTGTCGTATCCTTCCTTTTCCATATTGGGTACCATAAAACCGCCAATCGCAGCAGCAGCAGCAACAGCCGAGCCGGAAATCGCCCCAAAAAGCATAGCCGCCAGAATATTTACAAAAGCCAGTCCGCCCGGAAGCCAGCCTACCAATACCTTGGCAAACTCAATCAAACGCCGGGCAATCCCTCCCCTGTTCATGAACTGACCGCTAAGAATGAAAAACGGTATTGCCAACAGGGCAAAACTGTCCAACCCGGTTGCCATGCGTTGTGCAACCGTGGTTACAGACGGCAAAAAATCAATGGACAGAAGCATGGTGCACAGGGTTGATATTCCGATACTTACAGAAATGGGAGTGCCCAAAACCAGCAGAACCAGAAAAACAGCCACCAGAACAAGAACGCTTAATGCTCCCAATCAGACCTCCTTCCCGTTTTTCATCAGTCCTGCAATATTCAAAAGGCTGTACAGAACCATGATCACGCCACTGAGAGGAACGGCCAGATATACATATCCCAATTTCAACTGAAGAGCGGCGGAAATCTGATGAAGGTCAAACGTCAGGTTTACGAGGTAAATCCCCCCGATGATCATCACCAAGACCGCAAACAGGAGTATAAAACCGTTTATGAGTATTTCAATCCTCCGTCGCTTCCGTTCCGGCAATTTCTGTTTCAGAACATCTATGGCCAGGTGAATTTTCTTTCCAATCCCGTAAGCTGCGCCCAGCAGTCCGATCCAGATTAACAAAAACCGGGCAATCTCTTCGGTATACGAACTGGGATTTTTCAACAGAAAGCGGGTTATTACCTGCCAGAGGACATTCAGAACACTGATTCCCATGAGCAGGACAAGGGCATATTCCAAAACGGTATCAATTGTCTGCTTAAAATGTTTCATTATCACTCCAAAGCTCTGATTTCACGAATCATATCCCCTAATATCGAATCCTCCTCGTATTTCTCATAGAGGATTTCCACTTGTTTTTGAAAGCGTGTTTTATCCGGGTGATAAATCGTCACGCCGTATGCTTTCAATTCCCGAAGAGCATCTTCGGTTGCCTCCTGCCAGAGGATTTTCTGATAATCGGCAGAATCATCCGCAGCCCGTTTTACCCATTGCTTCTGTTCATCGGAAAGTTCATTCCATACTGCTGTGCTCATCACCAGCACATCAGGAACAGATGTATGTTCATCCAGAGAGTAATATTTGCACACTTCATAATGACGGGATGTATAAAAGCTGGGGGGATTATTTTCTGCGCCATCCACGATTCCCTGCTGAAGAGCTGTATACAATTCACCCCAGGAAATAGGCGTGGCAGATCCACCCATTGTATTCACCATTTCTATCGCTGTGGGACTGCCCATAACACGGATTTTTAGTCCCTTCAAATCTTCGGGACCGTGAATCGGTGTTTTCTTTGTATAAAATGACCTGCTGCCTGCATCATAGTAGCAAAGCCCCATAAAACGGCCGGAAACGCCTTTCAAGAGGAGTTCTTTTCCCAGATCGCTGTCCAAAACGCGAAAACGGTGATCATCTCCGGTAAAAATATATGGCAGGTTAAAGATTCGAAATTCGGGAACAAAGCCTTCCAGCGTATTGGCGCTGACCTTGGTCATTGCCAAACTTCCGATTTGCAGAAGTTCCAGAGATTCCCGTTCGTTGCCCAGCTGGTTCCCGGGATAAATCTGTATCTTCAGAGAACCGCCGGAATACTCATTCAGACGTTCTCCCATATAAACCATTGCTTTATGAACGGGGTGAGTGATATCCAGACCGTGCGACAACCGCAGAATCTGTCCTGACTGTTTTTGTGAACAACCCATGATCATAAAGCACAAAAAAATCATAATACCGAGGTTAAGGAGTATCACATTTCGATATTTCATAATCTAAAACCCTTTTTGGTAAGGCCATAGGCAAGTTCAGGCATCAGGGTTTCAGCATCACGACGGGTCAGAATTCCGCGAACTGTCAGCTCAGCCAGAAAATCAGCATCTATGCGGCGGGAAAAATCATGTCGGACAGGAATAGACGGCAGGGCACGGGTATCATCAACAAATCCGATGCAATTATAGAAACCGGCAGTTTCAACAACGGATTCCCGGAATCGTTTCATTCCCTGAAAGCTGTCGTTAAACCACCAGGGCGGCCCGAGCAGCATGGCCGGATAATACCCGGCAAGGGGCGCCAGTTCACGGGTATAGGCAGTTTCATCCAGCGTGTACACAACAAGTTTGAAATCCGGATGAGAACCAAATGTATTCAAAAGTTCTTTAAGGTTCTGAGTAAATTCGCAACGAACGGGGATATCAGCTCCTTTATCTCCCCCATAACCATGAAACATATTTTTATCATGATTTCTGTATACACCGGGATGGATTTGCATCACGAGTCCGTCTTCTGTGCTCATTTCGGCCATTATCATGAGCATATGAGCGATAAAAGCACGGTGGTCTTCATCAGTTGCTCTTCCGGATATTGCCCGTTTATACACAGCTTCAACCGCTGAAGCCGAGAGGGTAAATGTCCTGGGGGATTCAACGCCGTGATCGGTAGAATTACAACCCAGATTGATAAAATCCTGTCGGCGTTTCCGCAGGGCTTTAAGAAAACCCGGGTAGCATTCAGTGTCCTCGCCTGTAAGCTCGCTCAGTTTCCGGAGATTCTCACGCCAGTCTGGCCGTCCCGGATCCGTCACGTCGTCCGGTCGAAAACAGGGAATTATAGTGCCTTGCCAACCTGAATGTGCAAGTTTTTTATGCCAAATAAGATCATCGGAAGCCCCGTTCGTCGTGGACAGAAGTTCCAGATTAAAACGCTCATAAAGATTTCGCGGATAAAAGCGAGGATCTTTAAGACATGCATCGATATGATCATAAAGGAGGTCGGCATTGGTTTCATCCAGGGGAATATCCGTTTCAAAAACCGATCTCAATTCCTCCCGAAGCCATAGTCCTGTAGGTGTTCCTGCAAACACGAAAAAATGTTTGACAAAAAGCCGCCATACATCCCTGGGATCTCCGTCTGCCCGGGATCCGTCACGCCGGGGAATACGCAGGTCATCCAGGGAAATTCCCTGTGAAACCAACATACGAAAGATGTAATGATCCGGTGTTATTATCAAGTCCGTGGGATTTTCAAAAGGTTTATTTTCGGCAAACCATCGCGCTTCCGTGTGGCCGTGGGGACTCAGGATCGGCATATCTTTTATGCTTATGTAAAGCTCTCCGGCAATTTTTCTGACGTCCGGATTTGGGGAAAAGAAAAGATCATTCATTTCAGTACCACCTCCGGGACATGCGTGATTGACAGAATCTCATCTTGCACGGCCTTTCGAAAGAGATCCGACGTATGGATATCCGGATACCGTCCTTCCCAAAGTGTAAAAACAAAAAAATCTGCAGCCGGTCCCGATGTGCCCAGGTAATACGTATCAGATATTTTGGAATGAAATTTTACTGCTTTATATTCAGGACTTTCAACATCATAGATGTCTGAAGCTTTGGGTGTTATTCCTGCAGAGAATCCTTCCGCTTTCCGTGTAAACACAGCCATACCCAGGAAATGCTCATCCACGTCATTTAGTCCGGAGAGGCTGATCCCTGACCAATCCTGTATTTTGATGGATTCCGGCTCTCCGTCAATGCCAATCATCGACAAACCGGAAATAAGCGTATCAGGTATATTTTTCCCTGTCACTTCAAATGTGTTTGAATAACCGTTTCGTCCTGCTGAAATAGTTATGGTTTCATTCGCACTCAGTGTATCACCGTCAATTATCCAGCCCTCAAAGCCAAGCCTAAAAATTGAGCGGACAGGACCTTCGGCAATGATTTTAAAATCGTGGTACCGGGTATCAGCCAATCTGAATATTTTTCCATTTTTAACAGCACCGACAGCACCTATTCCCAACGAATTTCCTACCTTCAGAATATCCATCCCCCAAGATTGACGTTCATGATAATTATCTGTTTTGCCGATATCAGCCAGTATCATGTCCGGAATAGTCTTACCAAAAATATCCTTGCCATTCCTCCTGTCACAGTATGTTCGAAATGCAATACGATCATTTTCCCAACCGACACCTTCAAATTGATACTGATAGGGTGTTCTGCATTCATAATCCGGAGGGAAAACCTCCTCCCGGACTTCAGTAAAGTGTCCGTCTCTCATCCGGCTTTTGCCCAGATAAACATTGGTACGAGCTGTAAATTCGGGATAATCTTCACGATGAACCCATTTGATTCTGCCTGTAAAGGTCTCCCCCGTTTGAAGCGAAACAAGCAGTGCCAGTTCATCCCATACGCCGTTATTGTCCAGATCATCAATCTGAGACAAAAGTATTGACTGATTTTCAGAATTTATAATAACCGGATATAGTGAATTATCAGTCTGATGAAAAGCAGATTTAGGGATCACAACACAGGCCTCTATCAACGGGCGGTCATGGGGATTTTTTATATCTATAAATTGAACAGGCATACGTGTGCATGCTATAATAAAAAACATAAACATCAACAACGGTATACGTCGTCTTAATTTCATAATGCCTCCTATCTCGACATCCATCCGCCATCAACGGGAAGAACAATTCCTGTGACATAATGGGACGCTTCCGATGCCAAAAAGACA
>DKER01000082.1 GCA_002452555.1 Fidelibacterota bacterium UBA6817 | reverse complement strand
GACCTTATGATGTTTTGAACTCGAATGAAGCCCGGAAAGAATCGGAAGGCAATCCTTATTCTTTTCTTCATATTGTGAAATCGGAAATTGATTTGCCTGAAACACTTTCGGTTTATGATCCCCGGGTTTATGAAAAAGCTGCTGATAACCTGAATAGCTTTATTGAAAATAAATGGTTGATCCGTGATGATAAACCCTGCCTTTATGTTTATTGTCAGACAATGGGAGATCATGTTCAATACGGACTGGTCTCCGTTGTTCACGTGGAAGATTATTTAAGTGGTATAATCCGCATTCATGAACTAACCCGGGAAGTGAAGGAAAGAGACAGGATTAATCATGTAGACCGGACAAACGCCAATACCGGACCGGTTTTTCTAACATATCCGTCAAATCCGGAAATTAATGAAATTCTCAGAAATGCCTGTGAAGAAGAACCTTTATATCATTTTACGGCAGTGGACGGGATTCTTCACAAACTCTGGAAAATTGAGGATCTAAAAACAATAGAGCTCCTTGTCAGTCGTTTTGCCACTCTTCCCTGTGCTTATGTGGCAGATGGCCACCACCGGTCCAAATCTGCGGCCATGGTGGGTAAAATGCGTCGGGAAAACAACCCAAATCATACGGGTAATGAGGAATATAACTGGTTTCTGGCCGTTTTCTTTCCTCACGATCAGTTGAAAATTCTGGATTATAACCGGGTTGTAAAAGATCTGAACGGGCATTTAAAAGAAGAGTTTCTGGAAAAAGTCCGGGAAAAATTTGAACTTGTCCCTGTTTGTTGTGCTTCATCAGCAAAACCCCGGGAGAAGCACTTTTTTGGTATGTACCTTGAAGGACAATGGTTTTTAATGAAAGCCAACCCGGATACATTCAGTCATGATGATCCCGTAGAGTGTCTGGATGTGTCTATCCTCTACAATAACCTGCTGGCTCCTGTCCTGGGTATCGGAGATATTCGGACAGATGACAGAATTGATTTCGTAGGGGGTATCAGGGGTTTGACTGAACTGGAAAAACGAGCAGACTCCGGTGAGATGAAAGTGGCATTTGCTTTATATCCAACATCCATAGAAGAACTAATGACTATTGCAGATGCAGGCAAACTAATGCCCCCCAAATCCACTTGGTTCGAACCGAAACTGCGGAGCGGACTCATAATCCATGAATTGAAAGACAATTGAAGTTCCTAAAACTTACACTAAACGATATCCGGGATGTTGTGATTATATTCATATCGGTCACAGTATTGACGGTTTTACACTTTTTAATTACAGATTTCCCTCTTTTTCCCGATACAACCCGCCTGGTGTATGATGCGGGAGAGGTGGAATTCTTAACTCCTGTGGGAAGTGATCCCATAGACTTGAATACATTTCTGGAAATACGGGAGCGGGACAGTGTTCTGATTATTGATACCCGGTCTTATGAGGATTTTGTTACAGGTCATATTCCCGGAGCGGTCAATATCCCCTATGAAGAAACGTTTCAATATTTAACTGAACTGGAACAAATGAAAAATATCCGTTATGTTATTACATATTGTGATGGAGATGACTGCCTGTCAAGTGTTGAAACAGCAGGTAAACTGGCATTTATTTTCCCGGTTGTCCGTTATTTTTTTGGAGGATGGAAAACCTGGACGGATCATGGCTATCCTGTTGTTTGAGGGCCTGGAAGAGATTGGCGATGAAATTTATGAAAGTGCTGAAAATCGTCTGTATGGTTGTTTTAAGTGTGACTTTTCTTGTCAGTGGTTTTGCCAAGCTCCTGGATCCCCATGCTTTTGTAAAGGATGTGATGAATTACAGGCTTTTTCCGGTCCAGCCTCTTCATATGCTTGCAGTCTGGCTTATAATGCTTGAAATATTTGTTGCGGCGGGACTGTGGTTCCCTTTTTTGCAAAGGGGATCAGCATGGATTATTGCAGGGTTGATGTCCTTCTTTATCATCCTTATTGCCATAGCCATGATTCGCGGACTTGACATTACCTGCGGCTGTTTCGGTCCTGGCAGCCAGAAGGTGGGATGGCAGAAAATCTTTGAAAATCTCGGCCTGTTGATTATGTCCCTGTTTTTACTGCGGCCTGAAAGTAAACCCAACCGATCACACAAGTAAAATAACTACCCCCGTTTTTCCCGGGAGTTTTTAATATCTGTAAAACTCCGGAGATGAAATGACGACTCTTCTGCTGAAAAATGTTGTATATCAGAACAGGATAACGGATGTTCTAATCCGGGATAAGCATTTTGATATGATTCAGCCAAATATATCCCTTAATACTGATGTAAGGATGGATTGTAAGGGATTAAAAGCCATTTTGCCGGCTTTCTACAATGGTCATACGCATGCAGCAATGAATCTTCTTCGAGGGTATGCAGATGATCTGCCTCTTTTTGAATGGCTGAACAAATATATATGGCCCATGGAAGCCAGGCTTTCTGCTGAAGATATTTATATTGGAGCGAAGCTGGCCTGTCTGGAAATGATCCGTTCGGGCTGTGTGTTTTTTAATGATATGTACTGGCACTATTCTCAATCAAATCGTGCCGCTGTTGAAATGGGAATGAGAATTTGTAACGGACCTCTGATCCTTGATGCATACAATCCGTCTTTTCAAAGTGAACAGGAATTATTGATAAACCGATTCATAGACGCGATCAGCACCTTCCCGGAAACTGTTATTCCGTCTCTTTGTCCGCATTCTGTATATAGTGTTTTACCGGAGACTCTTAAAAAAATCAGTAAAATTGCCGAAGATAAAAATATGTTTGTCCATATCCATCTGAGTGAAACAACACAGGAAGTAGCAGACTGTATAAAAACTCACGGTTGCAGTCCGGTTGCATATTTGGATTCACTTGGTTTGCTCTCTCCAAAAACAATAGCTGCTCATGGTATCCATCTAAAGGCAGAAGACAGGGACATTCTCTCCCAAAGAGGGGTAATCCTGGTTCACATGCCTGTATCCAATATGAAACTCAGCAATGGATCGTTCGACGTCCCCGCGGCACAGAACGCCGGAATAAAAATAATCCTCGGCACGGACGGAGCATCGTCCAATAACAGTCTTGACATGATCCGGGAAATGAAATTTGCTTCACTGCTTTCCAAACATTCTTCACGCAAAACAACCACACTTCCTGCACAGGAAGTTTTTCAATACGCAACCCTGAACAGTGCCCGGACCTTTGGCATTCATGCCGGAATTATTGAACCGGGATATCTTGCGGATTGTATTCTTGTTAACCTGAAAGATGTTCATCTGGTGCCGGGTTACAACCTGATCTCTGATATGGTCTACAGTGCCGATTCTTCCTGTATTGATTCTGTCATCTGCAACGGACGATTTTTAATGAAAAATGGTGTTATTAAAGAAGAAGATAAAATCATTGAAGAAGCTGTTGGGTGTGGTGAGAGGTTGAGAAGTTTAGAGGTTGAGACGTTCATGTCAGCATTTGACGGCACATCCACATGAATGGAGTATTGAAATGCCGGTTACTGTTTCTCTTTCGTGCCTGATGTTAAACATTAAACAAAGGAGTTGTATATGTTAAATTTTTCAGTTTCACCGGATGGGGAGAAATTCAGCCTTCCCACAGAAGCAGAAGGATTGAAAGAGCGGGATGAAATTCTGAAAATCACTGAAACGCAGCGGATACTAGGCCGAAAAATTGTTACCGTTCAGGGTATGGGGTTTGTTGGTTGTGTTATGGCGGCCGTTGTTGCGGATGCGGAAAATGAAAAGGGAGAGCCTATCTATTTTGTTCATGGTCAGCAACGGGCATCCACCCGCTCCTATTGGAAAGTCCCTAAGATCAACCGGGGTATACCACCGGTCAAGTCTTCTGATGCGGAAGTGGACCGGATTTTTAAAGCGACTATTTCAGACAAGAAATCATTCCGAGCTACATTTAGAAATGAAGCCTTTGAAGTGGCTGATGTGGTGGTTGTAGATATTCAATTGGATGCTACCAAACCGGCATTTGGCGAGGCAGAAAAGGGGTTTTGTGATTTGGCTGCTTTCCGGGACGGGATCCGGAATCTTGGTAAATATATACGGCCGGAATGCCTGGTGTTGGTTGAAACAACGGTTCCTCCCGGAACGTGTGAACGGGTGGTTAAACCCATCATGGAAGAAGAGTTTGAGAAACGGGGAATTGATATCAGTAAAAACCCGCCCCTTATCGCCCATTCATATGAACGGGTTATGCCAGGAGCCAGATATGTAAGTTCAATCCGGGATTTCTGGCGGGTCTTTTCCGGCGTGAATGAGGAAAGCAAACGGCTTGCCCGTGAATTTCTGACAAATGTAATCGATGTGAAGAATTATCCCCTTACCGAACTAGATGATACCAATGCTTCAGAAATGGCTAAGGTAATGGAAAATTCCTACCGGGCAACCAATATTGCACTCACTCTGGAATGGGCACGGTTCGCTGAACGGGTTGGTGTGAATATTTTTAAGGTTCGTGAAGCGATCCGGAAAAGAAAAGGAACCCATGATAATCTCCTTCGTCCCAGTCTGGGAGTGGGCGGTTATTGCCTGACTAAAGATCCTGTTTTGGCAAACTGGGCTATGCAATCCCTTTTTGAAATTGATGACATGCTGAGTATGGCTATTGAAGCCGTAAATATAAATGATACCATGCCTCTTCATACAATTGAACTCATACAGGAAGTCATCCCCGATTTAAAGGATGTGAAAATTGCCGTACTGGGTGTTTCCTATCTGGAAGAACTGGGCGATACCCGGCATTCTCCCTCAGCAACACTGGTAAAATTTCTCAATGAAGCCTGGGCTGTTGTAAAAGCCCATGATCCTTATGTGGATTTCTGGCCTGAAATGGAAAATATCCCACTTTCCTCCGATCTGAAGGAGGTCTTGAATGAAGCTGATGTGGTAATCTTTGCCGTGGGACACAAGGTCTATAAAGACCTCGAACCTCAAGATGTGCTGAAACTCTGTGGTACCAAACCTTTAATCGTTGACTGCTCCGACTTTGTTAGCGATAAAAAAGCCCGCAAATACT